>NZ_VIFN01000010.1:0-101475 GCF_013183775.1 Halomonas hibernica
TCTGGTCAGCGGGCTGGCAGTGCCAGCCCTGGTACTGCTCGGCGTTTCCAGCAAAAAGTACCGAGGGCAACAACGGGGCACTGCTGTTAACGGTCATTGTGCCAGACTCGTCTGCTGGTGAAGACGTAGAGGCACAGCCGGTGAGTGCCATCAAACAAGCACCCACAGCGGCTAATCGAAGGGGGGTAAAAAACGTCATCTATCAAGGCTCCCTGCGCGCGTGATTTATTGTGTAATGCACTAGCTTCGCTTAAAGGCGTGTAGATCCTGTGGATCAAAGGTATCAAACTTGGGCGGCAATCCCAATGCTGCCCGCTTTTCCGCCAAGTGATGCTTCTCGGCCAGCCACGTGGGGTCTTGAGAGGGCTCACGACCATTTAGCTCGGCTAGCTGCGTTATCCCTTGATGGTAAAAGGTCACGATATTAAGCGCGGCTTGATTATCATCTTCAAGTGCACGCCTAAGCGTAGGTAAATACCCCCTGATTTGCGACAGGTGTTGCTTTAACTGCCATACGTAGCGCATCTCGGTCATCCAGGGCCGTTCGCGCAGCACCGCAAAGAGTGCGCTGGTGGCTAGAAGTCCCAGGAAGATACCTAGCGCGTAGAGCCATAAGCTGCTGCCCAAGGCAGAGGTCAGCAGCATGGAAAACAGCATTCCAAAAATGACCAGTTGTCCCGCCATCGCAAAGCTAATCATGCGCGCCTTACGACGGTAGCGTTGTACATCATGCGGCTCAAGGGTAAAAACCATGGCCAACCTCGCAATCCAAATGAGAGCTCTATAATACGGGGCTGACCAACGCAAACAAGCCTGAGTCGCTTAATGTGCGCTTAATCGCTCTGCAGCCATTTTTAACAACCGCTCGGTTGCCTCCCAGCCAACACAGGCATCGGTTACCGAAACACCGTAACGCAGTGCACTAGGGTTTAACGGCTGTTTGCCCTCAAACAGGTGGCTTTCAAGCATCAAGGCGACCAGATTGGCGTTGCCCGCCTGCCGCTGGGCCAGTACATCCAGCATTACTTCATTCTGACGACGATGATCTTTACGTGCATTGGCGTGGCTACAGTCGACCATTAAACGTGGGTTCTGACCTGCCTCATGCAGCGCCTTGATAGCTGCCTGAACATGCGCTGCCTGATAGTTCGGCTCGCCATGCCCGCCGCGAAGCACAACATGCGTATGCGGGTTACCGGCTGTTTGCTGCATGATGGGGCGTCCATGACTGTCTTGAGCAAAGCGCTGGTGCCCATGAGCGGCAGCTTGTATGGCGTCAATCGCGACCTGCACATCTCCGCTGGTGGCATTTTTGAACCCGACCGCCGCGGCCAGGTCACTGGCCAGCTCACGGTGCAGCTGCGACTCTGTAGTACGCGCGCCAATCGCGACCCAGCTTAAAAGGTCATCCAGGTAAGGCGCGAGCATGGGCTGAAGCAGCTCGGTGGCCACCGGTAGGCCTCGGGCGGCAACGGCATGCATCAATTCACGAGAGAGGGTAATGCCCTTGGGCATATCGCCACGACCGTCTAAATCAGGGTCATAGGCCAGCCCTTTCCAGCCAACCGTCGTACGCGGCTTTTCAACGTAAACCCGCATTACCGGTAAAATCTGCTCATCCACCTGCTCACTTAGCACCGCCAAACGGTCAGCGTACTCAAGCGCTGCGTCCGGGTCATGGATAGAACAGGGGCCTACCACCACCAATAATCTTTTATCCTGGCCACTTAATATTTTCTGAACTGCTTCTCGCTGTTGAGAAATTTGCTGGCCTAACCGAGCATCAACGGCAACGCTTTGGCGTAACTCGGCGGGTGTCGGTAAGTGATTAACAGGGCTGGGCGTACTGTCGCCAAGGAGTTTGGCGTTAGCATTCTTGATCGGGGCTAGGCTTGCCTGGGCATTCATCATTAACTCTCCGGTATCACATGACATCGTTGATTGGCGTTACCACCCAAACGGGCACGGTCGGAGGTGGCAGCTTGCACCGACCGCGCGTCGCTAAATCGCCAGCCATAGCCCACATAGCCGGTAGCGATAGTGACGTTATAAGCGCGATACATCATGGTGCAGCTCCTTAATGAAATTCCTATGGCAAAAGCCGTTAAACGCAAAAAGCCCCGGTGGGGTTACCAACCGGGGCTTGAAGATTCGGCAGGCAACCTGGAAGGTGTGCCTAGTAGCGCGACGTTAACCGTCGGCCGCGGGCACACCGTGGCTAAACCAATATCCAAAATAGGCCACAACGCTCATGCACACACTAACCGCCATAAAAGGCAGGCGGTTAGCAGTGTGGAAAGGCGCTTGTGTGTGCATATTTTTCCTGATGACTGGCAAGCCAAGGGGCCGCAAAAAATCGTTTTAAAAAAGGTATATCTTTATCCTGCCCTTAAGCTTGGCAAATGGCAACTGTTGATTAACAAACAGCGCCATAGCCAAAAAGTGACAGACTAACGCTGTGGGTCAATCACCCACGCGGCGCATAAGCAAATACGTCGGAAAAAACCCGCTCACTCACCACGCCTTTGGTTTCCAACACATCCAGGCAGGCGTATACCATGCCGGGCGAGCCGGAGAGATACACGTCATAATCGCTGAACGTCAGCGCCGCTTTCTCCAGTACAAGATCAACCCGGCCCTGATGGTGATGAATACGCTCGCCGCTTGCCAAAGGCTCAGTTAGCGGAAATTCGGTGACCGCTTTAAACGTTACATTGGGATAGCGCTGCGCCCACTCAGTCGCCAGGCTTTCAGCGTAAAGGTCGCGATGCTCACGGGCAGCCCACCAGAGTGAGATTGGCCGCTCAGGCTGGTCACGCAGGGTGGCCTCAACAATCGCTTTCATTTGTGAAAACCCTGTGCCAGCAGCAATCAGCAGCAGCGGACGCTCGCTTTGCGCGTCAACCACACATTCACCGCCGGGCAAGCGCAGCGTTAGCTGATTGGCCACCTGGAGCAAATTTCGAAGTCGTACTGAATTATCGCGCTCAGGCCAGTGCTGAATATGCAGTTCAATGACGCCATCGCCCTGCTCGGCACTGGCAATTGAAAAGGGCACCCAAGTGTTGTCATCCAATTTAAGTTCTAGATATTGCCCAGGCGCATGCTGCATTGATTCTGCGCGCCCTTTTAGCGTCACGCCAAATACGTCAGGATTTAAATCCTCAACGGCCGTTACCTGGCAGGTTAACGTCCTTGCGCTCATGAAAACCTCTATGTGAAAAATCGATCAACGTGCGCCGCTAAACTTAACTGCCTTCTTAACCGCCATGCCGCGGTGCTGGCAGAGGAATACCAATCCCCAGCTCTTCCCACCGCTCGTCAACGCGATTTTTGACTGTCTCGTCCATCACGATGGGCGTGCCCCACTCGCGGTCTGTTTCGCCTGGCCATTTGTTGGTCGCATCGAGCCCCAGTTTGGAACCCAGGCCAGAGACAGGCGAGGCGAAATCCAGATAATCGATAGGCGTATTCTCAACCATCACGGTATCTCGCGCCGGGTCCATACGCGTGGTAATCGCCCAGATCACGTCTTCCCAGTTGCGCGCATCAACGTCGTCATCCAGCACAATCACGAACTTGGTGTACATGAACTGACGTAAAAAGCTCCATACCCCCATCATCACGCGCTTGGCGTGACCTGGGTACTGCTTTTTCATGGTAACAACCGCCATGCGATACGAGCAGCCTTCAGGCGGCAGGTAAAAGTCGACAATTTCAGGAAACTGCTTGCAGAGTATCGGCACAAACACTTCGTTAAGCGCCAACCCGAGAACGGCAGGCTCATCCGGCGGCCGCCCGGTATAGGTGGAGTGATAAATGGCATCACGGCGCATGGTCATGCGCGTTACCGTAAAGACCGGGAAGTGATCCACCTCGTTGTAATAGCCGGTGTGATCACCGTACGGGCCTTCAGGCGCCATATCATCAGGATAGATAACCCCTTCCAGAATAATCTCACTGGAGGCAGGCACCTCAAGGTCATAATGGCCGCACTTAACAAGCTCGGTACGCGAGCCGCGCAGAAGCCCGGCAAACGCATATTCGGAGAGTGAGTCAGGGACGGGGGTCACGGCCGCCAGGATCGTAGCCGGATCAGCACCCAACGCTACGGCAACCGGGAAAGGCTCGCCAGGGTGCGCTTGCTGAAACTCCTGGAAATCCAGTGCCCCGCCGCGGTGGGAGAGCCAGCGCATGATCAGGCGGTTCTTGCCAATCTTCTGCTGCCGGTAAATCCCCAGATTCTGACGCTTTTTATGCGGGCCACGGGTAATGACCAACGGCCAAGTGACTAAAGGCGCCGCATCGCCCGGCCAGCAGTGCTGGATAGGCAGGCGATCAAGATCAACCTCGTCACCTTCAAAAACGACTTCCTGCACTGGCGCCCGCTTAACGGTTTTAGGCCCCATGCTAAGCACTTGTTTGAAGATAGGCAGCTTATCCCAGGCGTCCTTCAACCCCTTGGGTGGATCAGGCTCTTTTAAAAAGGCCAACAGCTTACCCACTTCGCGCAGCGCTTCGACCGACTCCTGCCCCATTCCTAGCGCCACGCGCTTTGGCGTACCGAAAAGATTGCCCAGCAGCGGCATATCATGGCCCTTCACATTCTCAAACAAGAGTGCCGGGCCACCGGCACGCAGCGTGCGGTCGCAAATCTCGGTGATTTCCAGGTAAGGATCAACTTCGGCTTGGATACGCTTGAGTTCACCGCGCGCTTCCAGCGCCGCGATGAAGTCGCGCAAGTCGTTATACTTCAAGACACACTCCCCGCTAGGCTTGCGCCGCTATAGTGATTTTCATCAATCCTAGCGGCGTTTCATCGCTTCAAAGAACTCAAGATTCGTCTTGGTATCCTTCAGACGATCAATCAGGAATTCCGTGGCAGCCGTGTCTTCCATCGGGTTGAGCAGCTTGCGCAAAATCCACATGCGCTGCATCTCTTCCTCAGACGCCAGCAGATCTTCACGCCGCGTGCCGCTGCGACGAATGTTGATTGCCGGGAAGACGCGCCTTTCCGCCAGCTTGCGATCAAGGTGCGCTTCCATATTACCGGTACCCTTGAACTCTTCGAAGATGACTTCATCCATCTTCGAACCGGTATCCACCAGGGCCGTAGCGATAATGGTCAAGCTACCGCCCTCTTCGATATTACGCGCCGCACCGAAGAAACGCTTAGGCTTCTCAAGCGCATGCGCATCGACACCACCGGTCAGCACTTTACCGGAGCTCGGCACGACGGTGTTGTAGGCACGCGCTAAGCGGGTAATCGAGTCCAGCAGGATAACCACGTCTTTTTTGTGCTCAACCAAACGCTTGGCTTTTTCGATGACCATTTCAGCGACCTGAACGTGGCGCGCTGGCGGTTCATCAAAGGTGGAAGCCACCACTTCACCGCGTACGGTACGCGACATTTCGGTCACTTCCTCCGGGCGCTCATCGATCAGCAGTACGATCAGATGGCACTCAGGATTGTTGCGCGTAATCGAGGTGGCGATGTTCTGCAGCATCAGTGTCTTACCCGCTTTAGGCGGAGACACCAGCAGGCCACGCTGACCTTTACCAATCGGCGCAGTCAGGTCGATGATACGGGCCGTTAGATCTTCGGTAGAACCGTTACCGATTTCCATCCGCAAACGGTCATTCGGGAATAGCGGCGTTAAGTTCTCGAAGAGAATCTTGTGCTTGGCATTTTCCGGACGGTCAAAGTTGATCTGGCTAACCTTGAGCAGAGCAAAATAGCGCTCGCCTTCTTTCGGCGGGCGAATTTTGCCGGAAATGGAGTCGCCTTTACGCAGGTTAAAACGGCGAATCTGCGAGGGCGATACGTAGATATCGTCCGGTCCGGCAAGATAAGAGCTGTCGGCGCTGCGCAGGAAGCCAAAGCCATCCTGAAGAATTTCCAGTACACCGTCGCCGTAAATGTCCTCACCGCTTTTAGCGTGTCGTTTGAGGATGGCGAAAATGATGTCCTGCTTGCGCGAACGGGCCAGGTTATCGATACCCATTTCGCGGGCGATATCGAGCAGCTCGGGAACGGTTTTTTGCTTGAGTTCAGTGAGATTCATCGGCGTGTTAGAAAGTTGCTCTGGAAGCTAGGCGCAAGGCGCCAGAATAAGACAGGAGGCGTAGCACGTACTGATATGGCTAGGCGCCGTGTGATGCGTTCAGGTCCCGATAAAGCACGTACTCGATGGTAAGCCGCTGGGCATGTGAAAACTCATGGCATTGGTGCAATGAGGCAATGAGTTATTGCTCAGTTCGAGGGTACATGCAGTTGTTTGTTCTGATTGGCATAAGGAAAGAACCAATCAGCGGGTCATCTGACGACTTGGAAATATGGCTGATGCTATCTGGATAAGCAGTATCTTGTTAACATGCTGGATAAGCGTTAGTTAGTCAATATACGTAGCACAATCATCGCGTGCTTAGCCAAGGTAAGTACAGCATTAAATAAATACGACGTTCAATAAGTCCCGATAATACCAAGAAAGCCTAGTACCAGGAAAGCTTACTACTAGGAAAGCCTAGCACCAGAAAAGCTTGGCAACCAAGACAACTGAATCGACACGCTATCAACGATCTCTTGTCAGCAGAGCTATTACTAGTAATTTTTTGGGTAATTTCTAGCAATCAGCCTTGTAGCAGGCAAGGTCGTGTCAGACCTGTCGTTCGATGGTAGTCAAGGCCCGCGATAAACGCAAGTCTTTGCCAATTGACAATAGCCCAAGCGCACCGCAACCTTGGCAAAGCCAATACGAAGGATAGCTCATGCCCAAGGACATTTCACCCCCCGTTAGCGCTCCTGTTAGCGAACTGGAAAACGCAGCACCACAGCGGCTAGCCGCCATTGACCTCGGCTCCAACAGTTTTCACCTTCTGGTAGCCAACTATCAAAATGAGCGTCTTCAAGTCGTTGCACGATTGGGTGAAAAAGTCCAACTGGCGGCTGGCCTGGATGAAGAGGGCAAGCTTAACGAAGCAGCCATTCAGCGCGCCCTGGATTGCCTGGGCCGCTTCGCGCCGTTTTTAAGTGATATTGAGAGCGCAAACCTGCGCATCGTGGGCACCAACGCCCTGCGTGACGCCCATAATAGCCAGGCGTTTATTGAACGGGCTGAAACACAACTTGGTCACCCCATCGAAATTATTGCGGGCCGTGAAGAGGCCCGGCTTATCTATCTAGGGGCGGCTCATGCCTTGGCCGAAAACGGGCGCCGCTTGATTGTCGATATTGGTGGCGGCTCAACCGAATTTATCATTGGTGAAGAATTTGAACCCAAGGCGCTGGAAAGCCTGCGCATGGGCTGTGTGACCTTTACCAGCCGCTACTTTCCTGACGGCGAGATGAGTGAAAAGCGCATGCGCCGCGCCGAACTGGCCGCGTTATCAGAACTTGCCCATATTCAGCGCCCCTACCTGCGCCTTGGCTGGGAAGACCCGGTAGGCTCCAGTGGCACTATTAAAGCAGTGGCTAGCGTTCTTCTCGCCTATGGTGACACCCCCTCTGAAGGTGTAATTACGCGCAGCGGGCTCAAAAAACTGCGTGAGCGCCTGCTCAAGTGCAAACAGCTGTGCAAAGTCGAACTCGACGGATTAAAGCCTGACCGCGCACGAGTTTTCCCTGCTGGGGTGGCCATTTTAAGCGCTATCTTCGAGGCATTTGACCTGAACCAAATGCGTTTTGCCGACGGCGCCCTGCGCGAGGGTGTGCTCTATGATATGGCTGGACGCAATAGCGCAGAAGACACACGCTCCAAAAGCCTTGACGTTCTCCAGCGCATTTACGACGTGGATACCCGACAGGCCGATAACGTGGCCGAGACCGCACTATGTCTGTTTAAACAGGTGCAAGGCGCCTGGTCGCTCACCCATGAGCACCGTTACTACCTTCAGTGGGCCAGCCATGTACACGAAATTGGCTTGGCTATTTCCCATAGCCAGTTTCATCGCCATGGCGCTTACCTGCTGGAAAACTCTGACCTGGCGGGCTTTTCACGCCCGGAGCAGCATCAGCTGGCCTTTCTAGTACGTGCCCATCGGCGTAAATTCCCGCTCAAAGAGTGGCAGGCGCTCCCCAAGGCGCAGCACGCGCACAGCATACGGCTTGCCCTACTGCTACGCCTGGCGGTGCTGATTAACCACTCACGCCCCGAAAACGCCCCGCCCTTACCAAATATTAGTGTTGATGCTGACAGCTTAACGCTGGCACTGCCCGCCAGCGATGAGCCAACGCTACTCAGCACCGATATTGAGCAGGAACAGGCGTATATGGATGCCGCAGGCTTCACGCTGAACGTCATACAGGAAAGCTAAAAGAGACAGACGGGCGCACCGCCTACGAGACAAACCTTACGTTAGCCGCTTTCCAGAGCACTCTGGCTGGCGGCTGAACCACGCCAAGGCAAGTGTCTTCCGCCATTACCATCACCAGCCGCTCGCGCTCCCATGGGGGAATTTGGGCCTCCTGAAGCAGCCTTTTAACGTCTCGGCGCCCTCGCTCGGCAAGCGTAATCACTTCCCCTCCCTGGCGCCAGCGCAATGTTAGCGGCGTATCGGACTTCAACGAGAGTTCCAGCGCACCTAACGGTGTTGCCTGCCCTGCCCTGCCATCCCAGGCACACTGCCAGGCCGGTAGCGGCTTAAGCGGTGCCATTAGATAAAGCCGCTGTTGCCACACCCGAGCCTCCGCTCCTGGCCACGTGACGTGCACACTCGCGTCCGGTGCGGCCGTTAATTGATCAAGTAGCGTCTCCAGGCGACGCTGAGGCGGGGTCGGCAATAATCGCTGCTGGCACCAGGAGCGTACCAGCAATCGCTGGCGAGGCCGTGAGCGCGTGGCCAACGCGAGGGCATCAATACGCTCCAAGTCAGTGCGGTTAGCATCTGTGCGAAGCGCCTCCAATTCCGCTTGCGCATACTCACTGAGCAGCGCATCCGCTTCCCCGGCATGCTTAGCGCTATGGGAAAACGCGCCAGCCATGTCGGGCCAGCGCGCTTTGAGAAGAGGCAAGACGTCATGACGCAGGCGGTTACGATCAAGTGTGACATCGCTATTAGTGGGGTCTTCGCGCCATTCAAGGCCGATTTGGCAGGCTCGCCCCTCCAGGCAGCACCGGGCAATCGAGAGCCAGGGCCGAACGAAGGTAAGGCCGTGTGCATGACGGCAGTGTGGCATTCCCGCTAACCCGCGAATACCGCTTCCCCGCAGTGCAGCCAGCAGAAAGGTTTCCGCTTGATCATCCTGATGCTGGGCCAGCCAAACGGTGTCTCCCGTGGGAACATGCTCATGAAACGCAGCATAGCGCGCCTGACGCGCTGCCGCTTCAATACCGCCAGCGGCGTCTACCGTAACGCGCACCACCCTAAGCGGCACGCCAAGCTGCTTGCAAAGCGCTTGGCAGTGCTGTTCAAAGTCATCGGCGGCGGCCTGCAAGCCATGATGAATATGGATGGCGCGCAGTGGGCGATTGGCCTGGCGGCAAACAGAAGCTGCCAGCGTCAGCAGCAATGCGGAATCAAGCCCCCCGGAGAGCGCGACCCAAATAGAGCGCCCCGGTGGGGTTTCCACCAGGGCGTCGTTTAACAGGCGTTCAAGCTGATTAGGCAGTTGGGGCGCCATAGCTCATTAAGCGCTTATAACGGCGCTCCAGCAGGGCATCGGCATCCAGTGCCTGAAGGCGCTCAAGGCCTTCGGTGATGGTCTCTTTCACACGCTCCGCCGTCGTCATCGGATGACGATGCGCACCGCCAAGCGGCTCTTTAATCAGCCCATCTACAAAGCCAAGCTCTTTTAAGCGCTCTGCGGTGATCCCCATTGCCTGGGCCGCATCAGAGGCTCTTTCGGCACTTTTCCAGAGAATAGACGCGCAGCCTTCTGGTGAAATAACCGAGTAGGTGGAGTACTGAAGCATGTACAGCTCATCGCATACACCGATCGCCAATGCCCCACCGGAGCCGCCTTCGCCAACAACCGTTGATATAATCGGTGTTTTCAGGCGCGACATGACCGCCAGGTTGTAGGCAATCGCTTCACTCTGGCCACGCTCTTCCGCGTCAATGCCTGGGTAAGCACCGGGGGTATCGATAAAGGTTAAAATCGGCATTTTGAAGCGTTCGGCCATTTCCATCAGACGACACGCTTTACGATAACCTTCCGGGCGAGGCATACCGAAGTTACGGCGCACCTTCTCTTTAACATCGCGCCCTTTCTGGTGGCCGATCACCATTACCGGCTTATCATTCAAGCGCGCAACGCCGCCTACCAAGGCAGCGTCATCAGCGAAGTTACGGTCACCATGTAGCTCGTCAAAGTCGCTAAACATGTGCTCAAGATAGTCGAGCGTATAAGGGCGCTGAGGATGGCGCGATAGCTGAGAGACCTGCCAGGGCGTCAAGTCCTTGAAGATCGATTCGGTCAGCTTACGACTTTTCTCCTCCAGCCGGGATATCTCATCGGAGAGATTAACGCTGTCGGAGCTAACCAAACGTAGCTCCTCAATTTTTGCCTGAAGCTCGGCAATGGGCTGTTCAAAATCGAGATAATTGGGATTCATCGGCTCTGCCTGTAAGCTGCCTATAAAAAGGCCTTGTCGAAACGAGTATCTAATAGACGTATTATCGCATCCTGACCCTGCCACGCAAGGCAGGGTCTGCTCAACGACACTCCCCAACCGTCATACGGTCAGGTTTAGCGGTAACGTAGCTGAACCCCCGCTTGCCCTTCCACATCGCGCAACGCAAGCAGCAAGTCATCACTGGGCGCGACTTTCCATTCACCGGCAAGCTCCAGCCAGCCGACGGCTTGGGCATGGCGATACTGCAACCGCACCGGCAAACCGCCATTATCCCGGTAGGGCGCTAAGCTATCGCGCAGACTCTCGACCAAGCGGCCATTGATACGCTCGGCGTCCAGTGCAAGCTCAACGGCATCGCCATAGCGAATACGGGCAGTGACCATAGGCGTTACATCTTTTCCACGCAGTCTCAGCCCGCCAGAGAAATCGTCACTGGAAACTTCGCCTTCAACAATCAATACCTGATCAGCCTCTATCTGACCACGTAACTGGTCGAATAGCTCACCAAACAACGATGCTTCAATACGCCCGGTGCGATCATCCAGGGTGATAAACGCCATGGTATCGCCACGTTTGGACTTCATGGTACGCATCGCAACCACCAGCCCGGCCACCCGCTGAGGTTCGCGGGAGGGTTTTAAATCGCTAATACGTGTTGATACAAAGCGTTTTAATTCACGCTCATATTCATCAATCGGATGCCCGGTAAGATAAAGCCCGAGGGTATCTTTTTCACCTGAAAGGCGCTCGCGGTCGGTCCATTCCCGCGCCCCGAGGTACTCAGTGTAGACGTCGAGCGCTTCGTCTTCGGCATCAGCAAAAGCCTCGCCGAACATATCCAGCATGCCCAAGCTCTGGTTGGTGTGGTTCTGGGCGGCGGCCTTCAGGGCATCTTCCATAGAGGCCGCCAGCACGGCCCGGTTAGGACCAAGGTTATCCAGCGCCCCTGAGCGAATCAGCGCTTCAAGGGTGCGCTTGTTCATACGTTTAGGGTCAAGCCGACGGCAGAAATCGAACAGGTCGGTGAACGGCCCACCCGTCTGGCGCGCCTCGACAATTGCCCCGATGGGCCCCTCGCCCACCCCGCGAATCGCCCCCAAGCCGTAAACCACGCGCCCTTCGGTATCCACGGTAAATTTGTAGCCGCCTACGTTAACGTCCGGCGGAGTAACGGTCAGCTTGAGGTTACGGCACTCCTCGATTAGCGGCACTACCTTATCCAGGTTGTCCATCTCGGTGGACATAACCGCGGCCATAAATGGCCCTGGATAATGGGCTTTCAGCCACGCAGTCTGGTAAGACACCAGCGCGTAGGCGGCAGAGTGCGACTTGTTAAACCCGTAACCGGCGAACTTTTCCACCAGGTCGAAGATATTACCGGCAAGATCCTTATCGATACCATTGGCCGCGCAGCCTTCCATAAAGCCTGAACGCTGCTTGGCCATCTCTTCGGGCTTTTTCTTACCCATCGCCCGGCGCAGCATATCGGCCTGGCCCAGCGAATAACCGGCCATTACCTGAGCGATCTGCATAACCTGCTCTTGGTAAAGGATAATACCGTAGGTAGGCGACAGCACCGGTTTTAACAGCTCGTGCTGGTAATCCGGGTGTGGATAAGATACTTCGGCACGGCCGTGCTTACGGTTGATAAAGTCATCGACCATGCCTGACTGCAACGGGCCGGGGCGGAACAGTGCCACCAGAGCGATCATGTCGTCCAGCGAATCCGGTAGTAGGCGCTTGATCAGCTCCTTCATGCCGCGAGATTCGAGCTGGAAAACGGCCGTGGTTTCAGCACGCTTGAGCATTTCAAACGTTTTGCCATCATCCAACGGAATCGCATCAATGTTCAGCGGTTCCTGGCCATTCACGCCGCGAACCTTATCGACCATCTCAAGCGCCCAGTCGATAATGGTCAGCGTACGCAGCCCCAAAAAGTCGAACTTGACCAGCCCCGCGTCTTCGATATCGTTTTTATCGAACTGAACCACCAGCCCATTGCCGCTTTCATCGCACAGTAAGGGCGAGAAATCGGTCAGCTTGGTGGGCGCGATGACCACGCCGCCCGCGTGCTTGCCGGTGCCCCGGGTCGTGCCCTCAAGCTTGAGGGCCATTTCCCAGATCTCTTCAGCTTCTTCGTCGTTAGCAATGAACTCTTTAAGCGCAGCCTCCTGCTCAATCGCCTTGCCAAGCGTCATGCCCACTTCAAACGGGATCAACTTGGAGAGCTTGTCACCCAGTGAGTACGGCCGGCCCTGAGCACGTGCCACATCGCGTACCACGGCTTTGGCCGCCATGGTGCCGAAGGTAACAATCTGCGATACCGCGTCGCGCCCGTAGCGCTCGGCCACGTACTCGATCACCTTGTCGCGTTTTTCCATGCAGAAATCGACGTCAAAGTCGGGCATGGAAACACGCTCAGGGTTCAAAAAGCGCTCAAACAGCAGGTCGTAGCCGATGGGATCAAGGTCGGTGATCTTTTGCGCGTAGGCAACCAGAGAGCCCGCACCGGAACCTCGCCCGGGCCCTACCGGTACGTTGTTATCCTTGGCCCACTGGATAAAGTCCATGACGATCAGAAAGTAACCGGGGAAGCCCATCTGAATAATAACGTTGAGTTCAAACTCCAGCCGGTCGCGGTAACGCTGATCAATTTCCTTGTATTCGTCACTGTCGCGCGGGTAGCGCTCGACAGGAAACAGGAAGTTCAGACGATCCGTCAGGCCGTCGTGGGAGACCTTGCGGAAAAACTCATCCAGGGTCATTCCCTCAGGGATTTCGAACTCAGGCAAAAATATCTCACCCAGACGTACATCCACGCTGCAGCGCTCGGCAATCATCACGCTGTTTTCCAGCGCCTCGGGGATATCCGAGAACAGTGCTGCCATCTCGTCCGGGCTTTTTAAATACTGCTCTTCGGTGTAGCGGCGTTCACGGCGCGGGTCGTCCAGCGCCTTGCCTTCACCAATGGCGACACGCGTTTCATGCGCCCAGAAATCCTCCCGCTCAAGAAAGCGTACGTCATTGGTAGCCACCACTGGCGTGCCGGTATCGATGGCAAGCTTGACGCTGGCATGCACGCACGCCTCTTCAAGCGGACGCCCGGTACGAATCAGCTCCAGATAGAAACGATCCGGAAAGGCAACCTGCCACTCTTCAAGCAGCTGGCGCGCTTCACGTTCATGGTCGGAAAGCAGATGGCGGCCAATTTCGCCCTCCCGCGCCCCGGAAAGCGCAATCAGGCCTTCACTTTGTTCAAGCACCCAGCGCTTATCCAAAATGGCCCGCCCCTGACGCTGGCCGTGGGTCCAACCCTTGGAGATCAGCTCGGTCAGGTTGCGATAGCCGACATCGTTCATCGCCAGCAGCGTTATACGGTAAGGATGTGACTCATCGTGGGGATTAAAGAGCCATAAGTCACTGCCAATAATGGGCTTGAGTGCGGCCCCTTGAGCGGCCTTGTAAAACTTTACCAGGCCGAACAGGTTTGTTTCGTCGGTTAGCGCCAATGCCGGCATACCGCGATCAAAGGTAGTGCTGACCAACGACTTAAGTTTTACCAAGCCGTCGACCAGGGAGTATTCACTGTGCAAACGTAGATGAACAAACGGTACCGTCATGACACTCTCGGTAGAATCTCGGTAAAAAGAAATGAAATAACGTTAATTTAACGTAGCGACAGCACTTAAATGAGGGCTAATTGGCGCTGAACGGGGGCGAAGCTTCGGCGGTGCTCTTCAAGCGGCCCGTGAGCGGATAGCGCCTCAAGATGCTCTTTCGTTGGGTAGCCTTTGTGACGTGCAAAGCCGTACTCAGGATAGCGCATATCCAGCGTAACCATCTGGGCATCGCGCGCGACCTTGGCAAGAATCGACGCCGCAGCAATGGCGGGATGGCGCGCATCGCCTTTGACTACGGCTTGCCCCGGCAAACTATGTCCCGGCAAACGATTACCGTCCACCAGCAAATACTCGGCCGCAGGGGCTAAACCATCAATCGCACGACGCATTGCCAAGTGCGTGGCGTGGTAAATATTGAACTGATCAACTTCGGCAGCGCTTGCCTCAGCGACCACAAAGGCTAACGCCTGTTCGCGTATCAGCACGTCTAACGCTTCACGCTTACGGGCGGTGAGCTTTTTAGAGTCAGTCAGACCGTCAATGGGCCGTGCTGGGTCCAGAATTACCGCCGCGGCCACGACACTACCGATTAACGGCCCACGCCCAACCTCGTCGACCCCCGCCAAGCGCTCACCCACATAGGCGATCTCAAGCGGCGGAAAATCGCCTGATTTAGCGGGCATTGTGCTGCTCCAGTGACTGGCCTAAGGCGATAGCGGTGATTGCCTCAGCGGCGCGTCGACTGGCGTTGCGCTGCAAGTCGGCGTGCATCGTTGCAAAGCGTGCCTCTAACGCCAATCGTGCTTCGTGATCGCTAAGCAACTCATAAAGCCGGTCTGCGATAGCTTCCGGTGTCGCCGCGTCCTGAATAAGCTCAGGTACCACGCTTTGCTGCGCGATCAGATTGGGTAGCGATATCCACTGGGTTTTCACCATACGCTTGGCGAGCCAATGCGTGGCCGGCGCCATCTTGTACGCAACCAGCATCGCCCGGTGACACAGCATGGCTTCAAGCGCGGCGGTCCCGGATGCCAAGAGCACGACATCGCTGGCAACCATTGCCTCTCGCGCCTGGCCATTTAACAGCTGCACACGCTCGGCAAGCGTTGGATAGTGAGACAAGAGCGCCTGAATTTCGTCATGACGCAGTGCTGAGGCAGCCGGAATCAAAACCTTTAGCGTGGCATGGCGCTGGCACAGCAGTTCAGCGGCGGCTAAAAACGTATGACCCAGGAAACGTATTTCGCTGCTGCGCGAGCCTGGCAACAAAGCAAGTACCGGCGCATCTTCATCAAGACCTAGTGCCTGTCGCGTTGCGATGCGGTCATTTTCAAGCGGCAGCTCATCGGCAAGCGGATGACCCACGAACACAACAGGAACACTGTGGTACCGGTAAAAATCGGCCTCAAAGGGCAGCAGAGTGAGCATGCCATCAACGGATTTGGCAATGCCTTTCACACGCCCCTGCCGCCACGCCCAAACAGAAGGGCTGACGTAGTGGGCCGTTTTGATTCCGGCATTACGCAGTTGCTTTTCCAAGCCGAGCGTAAAATCAGGCGCGTCGATACCCACCATGATATCCGGCTGCCAGGCGAGCGCTTCGCGACGCAGCGTGCGGCGCACACCTACCAGCTCAGGCAGGTGTTTGATGACCTCAACCAGCCCCATCACAGAAAGCGTTTCCAACGGAAAGCGGCTTTGCATCCCCTCAGCGATCATGCGAGGCCCGCCAATCCCACGAAACTCAACCTCTGGATGGCGCGACTTAAGCGCACGCATCAGACCAGCCCCAAGGATATCCCCCGAAAGCTCGCCAGCCACCAGATAAACACGCTGCAAGGTCATAAGCGAATGGACATGGTTAGCGCGTAATGCCGCGGGTCGAACGTTCGATAGAGTCAGCGAACTCCGTCACTTCCTCTATATCAAAGCGCGCACGCATCTCTTCAAGCGCTTGCTCGACGGTAAGCCCCTGGCGATAGACCAATTTATAAGCAACGCTCAGTGCATTAATTGCCTCACGGCTAAAGCCGCGGCGTTTTAAGCCGACCAGGTTCAGACCACGCGCTTCTGCCGGGTTGCCGTTAATCATGACATAGGCAGGCGTGTCTTTAGTGATAATAGAGCCACCGCCCGCCATGGCATGCTCACCAAAGTGACAAAATTGGTGCACGGCAGACAGGCCACCCAGGATAGCGTAATCACCCAGCGTTACGTGCCCGGCGAGCGTTACCTGGTTGGCAAGGATACAGTCATTGCCGATGACACAGTCATGGCCCACGTGTACGTAGGCCATAAACAGATTGCGGGAACCAATCGTCGTTTCACCACGGTCTTGTACCGTACCACGGTGAAGCGTCACGCCTTCACGGATAACGTTATCGTCGCCCATGACCAGACGAGTAGGTTCACCAGCGTACTTTTTGTCCTGACAATCCTCACCTACCGAGGCGAACTGAAAAATACGCGTGCGCTTCCCCAACACAGTGGGTCCTTTGACCACTACGTGCGGGCCGATTATGGAGCCTTCGCCGATCGTGACGTTAGGCCCAATAACACTAAAAGGGCCAACCTCAACGTCATCTGCGAGCGTTGCCGTTGGGTCAACCAGTGCAGTAGGATGTATCAAGCAACCTTCCTCTCAGCACAAATAATTTCTGCTTCACAGGCAAGCTCTCCGTCAACCGTGGCGCGACACGCAAATTTCCAAATGCCTCGCTTGCCACGAATTACGTTAGCCTCCAGTTGAAGCTGGTCACCAGGCATAACCGGGCGCTTGAAACGTACATTGTCGCTACCCACCAGGTAGTACACGTAGCCATCCGCTGGCAGCTTGTTAACTGTTTTAAAGCCTAAAATACCGCAAACCTGGGCCAGTGCCTCGACTACCAGCACACCCGGCATAATCGGATGATGTGGAAAGTGGCCGTTGAAAAATGGCTCGTTAATACTAACGTTTTTGAACGCAACGATGGATTCGCCCACAGTTAATGCTGTCACTCGATCCACCAATAAAAACGGATAGCGGTGGGGCAAGTATTCGCGAATTTCGTTAATATCCATAACCATCGTAACGACCTCAAAATGAAAAACGCCTGATAGGCATCAGGCAAATACCAGCACTTCGTCTGGTTAAAGGGCAAGGAATTATACCCTGCCGCCCTCTCGTCTCAAGCTACTTACTTAGTAAACAATATGGCTTTTAGGCGTCACGCGTCGTTTTTTCCAGCCGAGACAACCGCTTGGCTATATCATCCAACTGCTTAAACCGCACCGCATTTTTACGCCACTGCGAATTACTCATTGCCCCCGTACCTGACGAGTAGACGCCGGGAGTATGAATCGAATTGGTCACAAGGCTCATTCCGGTGACCTGAACGCCATCACAAATCGTTAGGTGGCCTGATAATCCAACCCCCCCACCCAACATGCAGTGCTTGCCTACTTTGGTGGACCCTGCAATACCGACACAGCCCGCCAAAGCGCTATGGGCACCAATAGTGACGTTATGAGCGATTTGTACCTGACTATCGATTTTAACGTCATCGCCAATCAGGGTATCGCCTAGCGCACCACGGTCAATGCTTGAGCAACTGCCAACTTCGACATTATCACCCAGCACAACGCCACCTAACTGGGCAATTTTGTGCCAACCTTCACCGTCGTGGGCAAACCCAAAACCGTCTCCACCAATCACACAACCACTTTGTAAAATGACCCGCTTGCCAATAATCACGCCATGACACACGGTCACATTGGCATGCAGCCGAGTATTTTCGCCGATAACGCTATCAGCCCCAACGACACTCCCAGCGCCCACCACAACGTGGTCACCCAGTGTTACACCCGCTTCTACTACGGCGTGGGCCTGGATCGAGACGCCTTCACCCAGCGTTACGCTGTCGGCAACGACCGCGGAGGGATGAATACCGGCCTTATCACGTGCAGGCAGTGGGTCAAATAGCTGAGAGAGCTTGGCATACCCCAGGTAGGGGTTTTCCATCTCAAGCTTTGGCACCGGGCAACTCTTGCCATGCTCAGGGTGAAGCAGCACGGCTGCCGCCTGAGTGGTGGCCAAATCCTTGAGGTAAGCGCGATTTGTTAAAAAGGCCACTTGATCAGATGTGGCCTCTTTAAGTGTTGCTAAACCACGAATGGGTAGCGCGGCATCACCTTCAAAGGTGACCCCTAAATGGCGAGCAATGTCCGCAAGTGTAAGATGGTGAGATGCGTGCGTCATGGGAGCCCAATAAAGCAATAGTGCAGCACAGCTACACCAACAGTCATTAAAAAATTAATTACATCGAATCAAATATTTGCGTAACTTCATCAGTCACATTAGGCAAATCAACCGAGGAATGAAGCACTCCTTGAGGCTCAACCAGTACATCAATATTGTGACGGTTCAGCACTTGCTCCACCGCTTGCTCAAGCTTGAGTTCCGCACCTTCCAGAAACTGCTGCTCTGAACGCTGCTGAGCCTCCATAACATCACGACGTAACTGCTCAAAACGCGAACCTTTCTGCTGCAGCTCAGCGATCAGTGTTTCGCGCTGCGACTGAGACATCGTTTCGCCTTCGCGCTGCAAGCGTTCTTGCAACTGCTGTAACTCATTTCCCAGGCTTTGAGCTTCACTCTGCTGACTGCCAATCTGGTTTTCCAGCTGATTTAGCGAGGTTTGAGCCGACTGGGTATTCATCAGCGCAGCTCGCCAATCCAGCACGGCAACCTCTGCAGCTTCTGCTGCATGAACCGGTAAAACAATCGCACCAAATAAGCACACGGCCGCTGTCAGTTTACGCATCGAGTCACTTCCTTATCATCAAGCGGGGGCGCTACCAAGGGCGCGCCCCTTTAGCAAAGTTAGAATGTTTGTCCCAGCGAGAACTGGAAGAACTGTGTGTCATCACCGCTTTTGTCTTTAAGCGGCTCCGCGATGCTAAAGGTCAGCGGACCAACCGGTGTTAACCAGGAAAGGCCAACGCCCACACTATAGCGCAAATCGCCCAGGTCGACGCCAGAACTACACTGCTGACGACCCACATCAGCTTCTAATACCTTGTAGCAAGAGCTCAAGAACGTATTACCGGCATCCAGGAACAGCGAAGGCTGCACAGAACGCTGGTTTTCTACAAAAGGCATGGGGAAGATAACTTCGGCACTACCTTCCACCAACACATTACCGCCCATTGTGCGATCACGCCCCCCTTCAACACCCGGCGTGGTAGGTTGCCCCAATGTATTGGATGTAAAACCACGTACCGATCCTAAACCACCTGCGTAAAAATTCTCATAGAAGGGAAAAGGATCGTTTGAATCAAACGTATTGGCATAGCCAAGGTTACCGCTAAACTTAAGCGCCCAACTCTCATCGTTATTGAGCGGATATAGCTGCTGAGCCCGAGCGCGCAGCTTATAGTACTCTGCATCGCCACCTGGCACGCCAGTTTCAAGCGACAGGCGCTGATAGTTACCGGCTGTCGGCATCACGCCTCGGTTAAGGTTGTTACGCGTCCAGCTCGCCGTGAGTTTAAGGCTTTGAGCGCGCTCCCCTTCGTCATCCACATAGCGATGAATTTCTGACGCCGTATCGTTGTAAGTTTTAATTTTAAGTTCTTCAATACTCGCCCCGAAGTTGAGGCGAGACAGTTCACTTACCGGATAGCCGAAGTTGATACCCGCGCCGTACGCATCGGTCGAGTAGGTAGAGATATCCGAGTCGGCATAGTCCGTTTCACGGTAAAATATGTTGTAGCCGCGAGAAATACCGTCAAGTGTCCAGTAAGGATCCGTGAAGGCAAAGTTGACGCTGGTGAAGGTGTCGCTGCGCTGCGCGCCAACATTGACCCGGTTACCCGTACCCAGGAAGTTGTTTTGTGCCAGTCCAACTCCATAGATTACCCCGGCACTTTGCGAAAAGCCCACGCTGGCAGACACCGAGCCTGAGGGCTGCTCTTCCACATTGTAGGTGACGTCCAACTGATCAGGCTGACCTGGTACCGGCTGGGTATCCACTTCTACCTGGCTAAAGAAGCCAAGCCGTTCAAGGCGCTGGCGCGACTGAGCAATTGAGTCGGTCGATGCGGGGGCGCCTTCCATTTGAATCATTTCCCGACGCAGCACTTCGTCCTGGGTGGTGGTATTACCATAAAACTCAATACGTCGAACATAAGTGCGCTGGCCAGGTTCAACCGCGATGACCAGGTCAACCGTTTCACCGTTATCCGCCATTTCAGGAATACCCTGAATATCGGCGAATGCAAAACCTTCAGCGCCCAAACGCTGGCGTAGCGCTTCGGTCGATGCGTTCACCTGACCACGAGAGAAAATGTCTCCGCTATGGATCTCCATGAGTTGACGTGCTTCGCTTTCGCTGATTTGCATGTCACCCACAAAGCGGACATCACCTACTCGATACTGGTTACCCTCATCAACATTAAGCGTAACAAATATTTCGGACTTTTCAGGCCCAATGGAGACTTGCGTGGAGGTAACATCAAAATTTACATAGCCACGATCAAGATAGAAGGTGCGAAGGCGCTCTATATCACCAGACAGTGCCTCACGCGAGTACTCATCGTTTGAAAACCAACCAAAAACTCGCCCGGGACGGTCATTAAGCTCGAACACACTGCGCAGCGTTTCATCGTCAAAATCTTCATTGCCAACAATATTAATCTGGCGAATCTTGGCAACCTCGCCTTCATTAATATTGATATTGACCTGTACACGCCCTTCATCAACCTGTTCAACCTCGGTCGTAATGCGAGCACTGTAGCGTCCCTGGCTCTGGTAAACACCTTCAAGCTCACGCTGAATCTCTTCAAGGGTCGAGAGTTGCAACACTTGCCCTTCCGACAACCCTGACTGACGTAAGCCGTTACGCAGGTCCTCTTCTGAAATCTGCTTATTGCCAGTGAGGTTCAAGCGCGCGATGGTCGGTCGTTCAACTACCTGAATAACCAATACATCGCCTTCGCGAGCTAGCGAAACATCTTCAAATAAACCAGTGGCAAACAAATCGCGTGCGGCTGACGCTAGCTGCTGCTCGCTAACCCGATCATTCGTACTGACAGGAAACGCATTAAAGACCGATGCAGCGGATACCCGCTGTAGTCCTTCCACTCGAATGTCCGAAACATCAAAGGATTGTGCCTGGGCGCCGCTAGCGCCTACCAGCAAGAGTGCTGCCATTCCAAGGGTCTTGATTTTCATGCTGTCAGTTCGCTCGCGTTGGTCTGCCTATCACGTTAGATAAGCACCATATACATTTGTGCAGGCAGATGACAAGGCATCCTGCGCGCTACACGCGTCATTACCAAAGGCGCATCAGATCAAAATACAGAGCCATCACCATCAGGCCGCCAACCATGGCAAGCCCAATGCGTAATCCAATGGCTTGGGTTTGTTCAGAGACCGGCCGCCCACGTACGATTTCCAAGAAATAGTAAAGCAAGTGTCCACCATCGAGCACCGGAATAGGCAATAAATTAAGCACGCCAAGGCTGATGGACAAATACGCTAAAAAGCCTACAAAGGCTTCCATTCCGGCACGGGCCGAATCACCCGAAATTTGCGCAATCGTAATAGGACCGGAAAGGTTGGAAGGTGAAATCAAACCTACCAACATTTTACGAATCGCATCAACGGTTAATAAAATCATATCACCGGTACGCGATAGCGCTTGTCCAACCGCTTCGATAGGCCCATAACGAATTTCGCGCTGTAGCGACTCAGGCCACGTTACCGACTCAACGCCTGCACCAATGTACCCAACCTCACCGCCACTCTCCAGCAGATTGCTACCCGGCGTTAGTGTTAGTGTGCCCTGCTCGCCATTTCGCTCATAGGCTACGCTAAGCGTTTCACCCGCACTACGGCGGATCATCGTGACAAACTGCATCCAATCTTCCACCGGTGTGCCGTCAATCGCAAGAATATGATCGCCTGCTTGCAACCCCGCGTTGGCGGCAGCTTCGCCATCGACCACCTGGCCTAATACTGCTGGGAATTCTGGCTGCCAAGGCGTCATACCCAAGGATTGCAGTGGCTGGGGCGGGTCCTGGCGGGCCAAGTAGTTATCGACCTCTAGCGCGTAAGCTCGTTCACTGCTACTGCCCTCAGGCAACACATTGATGGTTAGCGAGCCACTAAAACCAATCATAGAGATAAGCTTTAGGTTGACCTCCTCCCAGGAGCGTACGGCGTCATTTTGAATAGCGATAATTTCGTCGCCGTGGGCAAGGCCTGCTTCAGCTGCCGGCGAATCAGGCAGCACATCTCCCACCATGGGAGCGACCACGGTCGTCCCGGATACAAAGAGCGCCCAGTAGGCAACAATAGCCAACAGGAAATTTGCCAAAGGCCCAGCGGCAACAATGGCGATACGCTGCCATACCGTTTTGCGATTAAAGGCCTGGTCAAGCTGATCTTCCGGTACCGGCGCTTCACGCTCGTCCAACATTTTGACATAGCCGCCCAGCGGAATGGCCGCTATCGCGTACTCCGTCCCCTGGCGGTCGACGGTGGACCAGAGCGGTTTGCCAAAACCCACCGAAAAACGTAACACCTTGACGCCACAGCGGCGCGCCACCCAAAAGTGGCCAAACTCGTGAAAGGTGATCAACAAACCCAGCACGACGATGATCGCTAAAATGTTTTGTAACAGGCCCACAATAAACTCCCTGGCACCCTGCACATCAGCCGATGCTTAAGTGACCTACTTGCTTCTCAATATTCGGTACGGCAGTGTCTAGCCTGCTTGTAACATGACCCTTTGCGCTGCCTGCTGACGCGCCCAGTGGTCTGCAGCCAAGATATTTTCAATCGTATCGGCGCTGCCTGCATAGGGCTGCGATACAACCTCTTCAACCACGTTGGCTATTTCACCAAAGCTGAGCCTTTCCGCCAGGAACGCCTCAACAGCGACTTCATTGGCTGCATTGAGAATTGCCGGCGCGGCACCGCCCTTCTGTATGGCTTCACGGGCCAAGCGTAGGCAGGGAAAGCGCGCTTCATCCGGTGCTTCAAAATCCAGCTGCGCGATCTGGAACAGATCCAGGGCTTCTACACCGGCCTCAATACGCTCGGGCCATGCCAGTCCATAGGCAATGGGTATACGCATATCCGGGTTGCCCAGCTGGGCGATGACAGAGCCATCAATGTAAGCTGCCATGGAGTGAATCACACTCTGCGGATGCACTACCACCTGAATTTGCTCGGGCGTTGCATCAAACAGCCAGCACGCTTCAATTAATTCAAGGCCTTTGTTCATCATGGTGGCGCTATCAACCGAAATCTTGCGCCCCATCGACCAGTTAGGATGGGCGCAGGCCTGGTCGGGCGTCGCATTGGCAACCTTGTCCGCACTCCAGGTGCGAAAAGGCCCGCCAGACGCTGTTAGTAGCAGCTGTCGAACGCCGTGACGCTCAAGCCCGCCGCGATGTTTTACCGGCAGGCACTGATAGATAGCATTATGCTCAGAATCGATAGGCAACAGCGTGGCGCCAGAGCGCTCAACCGCCTGCATGAACAGCGCGCCGCTCATCACCAGCGCTTCTTTATTAGCAAGTAGTACACGCTTGCCCGCTTCTGCAGCGGCCAGCGCAGGCAGCAGCCCCGCTGCCCCAACGATGGCGGCCATAACGGCATCGACACACGCCTCACGGGCAACCTGGCAGAGTGCTTCACGACCCGCCAGCACGACGGTCGGTTGGTCAGCGTCATCAAGCGCTTGGCGAAGCCATTGCGCATCGTCACTATGATCGAGTACCGCGATACGGGGATGATGGGCCAGGCACTGTTCCAGAAGCACTTCCCTGGAGGTATGTGCCGTCAACGCATACACCCGATAACGCTCGGGATGACGGGCGATGACATCCAGGGTGCTCACCCCGATAGAACCGGTTGAGCCCAACACGGTAATCCACTGGCAGGACGATTGACTCATAAGACAGGCACCTGCCCTTGAAGAACGGGCAAATAGAGCAGCGCAAAGAGCGGAATCGCCGCCGTCAAGCTATCAATCCGGTCCAGCACGCCGCCATGGCCCGGTAGCAGCTGGCTTGAGTCCTTGATGTCTCGGTAGCGTTTGAGCATGCTTTCCAGCAGATCACCCAGCACTGAAATAAGCGTGACAATAACGGTGACTACCACCAAGCCAACAGCTACACCCGGGGTTAACGACTGCCAAAAGGCGAAGACAAGCGCCAGTAGCGTGGTGGCAACCAGCCCGCCAATAACGCCTTCCCAGGACTTACCGGGGCTAACCCTTGGGGCGAGCTTGCGCTTACCAAAACGACGCCCGGCAAAATAGGCGCCGATATCCGCCGCCCACACCAGTAGCAATACAAATAACAGCCATACGCCGCCGCTATCGCGCAGAATATTAAAGCCGACCCAGCAGGGCAGTAGCACCCATAGCCCCATCGCCAAGCGGCGTGGCGTTGACTGCCACTGCAGCCCTTTTCCCGGGTAATGGGTCACCCAGTAAAGATTAACCAGCCAGCCAAGGGCGGCGCACCATAAAGGCCATACTGCAAACGCGGCACCGGTAAGCCACATCAGTAGCATCACCACCGCAAGCCCGGCGACCAGTTGAACACGCTGACGCTGCCGGATAACGCCTGCCAGGTTCGTCCACTCCCAGGCCCCAAGCAACACCATCAAAGCGGTAAAAAGCGCAAACGCGCCACCTTGCAATCCAAACAGCCCCACCAGCACCAAGGGCGCCAGCCAGGCTACGGTTATAATCCGCTGTCTAAGCACCTTGCGCCTCTATTTGTTCGTCGGTCATGCCAAAACGCCGACGCCGCTGACAAAAGTCGTACAGCGCACTGTCCAGCGCATCGGCACCGAAATCGGGCCAGAGTAAGGGCGAGAAATGCAGCTCAGCATACGCTAACTGCCACAGCATAAAATTCGACAATCGCTGTTCGCCACTTGTTCGGATACACAGGTCAACAGGAGGCACATGGTCTGCTTCCATTGCCCTGTCAAAGCAGGCTTCATCGATATCGCCAGGCTGTAACTCACCGGCGGATACCTGCCCAGCCAAATGTCGCGCTGCACGTGCGATGTCCCACTGCCCGCCGTAGTTGGCAGCGATCACCAGGTGCATGCCGGTATTATCTGCGGTCAGCGCTTCTGCACGCTGTATATACTTCTGAATGGCGTGAGAGAAGCCACGCCGCTCACCAATAATCGTTAGCCGAATATTGCGCTCATTAAGCTTTTTAACTTCGCGCTTGAGCGCCATCAAAAAGAGCTCCATCAACGCATTCACTTCAGCCGCTGGACGTTTCCAGTTCTCGCTTGAAAAGGCAAACAGGCTCAGCGTATTTACCTGGCGCTCGGCTGCGCGCTGAATGACCGCTCTGACGGCTTCGACGCCTGCACGATGACCACGTACGCCAGAGAGGCCGCGGGCCTTTGCCCAGCGGTTATTGCCGTCCATTATGATCGCGACATGCGACGGCAGTGCTTCACCCAGGCACTTAGGTGGCGTGCTTGCGTCGTACGGCGGTTCTTGAGGAAACTGCGGTGACGTCATGAGGTCTCGCACAAAAGCTCAGTCATAGTAAAGCCATAGGCCTAGCGGGCAGCCTGGCTACCCGCAGCTAAATAAAAGGCAGGTGCTTATACCTGCATCAAGTCCTGCTCTTTCGCGGCAAGCGCTTTATCGACTTCGGCAATATATTTGTCGGTCAATTTTTGGATTTCATCTTCACCCTGACGCTGATCATCTTCGGTAATCTCTTTATCCTTTAGCAAGGATTTGAAATCACCGTTGGCATCGCGACGCACGTTACGCACAGCCACGCGAGCATTTTCAGCTTCGCTACGTGCCTGTTTGATATATCCCTTGCGTGTCTCTTCGGTCAACATGGGCATCGGTACACGGATCACATTACCCGCGCTTGAAGGGTTCAAGCCCAGGTCAGAGGTCATGATAGCCTTTTCGATTTTCGGCACCATGCCCTGCTCCCAGGGAGCGACCGCAAGCGTACGCGCATCTTCAACGTTAACCGATGCCACCTGGCTAAGCGGCACCTGGCTGCCGTAATAATCGACGGTAACAGCATCCAGAATACTGGGGTGTGCACGCCCGGTACGGATTTTGTTGAAGTTGCTGTTCAGCGCTTCAACGCTTTTTTTCATACGAGATTCAGCGTCTTTCTTAATATCATTAATCACGTTCTTACCCTCTATCTATTAGCGTGCCTTCCTTGCCCCCTACTACCAGGTTCAGCAGGGCGCCAGGCTTATTCATATCAAATACCCGCACCGGCATATCATGGTCACGTACCAGGCAGATAGCGGTCAAATCCATAACGCCTAGCTTTTGGTCCAGAGCGTCATCGTAGGAGAGCTGATCATATTTTACGGCATCAGCATGTTTTAGGGGGTCCTTGTTATACACCCCGTCCACTTTGGTCGCTTTAATGACCACATCCACGTCCACTTCAATACCGCGTAAACAAGCGGCCGAGTCGGTTGTGAAAAATGGATTACCGGTTCCTGCCGAAAACAGTACCACGTCTCCTGACGTTAAATAACGGATGGCAGTGCGGCGGTCATAATGCTCTACCACACCACTCATGGGAATCGCCGACATTACCCGCGAACGAATATTTGAACGCTCCAGTGCATCGCGCATGGCCAACGCATTCATGACCGTTGCCAGCATTCCCATGTGGTCGCCTGTGACCCGATCCATTCCGGCTTCGCTGAGCGCCGCACCCCGAAACAGGTTGCCGCCTCCAATCACGATCCCGACCTGCACACCAATACCCACCAGCTGGCCGATTTCCAGCGCCATACGGTCTAACACTTTAGGGTCAATACCAAAATCGTGCTCTCCCATTAGCGCCTCGCCTGAAAGTTTCAGCAAAATACGCTTGTATTTTGACTTCGACTTTTCAAGTTTATGGGGCACAACAAGCGGGGTAGGCTCTTGAACATCTCGTGACATGGCATCTCTCCTGAAGCAGACTTGGACACAGGTGGGCGAAGCAACCCCCTATTTAGCAGGGGCCGGATACACGAAGGCGTGCGCTTACGCGCACGCCATCTTCTGACTAGAACGTCTGACCTTAACGACGGCCAGCCTGTTCCATAACTTCTTTAGCGAAGTCGACTTCTTCTTTCTCGATACCTTCACCCACTTCAAAGCGCGTGAAGCTAACCACTTCGCCACCGGCTGATTTAACAAACTCAGCAACGGATTGGTTCGGATCTTTAACAAACGGCTGCTCGGTCAGGCTGTTCTCTGCCAGGTATTTCTTCAGACGGCCTTGAACCATTTTCTCAGCAATCTGCTCAGGCTTGCCTGCCATGTCCGGCTGACCCAGGATGATGGCTTTCTCTTGATCCAGCTGCTCTTGCGGCATATCGGCCGGGTGAGCAACGGCTGGATTAATAGCTGCCACGTGCATAGCAACGTCTTTCGCTGCTTCTGCAGTACCGCCATTAAGTACGGTCAGAACGCCAATGCGGCCACCGTGAACGTATTCGCCCACCAGACCACCGTCAACGGCGTTGACAACTACCGCGCGACGTACGCCGATGTTCTCACCGATTTTCTGAACCAGCTGCTCGCGGGCAGCTTCAAGGTCGCCCGCCATAACGGCAGCAACATCTTCGCTTTTCGCGGCAAAGAAAGCGGAGGCGATTTTGTCAGCGAACGCAATGAAGTTGTCATCACGCGCAACAAAGTCAGTCTCGGAGTTAATTTCAACCATTACGCCGTAGCTACCGTCTTCTGCTACACGGGTAACAACAACACCCTCTGCAGCAATACGATCGGCTTTCTTCGCGGCTTTTAAGCCTGAATTTTTACGCAGGTTTTCGATCGCGACTTCAATATCACCGTCGGTTTCGGTGAGTGCTTTTTTACACTCCATCATGCCGAGACCAGTACGTTCGCGCAGTTCCTTGACCTGAGAGGCGCTGATAGCTGCCATGAGAATTCACCTCGGAAATGGTTCTATGAGAGTTAAACGCCCTACAGAGTGTAGCCACGATAAATGACTATCATATATCACTTTGAAGGTCGCTTGCCGGCGCTTGGTGTCCGGCGTAATCGGCCCACCCGGATGTCCATCCAAAGCGGGAAAAAGGGGGCATAGGCCCCCTCTTCAACACGATGCGGCTTAACTACCCGCCGCAACCGCTACTATTTTACTCAGCAGCAGCGTCAGTGTCGGTTGAAGCCGCTTCTTCGGTCACTTCAACGAACTCGTCCGGACGACCTTCTTTCGCACGACCACACGCGTCAGCAATCGCTTTCACGTAGATCTGAATAGCGCGAATGGAGTCATCGTTACCCGGGATAACGTAATCAACGCCATCAGGGTTAGAGTTGGTATCAACCACGCCAATAACCGGGATACCCAGCTTGTTGGCTTCGTTGATCGCGATGCGCTCGTGGTCAACGTCGATAACGAACAGTGCGTCCGGCAGGCCGCCCATGTTCTTGATACCACCGATAGAACGCTCAAGCTTATCTTGCTCACGCGTTGCCATCAGGACTTCTTTCTTGGTCAGCTTGTCGAACGTGCCGTCTTCGCGCATGGTTTCAAGTTCGCGCAGACGCTTGATGGACTGACGAATGGTCTTGAAGTTAGTCAGCATACCGCCCAACCAGCGATGGTTGACGAACGGCTGACTAACGCGATTCGCTTCTTCTTTGATGATCTTGCTAGCGCTACGCTTGGTGCCAACAAACAAAATTTTGTTGTTGGATGCCGACATCTTCTCAACCACATCAACGGCTTCGTTCAGCGCCGGAAGAGTGTGCTCAAGGTTGATGATGTGAATCTTGTTGCGTGCGCCGAAGATGAATTTGTTCATCTTCGGGTTCCAGTACTTAGTCTGGTGACCGAAGTGAGCACCTGCTTTGAGCAGGTCACGCATATTAACGTGAGACATGGTAAAACTCCTGAAACTCGGGTTAGGCCTCCACGCACCCCATGGATCCGACCATTGACCACGTATAAAACGTTATCAGCGGCACCCGGGACCATGTGTCGGTGCATGTGTGTTTTCAAGGCTTGCTATTTAAGCAGCGTCTTCAAAGTGAACCCGCTGCGGGTTGTTCGCCTTGCCATGATCGCCGACTCACCACAAAGAAGCGAGCGAGCGATTGCAGGAAAGCGCGCGGCTTTATACCATAGATCATTACCAAGATGAAGTCACAGCCCGTGTTACGATGTTTATTTGTCACTTAATACTGTCGCTTTAACGCTGTCATTTAATGCTGTTACTTACTACCTCAGCCTGAACCCATATCGAGAATTCATGAACGTTCCTATCAAGACACCTTCAGAAATCGAGAAAATGCGCGAAGCCGGGCGCCAAGCCGCCAGCGTGCTGGAAATGATTGCTCCTTACATACAAGAAGGCGTAAGCACCGGCGATATTGATAAGCGTTGTCACGACTATATTGTTAACGAACTGGGCTCAGTTCCCGCTCCGCTCAACTATCACGGGTATACCCACGCCACGTGCATCTCGCTCAACCATGTGGTGTGTCATGGCTTTCCGGATTTTAATAAAAAGCTCAAGAAAGGTGACATTCTGAACCTGGACATTACCGTTAAAACCCCTGATGGCTATCACGGTGACTCCAGCGCCATGTTTATCATCGGCGAAACCATACAGGGCGAGCGCTTGTGCCGGATTACCCAGGAGTGCTTGTATAAAAGCATCGCGCTGGTAAAGCCAGGCGTACGCCTTTCAGAGCTTGCGCGAGTAATTCAAAAGCACGCCGAAGGCCATGGCTACTCGGTCGTTCGCGATTTCTGCGGCCACGGTATTGGGGCAGGCTTCCATGAAGACCCCCAGTTCCTGCATTACGATGGTTACGCACCAGACGCTGATATCGCCTTAGAGGCTGGCATGTGCTTTACCATCGAACCCATGATCAACGTGGGTGGCTACAAAACCAAAGTCTTGCGCGATGGCTGGACCGCCGTTACCAAGGACAAGAGCCTTTCAGCGCAATGGGAGCACACCTTGCTGGTCACCGAGACCGGGGTTGAAGTACTGACCGCGCGTAGCGATGAAGACTTTAGTTTTTTAGATAACTAATGCTCCTCCACCACCACCGGTTCGAGCCGGATACGTCGCTTTACGACCTTGAGGCTTTTCGTACAGAGCTATCTGGCTCGCGCTCACCCATAGCGCCGTTTAAAACGGCGCTTCGTGAGCTCCAGGCCAAGCTGGATGACCGGTTTCGTGCGGGCGCCGATATACGCGACCTGGTGCGAGGGCGGGCCTGGTACTTGGATCAACTGCTCGCCATTGCCTGGGCGCAGCACGCTTGGCCCGATGACGGCGTCGCACTGATTGCTGTTGGCGGCTATGGCCGAGGGGAGCTACACCCCCATTCGGATATCGACCTTCTGCTGCTGCTTGAAGATGACGACGACACCGCTTACCGCGAACCGCTCACTGCCTTTATCACTTTTTTATGGGATATCGGCCTGGAAATTGGCCACAGCGTACGCTCATTAAACGACTGCGAGCGTGAAGCCAAGGCGGATGTCACCGTCATCACCAACCTGCTTGAGTCCCGCCTGATTGCAGGCCCTGCATCACTGCGCGAAAAAATGCGCGAGCGCTTAAGTGCCGAGCATATTTGGCCGGCCGACCGTTTTTTTGAAGCCAAATGGCAAGAGCAGATTGCTCGCCACTACCGTTACAACAATTCCGAATACCACCTTGAGCCGAATCTGAAGAGCTCGCCTGGCGGCCTACGCGATATTCAGATGATTGGCTGGGTCGCTAAGCGCCACTTCGGTACGGAACAGTACACCGACATTGTCGCCAACGGTTTTATGAACGATGCCGAATTGCGTATCTTAAGCCAGGGCCAGGCATTTTTGTGGCAGGTGCGTTATGCGCTGCATATGTTGACCGACCGCGCCGAAGACCGCCTGCTGTTTGATCATCAACGCACGATTGCTGAGCTGTTTGGCTTTAAAGACACGCCCGAGCGGTTAGCCGTTGAGCAGTTCATGAAGCGCTACTATCGCCACGTAACGGCGCTGGCCGGGCTTAACGACATGCTGCTTCAGCACTTCGATGAAGTGATTTTGCGCGGCAAAGAGGCGCTGGAAACCATCCAGTTGAACGAGCGCTTTGAAACCAAGGGCGGCTATATTCAAGCACGCTCGCGCACGCTGTTTCGCGAGCAGCCTGAAGCCATGCTGGAGCTATTTCTGCTCATGGCCAGGCACCCGGAAATTGAAGGCGTACGGGCGGACACCATTCGCTTGATTCGCGACCACCGCCATCAGATTGATGATCACTACCGCGATGATCCTCACCATCAGCGGCTGTTTATGGAAATACTGCGCGCCCCCGGCAACGTACCGCGCCAGCTACGGCGCATGAACCGCTACGGCATACTGGGCAAGTACCTGCCCGAATTTGGCCGAGCCGTAGGATTGATGCAGCATGATCTGTTCCATATCTACACCGTGGATGCGCATACGCTGCGCCTGCTGAAGTTTTTACACGGCTTTCGCAAACCCGATGCCAAAGACGACTTTCCCGTGGCGGCTGCGCTCATCCACCAGCTTCCCAGGCTGGACATTTTGTGGATAGCGGGCCTGTTTCACGATATCGGCAAGGGTCGCGGGGGCGACCACTCGGAAATCGGCGCCAAAGACGTTACGCATTTTTGCCAGCATCACCATGTTTCAGCCCACGATACAAAGCTTGCCAGTTGGCTGGTCGAGCACCATTTACTCATGTCGATGACCGCTCAGAAGCGCGACATTAGCGACCCTGACGTGATCCGCGACTTTGCACTGATCGTGCGTAACGAAATGCGTCTGGATTATCTGTACGTGCTCACCGTGGCCGATATTAACGCCACCAACCCCACGCTTTGGAACGGCTGGCGGGCATCACTTTTGCGCCAGCTATATGCTGAAACCAAGCGCGCCTTACGTCGCGGGCTAAAACACCCACCGGACCGTGATGACTGGGTACGGGAAACACGCTCTGAAGCACGCTCGCTACTCCAGAACATGGGGCTTGGGCGCGCGCAGATTGATGCATTGTGGGAACCGCTTGGGGAAGACTATTTCCTCCAGTACGCGCCCAGCGAGATTGCCTGGCAAACCCAAGGCATCCTGGCGCATAACGCCTCCCCCTTGCCGCTGGTATTAATCAGCGCACCGACGCTTGATATGGCAGAGGGTGGCACTAAAGTGTTTATCCACACACGCTCGGTGGATGACCTGTTTGCCGCCACCGCCGCCGCCATGGAGCAGCTCGGGCTTTCCATTCATGATGCCCGCATTGCTACCTCGCGCAATAACTGGACGCTAAACACCTTTATTGTGCTGGATAGCCACGGTCAACCGATTCGCGACACGGCGCGTATTGAAGAGATGCGTCAGCACTTAATCGAAGAGCTGGATGACCCAGACGACTACCCAGAAATTGTAACCCGCCATACGCCGCGTCAGTTAAAGCACTTCAAGGTACCCACCGAAGTGCTGATTGAGCAGGACCCGGCTAACGAGCGCACACTCCTTGAGCTAACGGCCCCTGACCGACCAGGGCTGCTGGCCCGCGTAGGGCGTATTTTTATGGAGCAGGGCATCGCCCTCTCGGCGGCCAAAATCGCCACGCTGGGCGAGCGTGTTGAGGACGTTTTCTTTATCACCACGAAAGCAGGCGAACCATTAACCGACCCGGTACGCCAGCAAGAGCTGCGCGAGCGATTAATTGAGGTGCTGGGCGTGTAAACACTTAAAGACGCCGTGCCCCGTGGTTAAATTTGAGCCCAACCCCGAGGCTTGCTTATAATCGGCGCTTAGCCTGCCGTTTAATACGCCTGCAGGGCATGCTCTCAATAGAACGCTCTCAACGGATACGCCATGAATTCTGATCTCGCCGCCCTACACCCTTATCCGTTTGAGAAACTGGCCGGCCTCAAAGCTGACCTTACGCCGCCTGCCCATTTGGCGCATATTCCCTTAACCATCGGCGAGCCGCAGCACGCGCCCTACCCAGCAGCGCTTGATGCGCTGGTAAAGCATCAGCTTGATATGGCACGTTATCCGGCCACCAACGGCCTGCCAAGCTTGCGTGAAGCACTCGCTGAGTGGGCGACCAAGCGCTTTAAGCTTGCGGGTCTTGATGCCGAGCGCCAGGTACTGCCGGTTAATGGCACGCGTGAAGCCATTTTTGCGTTTGTACAGGCCGCACTGGATCGTACTCGGCCAGCCAGGGTGATAGTGCCCAACCCGTTTTACCAGATTTATGAAGGTGCGACGCTGCTGGCTGGCGGTCAACCGGTGTATTTAAACGGCACGGCTGAGAACGGCTTTCGGCCAGATTTTACCAGTATCAGCCCCGATACCTGGCGTGATGTGCAAATCGTATTTATCTGCTCACCAGGCAACCCGACCGGCGCGGTTACGTCAATGGATGAGCTTAAACAGCTGATTGCGCTGGCCGACGAGCACGATTTCATCATTGCTTCTGATGAGTGCTATTCCGAGCTTTACCTGGATGAAAACGCGCCACCGCCGGGGCTATTACAGGCTTGCGCTGAGCTGGGCCGTAACGATTACCGGCGCTGCGTCGTCTTCCACTCGCTCTCCAAGCGCTCCAATCTGCCGGGCTTGCGCTCAGGCTTTGTGGCAGGCGATGCGGACATTCTTACGCCGTTCAAGCGCTACCGTACCTATCATGGCTGCGCCATGTCGCTGCCAGTTCAACATGCTTCAATAGCAGCCTGGCAGGATGAAGCGCACGTACGCGCCAATCGCGATGCGTACCGTGAAAAATTCAGCGCCGTGGTGGAGGTACTGGCCCCGGTGATGGACTTCCCAACGCCAGAGGCAAGCTTTTACCTGTGGCCCGCGGTACCAGGGGGGGATGACATTGGCTTCACCCAGCGACTTTACACCGAGCAACACGTGAGCGTGCTGCCCGGCAGCTTGATGGGCCGCCCTGATGCTCAGGGCATTAACCCAGGCACGGGGCGGCTGCGCCTAGCCCTGGTGGCGGAGCTTGCCCCCACCCTGGAAGCAGCGCAGCGTATCCGCCAGCTTATTGAGCGCGGTTAATTCACCTTTTACGGCACCAACAGCTCGAAAGGAGATACCATGTTTACACTCTATGTCATTGATACCTGTGATACGTGTCGTAAGGCGCGCAAAGCGCTGGAAGCGAACGGCGTGCCTTTTAAAACCCATGATTTGCGTAAAGATGGTCTTTCGGCGAGCCTGCTTGAGCATCTTTTAGAGCGGGCACCGCTGTTGGAAGTCGTCAATAAGCGCAGCAAGACATGGCGCGACCTTCCCCAGGAAGACAAAGACAGCCTGGATGCCAACTCTGCGCGCCAACTGTTGCTCCAACACCCAACACTGCTTAAACGACCACTGCTGGATACCGGCAGTGACGCCTTAAAAGTAGGCTATCGCGACGGCGATTACGATAAAATCAGTGGCTGATCCAACGCCACTATTTTGCTTATTTTTGAATCAACACTTTGTTATACCGACGCTTTTACGTTAGCTAATGACCCGGTTAACAACGTTATCAACAACAGGATGAACTTTTATGCTGAGCTTTGCGCTTGGAATTGGCACGCAAAACACTCAAGGCGATTGGCTGGAAATTTACTACCCGGCACCGCTCTTTAGCCCGCAGGAAAGCCTGATAAATGCGGCCAAACAAGCGCTTGATGCGCCGCAGGGCAATGTCGCCGTTAGCTTTTTGCCAGAAGACTGCACCCGCTTAGCCAAGGCGCTTGAGGCAGCCGGGCATCCTGAACAGGCTGAGCTTGCTGAGGCGCTGGCCACCAGCCAGCGCCCATTAGTGGCCATGTTCCTGGAAACGGATCAGGCTCCGCAAACGGCGCCAGAGGTCTATCTTAAGCTGCACCTGCTATCGCATCGTCTGGTCAAGCCGCATGGTCTTGATCTGACCGGCATGTTTGGCCTGCTGCGCAATATTGCCTGGACCAACGAAGGCGCCATCGATATCGAAGAGCTGCCAGCGCGTCGCCTGAAAGCCCGCCTCGCCGGTCGTGCGCTGTCTGTCGACTGTGTCGATAAATTCCCCAAAATGACCGATTACGTTGTGCCGGCCGGTGTACGCATTGCCGACACGGCTCGGGTACGCCTGGGCGCTCATTTGGGTGAAGGCACCACGGTAATGCATGAAGGTTTTGTTAACTTCAATGCCGGCACCGAAGGCCCCGGCATGATTGAAGGCCGTATTTCAGCGGGCGTGATGGTCGGCAAAGGGTCTGACCTGGGCGGTGGTTGCTCCACCATGGGCACGCTGTCAGGCGGTGGCAATATTGTTATCAAGGTGGGCGAAGGCTGCTTGATCGGTGCCAATGCCGGTATCGGCATTCCGCTGGGCGACCGCTGCACGGTGGAGTCCGGTTTGTATATCACCGCAGGCACCAAAGTGGCCTTGCTGGACGACCAGGGCAACGAAGTGAAAACCCTAGCGGCGCGTGAACTGGCGGGCCAAAACGACCTGCTGCTACGCCGCAACTCTAAAAATGGCCGCGTCGAGTGCCTGACCAATAAAAGCGCCATCGCGCTAAATGAGGCGCTGCATGCCCATAACTGAGCCTGACACGCTGTCGCCCACGCTACAGCTTGCCTTTGAGCTGCTCAGCCGCCCGTCAGTGACGCCGGATGATGAAGGCTGCCAGGACGTAATGATCGAGCGCTTAACGGCGCTCGGTTTTCATATTGAGCGTATGCCGTTTGGCGATGTACAGAACTTCTGGGCAGTGCGGGGCCACCACGGCCCGGTGATTGCCCTTGCGGGTCATACCGATGTCGTGCCCAGCGGGCCACCAAACGGCTGGGAATTCCCGCCGTTTGCTCCCTGTATTGACGATCACGGCATGCTTTGTGCCCGTGGCGCCGCCGATATGAAGGGCAGCCTGGCCGCTATGCTAACCGCCGTGGAGCGTTTCGTGGCTCGCTACCCCGACCACGATGGGCGTATTGCGTTTTTAATCACCTCCGATGAGGAAGGCCCTGCGGTGAATGGCACTCGCGCCGTGGTCGAGCAGCTGCGCGAACGCAATGAGCGGCTTGATTACTGTATCGTCGGTGAACCCTCCTCTACCGAGCACCTTGGCGACGTGATCAAGAATGGCCGCCGCGGTTCGCTGGGCGGAGTTTTACGTATTCAGGGGATTCAGGGGCACGTGGCCTACCCTCACCTGGCGCGTAACCCCATTCATCAGGCGATGCCCGCGCTGGATGCGCTCGTCAATGAGCACTGGGACGCAGGCAATGATTTTTTCCCGGCCACCAGCTTTCAGATTTCCAACCTGCGAGCGGGCACTGGGGCGACTAACGTCATCCCCGGCGAAGTAGAAGTAGTATTCAACTTCCGCTTCTCGACAGAAGTGACGCATGAGCAGCTTAAGGCGCGTACAGAAGCGATTCTTGACCAGTACGGCCTGGCGTATCAGTTGGACTGGACACTGAACGGCGAGCCATTCCTAACCGCAGAAGGCGAGCTTGTTAATGCAGCCGTACGCGGTGTTGAAGCCGTGACCGGCAAGCGCCCGGCGCTATCCACCAGCGGCGGTACTTCTGATGGGCGTTTTATTGCCACATTGGGTGCTCAAGTGGTGGAGCTTGGCCCGCTTAACGACACTATCCACAAAGTGAATGAGCGCGTACGCGCTAGCGACCTGGATGATTTGAGCCGCATCTATGAGGCAACGCTTCAGGCCCTACTCACGCTTGATGAGGTCAACGTATGATGGAGCGCTACCCGGACATTGAAGTGTATGTCGCCAGCATTTCACTGGAAGCGCTTAACGCATGGCTTGCCAGTGCGCTTGCTGCACCGCCATTAAGCCCTGCCGGCAAAGGCAAGTGGAAAACCCATGGCCAACACCAGGGGAAAGAGGTGCCCATACTACTGGTCGAAAAAGCAGCTGACCGCTTTGCAAGCTTATGGTTTGACAGTAGCCATACGCCCTGGATGACCGACCAGGAGTGCGCGCAACACGCCGCAGAGGCGCTGCAAACGGAAGTGCGCTGCTCGCTTGGCGGCTGGCACCCAGGCGATGACCCTGACCGCTTCTGGCAGGTGCTACCCGGCGGAAAAGAAGGCGCTATTGAGTGGCCCGACTCAGGCCGCTAACGCTGCCTGAAAGAAGACGGCATAAAGACGGTTTTTTGAAGACTGTTTTTTTGAAGACTGTTCTTGAAATGCAATCGACCCCGCCGGGGCGGGGTCGATTATGTTCACATTGATACTACGCTTGTGGACATGCTACTCAATAATGCTCACATCATCGGCCTGTAAACCACGGTCATTCTTGATGACGTGGTAACGCACAATTTGGCCTTCTGCCAGCATACGCGGGCCGCGACCCCGAATAGCACGAAAGTGAACAAACACATCTTCGCCATTATCACGAGTAATAAAGCCATAGCCTTTATTGGTGTTAAACCACTTTACTTCACCCTCTTCCCGACCGTCGTTGGGGTCGATGACGTCTTCCTCTTCATCGTCCCGTTCGTCGGCAGGCTGGGGCTGACGCGGCGCAGCTTTAACACGCGTGTCGCCTGAGCTTTCTACTTTCGGTTTAACGACTAGCGGAGGAGCCAGAGCAGCCGACGCTAACGTACCTATAAATAAAACGATGAAGCTGCCCAAGGCAACGGCAATGTAAACACCACTGATACCGCTAATGGCTAACTCTGCCTGCCATAAATCGGCCAGAGGCGCGTTGGTTAAATGAACAATCCCCGCCAGCAAAAGCGGCGTGGGGGCGGCTAGTAATACACTGATTAAGAAACAGCGAAACACAACTTTTGGATTCATAGATGATAAAAGCTCTCTTGTTGTATGGGTAACGAACGAAAGACAATACCCGAACCATCAGGCCCATTCCTAACAGTACCGGACATATTACACAAGGTTGCCATGTTACCATGACACAAGACTTTTCTCCTGCTGAGCTAAATCAACTTTTCGAAAATCTTGAAAGCCGCCTGGCTTACCAGGAACACTGGCTGGACACGCTTGACCAAGCGGTCGCCCAACAGGAAAAGCGGCTTGCCAAGCTAGAACAGCTTAGCGCATTAATGCGTGAACGACTGCGTGAACAGCATCAAGCGTTCCAGACGGGCGACCATCAGGGGGAAAGCCGCCCTGAAGACGAGGTGCCGCCTCATTACTAACGATGACAAACATTAAAAACCCACTGTCGCGCCCTGCGGGTTAGCGCACCTGATCGGTAGTTCGTACTTATCGTGCTGCCACGCTTGCTGGGGCGATACACGCCAAACCAAAGGCATCGGCAACGGCCTGGTAGGTCACCTGCCCTGCATGCACATTAAGCCCTGGCAGAAAGTGAGGATCGTCGTGTAGCGCCTGCTGCCAGCCTTTATCGGCCAGCGCCAGCACGAAGGGCAGCGTGGCATTGGTGAGGCCGAGGGTTGACGTGCGTGACACGCCGCCCGTCATATTGGCCACACAGTAATGAACAATGCCCTCCACGATATACGTGGGCTCGGCGTGAGTGGTGGGCTTACTGGTTTCAAAGCAGCCACCCTGATCAATCGCTACATCCACCAGCACGCTACCTGGCTTCATATCGCTCAGCATAGCGTGGGTAATCAACTTGGGCGCCGCCGCACCAGGTATTAACACGGCGCCAATAATCATATCAGACTCGCGCACAGCGTTATCCAGCGCATCGGCGGTGGAATAAACCGTTTTGATACGCCCCTGGTAGCGGCTATCCAGAACGTCTAGCCGCGCCAGTGAGTTATCCAGAATAGTGACATCCGCACCCAGCAGTGGCGCCATTCTCGCGGCGTTTTCACCTACGACGCCGCCGCCTATTACGGTGACGGTTGCCGGTGCAACCCCCGGCACGCCGGGCAACAGAACGCCAGCGCCCCCCCTGGGCTTTTTCCAGACCATGCGCCCCTGCTTGAACGGCCATACGCCCGGCCACAGTACTCATTGGCGCAAGCAGCGGCAGCCCACCATAGGCATCTGTAATCGTTTCATAAGCGATACAGGTAGCCCCGCTCTCCATCAAGCCCCGCGTCAGGGCTTCTTCCGCTGCAAGGTGCAGATAGGTAAACAGCGTATGCCGGGAAGTGAGGCGCGCAACCTCTTCCACCTGCGGCTCTTTTACTTTAAGAATCAGCTCAGCATTCTTCCACAAGGCGTCGACATCACTTTCGATCTGCGCACCCGCAGCCTCATAGTCGCTATCGCTAAAACCAGCGCCCTCTCCTGCGCCTGCCTGCACACTAACGGTGTGACCACGCTGGGCAAGCTCACGCACGCCGGTGGGTGTTAGGGCGACACGATATTCATGGTTTTTGATCTCTTTGGAGACGGCAATCTGCATAGCGATCTCTCTTTTTGTGCGTAAGATTAAACAACGGTCTTAGCATTACAGCACAGCTCAAGCGACCCACCACTTCCTTAAGCACAAAACAAAAAAACGCCGGTTAAGGCGTTTTACAGGAGTAAAAATCCAGCGTTTGAAGGTTTTATACCGAAAATTTAACGTCACTCTGTTATTAAGGCCCCGCCGTAGATTCTCTGATACTCCTCTGGCAGGCGCTTGGGGCGCCCGCTTGAAAGCGCAATACACGCAAACCGGGTGCGCGCCTGGAAGAGTATTTTGGCATCTCGCACCCGCTTAAGCTCGAAACGCCGGGTAAGGCTAAAGCGCCCATCACACGCGACGACCCACGTCGCTAATTGAAGCTCATCACCCGCAAAGGCAGGAGCAAGATAGTCCAGCTCATGGCGATGTATGGCCAGGGCGCGGTCCAGCTCGCGGTAGCGCTCGATGGAAAGCCCCAAGGCTTCGGAGTGGGCCCAGCTAACCTGCTCAACCCAGCGCAGGTATTCGCTGTTATTCACGTGCTGATAATCATCTATCGCCGCTTCGCTAACATGAATATCGATCACAAAGGGATCGGGTAACGCCCACTCCATTGCTCTGCTCCTTGCGCCACTATCGTGCTAATCCAGCTTGCCCACCCCGCCTAATGACTCAATGGGTTAATCGCGAAATACGCGCACGCCCAGCGCTTTAAGATAAGCGGTTTCTGGAATGGCCGGGTGAATGGGGTGGTCTGGCCCTTGATGGCCCTGGAAGATCACCTGCCCATGGCGATCCTGATGACGTACCGCGCCTCGCACGACATCTACCAAGCGATCTTCCCCCAGGTGCATGGAGCACGACGCTGAAAGCAACAGGCCATCGCGGCCCAGCAAACGCATCGCTTCGCGATTTAAGCGCGCATAGGCCCGCTCGCCATTAGGAATATCCTTACGCTTCTTGATAAACGCCGGCGGATCCAGAACCACCACGTCGAACTGTTCGCCGTCGGCTTTCAGTGCTGCCAAAGCTTCAAAGGCATCGCCTTCGCCAATGGCGACCTGCTCTTGTACACCGTTAAGCTCAGCATTTCGCGCCACTTGCTCAAGCGCGGGGCCTGAAGCATCGATACACAGCACCTCAGAGGCGCCATTGGCCGCCGCCTGGACACCCCAGCCACCCACATAGCTAAAGACATCCAGCACGCGCTTGCCAGCCACCTGGCGGTTCAGCCAAGCGCGGTTCTCGCGGTGATCAAAGAACCAACCGGTTTTCTGACCGTTCAGCACCGGCACGGCAAAGCGTGTGCCGTTCTCTTCAATCAATACTTCGTCGGGCAGCGTGCCTTTCACTACGTCGACGTGAGCTTCCAGCCCTTCCTGACGACGCCCGCCGGTATCGTTACGGAACACGATGACGTCAGGTTTAACCACTTTCTCAAGCGCATCGACAATCTCATCGGCCAGCGCCTGCATGCCGGCGGTATTTAGCTGAACAACCAATACATCGCCAAAACGGTCAATCACCAGGCCTGGCAGCAGGTCACCCTCACCGTGAATCAGGCGGTAAAAAGGCTTGGCATATAAACGCTGACGCAGTGACAGCGCTTGATTGAAACGGTGTACAAACAGCGAACGGTCCAGACGCATATCCGGATCACGGGACATCACGCGGCCCGCAATCAGCGAGTGCGGATTGATATACGCCACGCCCAGGACTTTACCGTTAGAGGCCTCGACCAACGCGGTTTCGCCAGCAGTGAAATTCTTAAGCGGCGTTTCTTTAATATCCACTTCGTTGGAGTAGATCCACAGATGGCCTGCTTTTAAGCGGCGATCGGCGTTTTTATTTAAGCGCAGGCGTTGAGTCACAACAGTCTCCAAAAGCGTAGACAACAGATAACAAAAGGGTAATCAGCTATCAATGCTGACAGCCAGGGCAAAACACACTGGCGCGCTGGCCAAGCGTAATACGCCGAAGCTCCCTACCGCAGCGTAAGCAGGGTTGCCCCTGGCGCCCATAAACATTTAACCGCTGAGCAAAATAACCAGGCTCACCCTGGCCGCTCACAAAATCGCGCAGCGTGGTACCACCTTGAGTGATAGCCGCCGCCAATACTTCTTTCACAGCCGCCGCCAACTGCTCATAGCGGGCAAGAGAAATACGCCCGGCTGCACGACGTGGGTCAATACCGGCCATGAACAGCGCTTCAGTGGCGTAAATATTCCCCGCGCCCACCACGACCCGGTTATCCATTAAAAAGGGTTTTACCGCCACGCGCTTGTTACGCGAAAGCGCATATAGCCACTGGCCATTAAAGGCCTCATCAAACGGCTCAGGCCCAAGGTGGACAAGGCGCCGGTCTGCCGTCCCATCGCCTAACTGCCAATCCACAAAACCAAAGCGACGTGGGTCATGATAGCGCAACACATAGCCGTCTGCGGTGACCACATCGACATGATCATGCTTTTTGGGGATATCCCCCACTTGGGCAATGCGCAAACTGCCCGACATTCCCAGGTGCCACAGCAACGTTGCATCGTTTGGCGACTGCTTTACAGGGATTTGCAGGTATTTGGCACGCCGCGTCAGGGTGCCGATGCGCGCACCGACCAAACGCTCAGCCAAATCGTCAGGCACCGGAACACGCAAGCGCGGCTGACGAACACGCACCTCGGTAATTTCCTGGCCTTCCAGATAGGGAGCAATACCGCGCTTGGTAGTTTCGACTTCGGGCAGTTCGGGCATGAAGAGAACCTGATTAACGATAGGGATATCGACAGGATAGACACTTACAAGGCAGGCAATGCGGAGCCACTATTAAGTCGCCTGCATCTGCAAACCCCATGTATGCAAAAACCCGGCACGGGCCGGGTTTTTCAACAGGCGCTCGCCTGCAGTGGAAGCCGATCATCATCGCTTACGCGATTACTTGATCTTGGCTTCCTTGTAGATAACGTGCTTACGGACAACCGGGTCGTATTTCTTGAATTCGAACTTATCCGGCGTGTTCCGCTTGTTCTTATCAGTGGTGTAGAAGTGGCCTGTACCGGCACTGGACACCAGCTTGATCTTATCGCGCATGGTTTTACTCTCCCAAAAATGCTGTCTTAGATGGCGTCGCCGCGCTTACGGATATCAGCCAGAACCGTCTCGATACCTTTCTTGTCGATGATGCGCATGCCCTTGGAGGAAACGCGCAGCTTGACGAAGCGGTTTTCGGCTTCAACCCAAAAACGATGGGAGTGCAGGTTCGGCAAGAAACGACGACGTGTCTTACGCTGGGAGTGTGAAACGTTATTACCAGTTACCGGACGCTTGCCGGTAACCTGACATACTTTGGACATGAGAGCCTCCAACCGCTTGGCCAGGATATAAGCCTGAGTGTTCAAAACTGTCGGGCAAACCGGAAGAGAGGGAGTCGACGCCGTTAACCGTCTAGCTGTACCCAAATCCGTTATTCAACCCAAGTTTAAAGGTGGCACTTTATACCAGAGCACCGGACCACCGGCAAGCAAAACCGTCTAAAAAGGCGTAAAAAAGCCACTTTTTAGGTATTTTACCTAGGCAGCAGACATTAAATGCCTGCCCTCTATCTACTGCCTATAGCCAGCCGCGCTCAGCAAAAGAGACCACGTCTCCATCTCCCACCACGAAATGATCCAAGACACGTACGTCAAAGAGGCCAAGGGCCTCTTTTAAGCGTTCGGTGATACGACGGTCAGCATCGCTTGGCTCAGCCACACCGGAGGGGTGATTGTGGGCCAGGATAACGGCGCCAGCGCTAAGTTCTAATGCACGCTTGGCAACTTCGCGGGGGTAAACGGAGGCGCTGTCTAGGGTACCGCGAAACAGGGATTCATAGCGAATAATTCGGTGCTGCGTGTCTAAAAAAATTACCGCGAACTCCTCATGCCCCAAATGGCGCAGTTGAGAGCTCAGGTAATGACGCACCAGTTCAGGCGATGTCAGCGCGTTGCCACGTGCCAATTGGCTGGCTAAATGGCGCTTTGAAATCTCAAGCGTGGCCTGCAGCTGGGCAAACTTGGCACTCCCCAGACCGTGCGCCGCGCAAAAGCTTGCCTGGTCCGCTTCCAGCAGCGGACGCAGGCCGCCAAATGCGGTGAGCAGATCACGCGCCAAATCAACCGCCGAGCGCCCCTGCACGCCCACGCGCAAAAAAATCGCCAGCAACTCTGCATCAGAAAGCGTCTGCGCGCCCATGGTTAATAGCTTTTCTCGTGGCCGCTCACCCTCCGGCCAATGATTTATCCCCATCCCCTACCTCCTCACCCCAAAGACATGCACGTAAAAAGCTCAGTAAACCTGGCTTACGCATTATTTGTAGCAACATGCCAAATTAGCAAGACGAATGGTATGGTAAGCCTCTTTAAGAACGCGCATATGGGCCCTTTACCATGGTTTCTGCCTCTGTTACTCCAACGACGCTCTCAACGTTTGCAGGTAAACGCATTCTGTTGGGCATTAGTGCAGGCATAGCGGCTTACAAAAGCGCGCTGATCGTGCGGCTGCTTAAACAAGCCGGTTGTGAAGTGCGTGTGGTAATGACCAGTGGTGCTCAGGCGTTTATTACGCCACTGACACTACAGGCGTTATCCGGCGAGCCGGTGCGCACGTCTCTGCTTGACCCGGAAGCGGAAGCCGGGATGGGGCATATTGAGCTCGCCCGCTGGGCGGATATTATCCTGATCGCTCCCGCAACGGCGGACCTGATGGCGCGACTGGTCCACGGCATGGCGGATGATTTACTCACCACGCTGTGCCTGGCCAGTGAAGCCCCCAGGCTGATCGCCCCGGCCATGAACCAGGCCATGTGGCGCCACCCGGCGACGCAACGCAATGTAGCGCAACTGCACGCTGATGGCTGGCAACTTATCGGCCCCGCGGCGGGCGACCAGGCATGTGGCGATGTAGGTCCAGGGCGTATGAGCGAGCCTGATGCTATCTTTGAGGTTGTTGCACGCCTCTTTTCAGGTGCCCCCCAGGCAGGCAACGCCCCTCATGTAGTCATTACCGCAGGCCCTACCCGTGAAGCGCTTGATCCCGTGCGTTACCTATCCAATCACAGCTCAGGTAAAATGGGTTACGCCTTGGCAGCGGCTGCGGTGGCGCAGGGCGCTACGGTTACTCTGATTAGCGGGCCTGTGGCCCTACCAACGCCCAACGGCGTTACGCGTATTGACGTTGAATCGGCCGAGCAAATGCATCAAGAAGCCATGCACCGGGCGCCTGAGGCGGCGTTATTTATTGGCTGCGCGGCAGTGGCTGATTACCGTTCGGCATCGCCTGCCGAGCACAAGCTTAAAAAGCAGGAAGATAGCGATACGTTCACGCTTACACTGATCAAAAATCCTGACATCATTGCCGATGTGGCCGCGCTGCCTACCGAACAACGCCCCTTGGTCGTAGGGTTTGCCGCAGAGACACAGCAACTGGAGCATTACGCCCACGATAAGCTTAACCGCAAGGGGCTTGATATGATTGTCGCCAATGACGTCTCTCAAGCGGGCCTGGGCTTTGGCAGCAATGAGAATGCCGCGCTGCTGCTCTGGCGCACAGCGCAAGGCACCGAGCAGCGTTTGGAATCCCCTCAGCCAAAAACTCAGCTTGCGCAGGTCATTGTTCGTCAAGCGCTAGCGCTGCTCTAGCCCTTAGCACCTGTTTTTAAAGCTGTTTTCAATATCCTTTTTACTATCGTTTTTTTAAATGTTGGAGTTCTACATGACCACCCGTCCCCGCCTGCAGTGCAAAGTGCTTGATGAGCGCTTACACGACCACATGCCGCACTACGCCACTGATGGCGCTGCGGGCATGGACCTGCGGGCGCTGCTCGACGAACCGCTAACGCTCAATCCTGGCGAATGCCAACTCGTACGAACGGGTCTTGCCATCTATATTGAAGACCCAAGCCTTGCTGGCATGATTCTTCCCCGCTCGGGCCTGGGCCATAAACACGGCATTGTATTGGGCAATCTGGTAGGTCTAATCGATTCAGACTACCAGGGTGAGCTGATGATTTCGGTGTGGAACCGTGGCCAAAGCGCTTTTACACTGTCGCCCTTTGAGCGGCTAGCCCAGTATGTTCTCGTGCCGGTGGTGCAAGCAGAGCTCTCTATTGTTGATGCCTTTACCGACTCCACCCGAGGCGGCGGCGGATTTGGCAGCACTGGCCGTCATTAATACGGGGCGGCATTAATACTGTCCGTCATTAACAAGGCTCGGGCGAACGTTACGCACTGACAGGAGTAGCCAATGGATGTACCTGCTTCGATTTTTCGTGCCTATGATATCCGTGGCATTGTCGATAACACGCTGAGCGAATCCACCGCAGAGTGGATTGGCCGTGCGATTGGTTCAGAAGCGGCCGCCCGGGGTGAGCAGTGTGTCATCGTTGCCAGAGACGGTCGTTTATCCGGCGAGCGCCTGCAAGCCGCCCTGATTCGAGGCTTAACAGCCGCTGGGCGCGACGTTATTGATATCGGCATGGTGCCCACGCCTGTCCTCTACTTTGCCACCCACGTGATGCCTGAGAGCTGCTCAGGCGTCATGGTGACCGGCAGCCATAACCCGCCCGACTACAATGGCTTCAAAATTGTCCTGGCAGGTGAAACATTATCAGGCGACGCTATTGCCGCGCTGTATGACCGCATTCACACCCATGATCTCACCAGCGGCCAAGGCAGCGTTCATCAATACGACATCCGGCACGCGTACCTTACCCGTATTTTGGAAGATGTTAGCGTCAAGCGTCCTATCAAAGCCGTTGTAGACTGCGGTAACGGCGTCGCCGGTGAGCTAGGACCCGAGCTAATCAAGCAGTTGGGGGTTGAAACAACGGTCTTGTTTGGTGAGATTGACGGCCATTTTCCTAACCACCACCCTGACCCCGGCAAGCCTGAAAACCTGCAAGACCTGATCAAGAGTGTTCAGACAACCGGCGCGGATATCGGGCTTGCCTTTGACGGTGATGGCGACCGAGTTGCCGTTGTTACACCGCGCGGCCGCATCATCTACTCTGACCACCTCCTGATGGCCTTTGCGACCGACATGCTTTCGCGTAACCCAAGCGCCAGGGTGGTCTATGATATTAAATGTACGGGTAACCTTGCCCGAGTCATTAGCGAAGCGGGCGGCGAGCCAGAAATGTGGCGTACCGGCCATTCGCTGATTAAAGCGCGCATGAAGGCAACCAACGCTCTGCTGGGCGGGGAAATGAGCGGCCATATTTTCTTCAAAGAGCGCTGGTATGGTTTTGATGACGGCCTTTATTCCGCCGCGCGCCTGCTGGAAATTCTGGCGCTTTATAACGAAGATGCAGACGCCTTTTTTGACCGCTTTCCTCAAGATCCAAGCACGCCAGAAATTAATATAATCGTTAGTGATGACGAAAAATTTGGCCTGATCGAGGCACTTGCCCGTGAAGGTGACTTCGGCGAAGGTATTAAAACCACGTTGGATGGCATTCGCGTTGATTACCCCGATGGCTGGGGCTTATGTCGCGCATCCAACACGACACCTGCCTTGGTGATGCGCTTTGAAGGGAAAAATGCCGTGGCACTAATGCGTATACGGGAATGTTTTGTCAACGCGTTAGCTCGTGTGGCACCGGCACTCAAAATTCCCGAGATGCCAGCTTAACCGCGCACTCGTGATATGCAGCACGATAACAATATTCATTAGCCACGTATCATCTGGATAAAAGAAAACAGCAAGCAAGGGACAACACGATGAATTCAGCCAGTCGCGACCCGCAGGTCGTTGTGGAGGTGCTTTCCGAAGCACTCCCCTATATTCAGCAGTTCTCCGGCAAAACCGTTGTGGTCAAGTACGGCGGCAATGCGATGACTGAAGACACGCTCATCAACTCTTTCGCACGTGATATCGTGCTAATGAAAGAAGTTGGCATTAATCCCGTAGTGGTTCATGGCGGCGGTCCGCAAATTGGCAGCCTGCTTGAAAAGCTTAATATCGAATCGCGCTTTGTGAACGGGATGCGTGTGACCGATTCCCAGACCATGGACGTGGTTGAAATGGTACTGGGCGGACTGGTGAACAAAAGCATCGTCAACCTAATTAACCAAAGCGGAGGCAAGGCAATAGGCCTAACGGGGAAGGATGGCGCACAAATTCGTGCTCGCCAGCTCAAGGTCGAGCACCAAAGCCCCGAAATGACCGTTCCGGAAATTATCGATATTGGGCATGTGGGAGAAGTCGAGTTCATTTCAACAGACCTGATCGAAATGCTCGCTGCCCGCGACTTCATTCCAGTGATCGCGCCCATCGGCGTTGACGATGAAGGCCATAGCTACAACATTAACGCCGACCTGGTCGCGGGTAAATTAGCCGAGGCGTTAAACGCTGAAAAGCTAATGCTACTGACCAACGTCGCCGGACTCATGGATGCGGAAGGCAAGGTATTAACCGGGCTAAGCACGCTTCAAGTGGATGCCCTGATTGCCGACGGCACCATTTATGGCGGCATGCTGCCCAAAATACGCTGTGCGCTTGATGCCGTTAAAAATGGCGTTAACAGTGCGCATATTATCGACGGCCGTGTTCCCCATGCAGTGTTGTTGGAGATTTTCACCAACGCTGGCGTAGGTACGCTTATTACCGACGCGAGCTAACTGCAACGGAGGGCTAACGTCATGAGTGACGACCGTAAACCTCGCCGTCGCGAGCAGATTCTTCAAGCACTCGCGTTAATGCTGGAAGAAGATAGTGGAAAGCGTATTACCACGGCCGCCCTTGCACGCCAGGTCGGCGTTTCCGAGGCGGCACTGTACCGCCACTTTCCCAGCAAAGCGCGAATGTTTGAGGGCTTAATCGACTTTATTGAAGAGAGCATTTTTGCGCGCATTACGCGTATTTTAGAAGAGGTGCCCGACGCCATCCCCCGCTGCGGCACTATCCTGGCGCTACTACTGGGCTTTGCCGAAAAGAACCCAGGACTTGCCCGAGTGATGGGCGGCGATGTATTGACCGGCGAAACAGCCCGCCTGCGCCAGCGCGTTCATCAGCTATTTGAGCGTTTGGAACTACAACTCAAGCAGATTATTCGTGAGGCCGAACTGCGCGAAGGACGCCGCGCCAGCATTCCAGCTTCAGCGGCCGCTAACCTGCTCGCCGCCCAGGCGGAAGGACGCATTTCTCAATACGTGCGCAGCGACTTTAAACGCCTGCCCACTGAGTACTGGGAAGATCAGTGGACGCTTCTATCAAGGCAGTTACTGCTCGAAGCGCCACAACCCGCCTAAGAGTATCAAGTTGGTCAACAGGGACGTTGGCTCATTCTTTGTTAACATGCTCTCTCCCCTGCCACAGGAAGGCACTTTTGAATATTACCCACCTTGAGCACACGATTATCGCGCTGATCTTTCAAGGCTTGCTATGGCCGTTTGTTGGCCGCTGGGTGGCGGGCTCTTTGGTGGTGGCCATCCTTTTAGGCCGTGAGGTAGCCCAGCATGAATATGTGGGTGGCGGGCCCAACGAGGTGTGGTACCTCTATGGTTTATTCAACCACTGGACGTTGGACTCGTTTTTGGACGTTGCAGCGCCCGCAGCAGCCTGCTGCTTTATCGCGTTAATACTGCCTGGCGGCGGGCTGTGGAAATATGTCAGAGCACGGCGTTAAAAAACCACTTCATACGCATAAAACAGCCATAAAAAAACCGGCGCTCTAATTGATAGAGGCCGGTTTTTGGCTATGAACAGCTAACTACGTAGACTTACGCCGCGATAGCATCGCCCATCTTTTGGCGCAGCTTTTTCATCGCGTTTTTCTCGAGCTGGCGAATACGTTCAGCGCTAACGCCGTACACATCGGCCAAATCATGCAGGGTCGCTTTATTATCGGTCAGCCAGCGGCGCTGCAAAATGTCCCGCGAACGCTCATCCAGACCTTTTAAAGCAAGCTGCAGACGGCGCGTTGAGTCTTCCTCAAAATCACTGTCTTCAAGCTTGGTCGCCGGGTCAGCAGAGGCGTCATCCAAAAAGTAAGCGGGCGCCTGATACGTGCTCTCTTCGTCATCGCTCGGTGAAGCATCATAGCCTGCATCATAAGCGGAAAGGCGGCCTTCCATATCCCGCACGACTTCCGGCTTAACGTCGAGGTCTTTAGCGATGGCATCTACTTCATCGTTGTTCAACCAGGCAAGGCGCTTCTTGGCGCTGCGCAGGTTAAAGAACAGCTTACGCTGAGCTTTCGTCGTGGCGATTTTAACAATCCGCCAGTTACGCAGTACAAATTCGTGTATCTCAGCCTTGATCCAATGAACCGCAAACGATACCAGGCGTACCCCCTGGTTAGGATCAAAACGCTTTACGGCTTTCATCAAGCCGACGTTACCTTCCTGAATCAGGTCTGCCTGGGGCAACCCATAGCCTGAATAACTGCGAGCAATATGCACAACAAAGCGCAAGTGCGAGAGAACCAAGCGGCGCGCAGCCTCTAAATCAGCTTCATCATAAAGACGAAAAGCAAGTTCGCGCTCTTCCTCAACGCTCAGCACCGAAATGCCGTTAACTGCTCGAATGTAGCCGCCCAAGTCGTGACCTGGAGAAAGCTGTCCCACCGGTAGAAGACTAGTGCTCATGTGCAGGTGGTCTCCCTTATCATCTATCGTGATTGGCATACGTAGTTGTAATGACGTCGTTGTATTTACGTCCGTACGCCTCAATTAACCATTAAGACCTTGCCTAAGCGGCAAAGTTCACTTGTTTCTGCTGCCTGTTTTGCCGAAATGTGCCATCGGCTTAAGCCAGATTGCGTCGGCGCTAGCCAGAGTAATAAAACATTATTACCGTTCGCAGACAGCGCCACACACGCTTAGCGGGGGCGGATACTGGAAAGATGACGGGTCACTGCCAGCCAAGCGCCCAACCAACCTAATAGTGTACTGCAGGATAGCAAAATTGTAGAGCCTGTGATATCCAGCTGCGGCAACGAGAAGCTTGCACCATAGCTAGCCGCTAACGCGGCGACCGGCAGCGACAGCCAGTGATTCCCCAAGCCCAGCAAACCCAGCGACAATATACCGCCCCCAAGACCATACCACGCCCCGCTGTATAAAAACGGGCGACGTACAAAAGCGTGCGTGGCACCAATCAGCATGACCACCTCGATTTCACGGCGTCGGCTTTCAACGGCCAAGCGAATCGTATTACCGACCACCAAGAGCACCCCTAATCCAAACAGCAGACCTAGCGCTAACGCAACGCGTCGACCAAGTGCAGCCAAATGGCGTAAGCGCTCCACCCAGGCCAAATCCACCCGAACCTCATCAACGCCTGTCAGAGAGGCTAACGTAACAGACAGTTGCTCCATGGATGCCAGTTCCACGCTTTGTGGACGCACCACGATGCTCGCGGGAAGCGGATTAGCATCCAGCCCCGCCAGCGCATCGTCCAGCCCCAGCGACTCTTGAAACTCGACCATGCCCTGCTCGGCACTGATCAAGCGCGTCTCTAGCACCGCCTGCTCAGCGCTTACCGCCTCATCAATCCGCGCCGCTTGAGCCGGGTCAACGGTGGTTTCTAAATATACCGTGAGGGTCGCGCTCTCATCCAACTCGGCATCCAGCAATCGAGCACTATCCAGCGTCAGCCATAGCGCAGCCGGAAGCACGAGGGCAATAGCAATCGCGAGCATTGTCAGCAGGCTGCCGACGGGGTGGCGCAACAGCCGATAAAAGCTGTCCCAACTCATCGCCCGATGGTGGCGCCCCCAGGCACGTAAACGGCTTGAAAAACGCGTTTGCTGCGAATTGGCTCCGCGCCGTTTGGGAGGTGGGGATTCCTGACGCTGGGTAGATACTTTGCGCCCCGCTTTCGGTGCAGCGCCTTTTGCGCGACGCGGTGTTGCCGATGGTTTCATACTGCGCCCTCATCAGCCACTAAGCGCCCATCACGCAAGCGCAAAATACGGTGGCGCAAACGAGCAATCAGCGCAAGGTCGTGACTTGCGATCATTACCGTGGTGCCGATGCGATTGAAGTCTTCAAAAAGCGCCATGATATCGGCGGAAAGCTGGGGGTCCAGGTTACCGGTTGGCTCATCGGCCAGGAGAAGCGCGGGCTTATTAACCACCGCTCGGGCAATGCCGACCCGCTGCTGCTCACCACCGGAAAGCTCAACGGGCAGCGCCTTCTCACGGTGTAAAAGCCCCACTTTATCGAGCGCGGCGCGCACGCGGCGCGCCGACTCCCGTGGCTCAATGCCTTGAATATCCAGCGGCAGCGAGACGTTATGAAACACGCTTCTATCAAACAGCAGTTGGTGATCCTGAAACACCACCCCAATCTGGCGCCGATAAAAAGGCACCTGGCTTGCATGAAGCTGGGCAATATCGTGCCCCGCCACGATCACACGACCACGGCTAGGCTTTTCAAGTCGCATAATCAGGCGCAGCAAAGAGCTTTTACCCGCGCCCGAGTGGCCGGTCAAAAACACCATTTCACCGCGGGCCACACGAAAGTCCAGATGCGCCAGGGCTTCAAAGCGCCCTCCATAGCGCTTGCCGACATGCTCAAAAGCGATCATGCGCTGGCATCGTCCTCTTGGCGGTCAAACAGTGCGCTAACGAAGTCGTCTGCCTCGAAGGGGCGTAAATCGTCCAGCCCTTCGCCTACGCCGATAAAGCGAATGGGCGTCTCGAGCTGTTTGGCCAAGGCAAAAATAATTCCCCCTTTGGCCGTACCGTCCAGCTTGGTTAGCGTAATCCCCGTGATGGGCACGGCTTCGTGGAATGTACTCGCCTGCGCAATCGCGTTTTGCCCCGTACCTGCATCCAGCACCAGCATCACTTCATGCGGCGCTGTGGTATCGAGCTTTTGCATCACACGATGGACTTTCTTTAACTCTTCCATCAGATGGCTTTTGTTGTGCAAGCGACCTGCCGTATCGGCAATAAGGATATCTACGCCGCGCGCTTTAGCGGCGGCGACTGCATCATAAATGACCGAAGCGCTATCGGCGCCAGTATGTTGAGCAATGACCGGTACACTATTGCGCTCTCCCCACACCTTAAGCTGCTCAACCGCCGCCGCCCGGAAGGTATCCCCTGCGGCCAACATGACGCTTTTTCCCTCGCGCTGAAAACGCTGGGTCAGCTTGCCAATCGTCGTGGTTTTACCCACGCCGTTCACCCCTACTACCAAAATCACAAAGGGGCCGTCCGTTTGCTTATTCATATCCAGCGGCGTTGCCACCTGCCCAAGCATGGCAGCCAGCTCTTCCTGAAGCGCACGATAAAGCGCCTCAGGGTTATTCAACTCTTTACGCGAGACGCGTGCTTCAAGGCGTCCAATAATCTCGCTGGTCGCTTCAATCCCCACATCCGCCATCAGCAGCTGGGTTTCCAGATCCTCTAAAAGCTCATCATCAATCTGCTTTTTTCCCAAAAACAGATCGGCGATGCCGTCGGTTAAGTTAGCGCGCGTTTTGCCCAAGCCTGACTTAATTCGCGCAAACCAGCCCTTCTTCTCGCCACTAGTGGCCACCGGCTTTTCTTGAAGTGCAGGCTTCTGCTCGGGCTGGCCCTCCGGCTGAACGTCAAGCTCAGCCGGTTCCGGGTCGACTTCAGGCTCAGGAACCGGGCTAATGTCGGGCTCACGCGCTGGCTTAATTTCGGGTTCCGGCGATTCCGGCTTCACCTCGGGAGGCGCAGGTGCGGGCTCAACCTCCGGCTCAGACGGTTCTGGCTTAACGTCAGGTGGCGCTGGCGCGGGCTCAACCTCAGGTTCAGGCGGTTCTGGCTTAACTTCAGGTGGCGCAGGTGCGGGCTCAACCTCAGGCTCAGACGGTTCTGGCTTAACGTCAGGTGGCGCTGGCGCGGGCTCAACCTCAGGTTCAGGCGGTTCTGGCTTAACTTCAGGTGGCGCTGGCGCAGGCTCAACCTCAGGCTCGGACGTCTCTGGCTTAGTCTCAGAAGGCGCTGGCGTGGGCTCGACCTCAGGCTCAGGCGGCTCTGGCTTAACCTCGGGCTCAGGCTCTGTCACCGGCGCGCCATTTTCAACGTCGGCTAGCGGTTCCTGCGGCGGCTCGTCAAGCTGCGCATCATCATTGAGTTCCTGCGGGCGTTGCTCTTGCGGCTCCTGTTGGGAGTCGTGCTTTTTCTTACGTTTGAAAAAACCAAACATGGGAGTCATCCGACTTAAAAGGTGAACATTGTGACCATCCTACCACCGCCAACCAAGACTTTGGATAAGTAGCCCGCTACAATCCCCGATATGACACGACAACGCTCCTCTCGCCCATCCGCTTCCAAAGGCACGCCCACCCGGCAGCCTGGCAAGCTTCGTATTATCGGTGGTGATTTTCGCCGCCGCCAGCTACCTGTGCTTGACCGGCCCGGCTTACGGCCAACGCCAGACAGAGTACGTGAGACGCTGTTTAACTGGCTGGGGCAGCAGCTCTATGGCCAACATGTGCTGGACCTGTTCGCGGGCACCGGCGCACTGGGTATTGAAGCGCTTTCGCGCGGTGCCGCTCACGTTGACTTTATCGAACGTGACAACAGTGTAGCCGCCTATATTACCCAAAATCTGGCCACACTTGGCGCAACCCGTGGCCAAGTCACTGCATGCGATGCAAACACGTTTTTGAGCCAGCCGCCTAGCCCTTATCACCTGGTATTTCTTGACCCACCCTTTCACCAGGGGCTTGCTACACGTTGCTGTAACGCACTGGAGACTCTTGGCTGGCTCGCGCCCGACGCCATGATTTACCTGGAAACCGAACGCTCATTAGACCCAACGCCTCCTGCTAACTGGCAGCTACACCGCGAAACCCAAGCGGGTGAAAGTACTGCCCGGCTTTATCAACGCCAGACCCCGTAAACAGCGCTTGCCGATGACGCCTACGGGCGTTACGCTCGCTTGATTCAACCTGTTGGCACGCCTGTTGTTTGTTTTCATAACCTGGAGGTTTACATGAGCCTGGAACTGTTCAATCAGCTTGAGCAAAAAGTCACCGATACGGTGGAAGCGTTGGAAATGATGAAGCTGGAAAATGAAGAGCTACGCGACGAAAACACCAAACTCAAGCAAGAGCGCGAAGAGTGGGAACGCCGTTTGAACAGCTTACTCAGCAAGTTTGAAGGGATCGCTAACTAAGCGTACGCGACATTAGCAGTGCGTCTTCACGCCCGGCGGCACCCTGTACTGCCGGGTAGTAGCCTTTGCGCTGCCCATCCACCTTAAAATCAAAACGTTGATAAAGGCTAATCGCAGCCTTGTTGCTCGCCCGCACTTCCAGCAGTACACGCTCACTTTGCCACTCAGCCGCTTTTAACATCACTGCCTGCATTAACCCATACCCCAGCCCTAAATGGCGGTGAGCAGGGTCTACACCAATGGCTTGAAGCTCAGCATCAAAGGGTAAGCGCGCTACCAGCGCATAGCCTACCAGGGCATTTTCTTGAAAACAGCCCACTACGCAGGCATCCGTATCGGTTAATGCCGCATTAAGCTGGCGCTCACTCGCTCCACTTTGGGCCTGCGCTTCAAGAGTGACCAAGCGTAGGCCGTCGCTTGCCTGAAGCTCAGCGATCATTTTCGAGGTCGTTAAGCGTTTTCCACTGCTGGCCTAATGCGTACAGCTGGGGCCAAAGGTCACGCTTGGCAGCGCCATTTTTAGCAAGATGTTCAAGCGCTACGCCCTGCCATATTGGCAGTTCCAGCGTATCGCTACGCGCTTGCTGAATATTCAAAACGCTAAGGATATCAGCAGCGCTATCGTCTTCGGGTTGCTCCCCCCACCAGAGTACGCGCTCAAGCGCCCAGCCCTGTCGACTCGCACAGCCTGACATAAACGCAGAGAGCCCTTCTCTGGCTTCTTCAAGAGGGTCTTCTGCAAAGGTATTGGCCATTAACGGCCACTTAAACAGCGTGACGCTGGACAACGCATCCGGCGCGATACCAACGGCCTGCCAAATGTTGGCAAGCAGGCGCTGCGCCTGGGGCGTTATCTCGCCAGGGTGCAAGCTCAACCATCGCTGTCCTATACACACGCAGGAAAGCGAAAATTGCAGCGGTTTAGCTGATACCGCAGGCATCGAGCCAGGTACGGCTTCAACGGGTACTGATTCAACGGGCATTGGTTCAGTAGGCGGCTTATCCGCTGGCGCTTGGCCGAGCAAAGCACGCACTGAAGAAGGCGCTGGCGCAGGCGAGTTAACGCTCGGCGCCTTGGGCTCGCTACGCGGGGTTGGCGCGTCGTCAAGCAACGCCTGGAGACGCTCACGCGGGGGCGTTCTTTCCGGCGGCGTCTCATCCCACTCGCAAGCTTCGGTCGGCAGCGCATTGGGCAGTTGATAGCGCGATGCCCAGGCGGTAATGCCCATGGCATCCAGGTAGTGGCGCCGGGTAACCTCTGGCGTCACTGGCCGCCGCCACGACAGTTGGGTGAATCAGGACGTTCTCCGCCTCTCGCCTGCCATTCAACCGGCGTATAAAGATGCAGAGCTAGCGCGTGCACCGGGCCGGAAAGCTCATCGGCCAACAGTGCGTAGATTTTCTGGTGACGCTTCACCGGCATCAGGCCATCGAAAATGTCACTAACCAGCGTTACCTTGAAGTGGGTTTCGGAGTTGGCGGGCACGCTGTGCATGTGGCTTTCGTTCTCCACGCGCACTACTTCAGGCACTAGCGCCGCTAACTTCTGTTCAATCTGTGCTTGCACCGTCATTAATGCTCTCCTCGATATTCAACATTTTTATTGTACGCGCTTACTAGCCACCAGACGATGCCCGGCGTTCAACCAGTGCACGCCGGGCAAGCGACACTCTTGAAAGGCTTGCCAAAAGCGCCAGAAACGACGTTGCCGCTCCCAGCCAGAGGGTTATCTGAACCTCAAACCCAAGCGCTAATGCTGCCCCAACTATCGCCACCCCAAACGACTGACCTACCGTGCGAATAGTGCTCATCACGCCTGACACACTGGCACTGCGCTCCGCCGGAAGGCTGCCCATCATTTCGCGGTTATTGGGTGGCTGGAACAGACCAAAACCGATACCGCACAGCGCCGTACGCCATAGGCTTTCCATGACGCCCATGGTTTCATCCACCAGTGCCAGCGCGACCAGACCGATAATGATCAACCCCAGGCCGGTGCTTGAAAGCACGCTTGGATTGATTCGATCCGCCAAACGACCCGCCAACGGCCCTACCAGCATGATCCCAAGCGGCCACGGGGTAAACAGCCAAGCGGTCTCCAGGGGCGAAAGCCCCATTTGCTCCTGGTAATAAAACGACAATGCGACAAAGGTCAGACCCTGACCAATAAACGCAAGGCCTGAGGCGGATACCGCAAGCGTAAAGCGCTTTTCAGCAAACATACTCAGCGGTAGCAAGGGATAAAGCGCGCGACGTTGGCGCATAATAAATCCGGCAGCACTTGCTATGGTAAGCAGTATCCAGGCGCCCACCAGGCCAAACGGTGCTGCGTGCCCCACCGCGTCCATGGCCAGAAAGAAACTCGCCAGCATCAGCATGGACAACAGCGCCCCCAGAACATCAAAACTTCCTTGCCGGGGCTTATCCCGAGGCAGTGCGCGCTTGGCAAACCATAACGAGCACAGCCCCAGGGGCAGATTAAGCGCAAACAACCACGGCCAGTCCGCAAAGGATAAAATAACACCGCTCAGCGTTGGCCCTGCGGCGTATCCCCCTGCGACAACAAGCGCACTTAACCCTAACGCACTACCCAATAGGCGAGAGGGAAATATCGCCCGGTAAAGCGACGGGCCAATAGAGAGCGTGGCAGCGGCGCCCAGCCCCTGCAAGGCACGAAACACCAGCAGCGTTTCTAAATTACGCGACAGTGCCGCCCCTAATGCGCCCACCATAAACGTGCCAAGCCCAAACAGATAAATACGCCGCCGCGTTACCAGCTCGCTGATCCCGGCAAACACCAGCAAGAAGGCGGCACACACCACCTGAAACATGTTGGTGATCCACACCGAGCGTGCGGCAGAGGCGTTTAAATCTGCTGCAATGGTCGGCAGCGCCAAATTAATCATGGTGGTGTCCATCACCGCCATTAGCGTGCCAGTAATCAGGGCCAATACCGCCAAGGCACGCTCCGGCCCGGGCAGGCCGTCGTCTCCAGGACGGGTTTGAAACAGTCGCATGAGTGGGGTATTCCTAAAACGAAACGGCTAACACGTTAAAACCGGCCTAAGCCGGTTTTAACGTGTCTGAGCACAACTGCCCAAGAGCAGAAGTGCGTCATGAGTTACGTCATGATGAGATAGCGCCTAACTAGTGCCGAACGTTAATCCTGGTCGCTGTCGAGCAGTAACGCATCATCAACGTCAGAAATTTCAAGCGCTGTCTCATCATCCAGATCGATGGCGAGATAACTGTGCTCAACGCTAAGAAATGACTTGAACAGCGCCCAATCAAGCGGCTCTGGCCATTGGCGCTCATCCTCTTCCCAAGCGCGCAACTCGGTTTCGAGGATTTCTACATAGCGGTCGTGCACGAAGGTTTCGAGCGCTTCCGGGGTATCCATTTCAGGAATCAGGTAAATGGTACTTTCACGTTCGACGTCGTCCAGTGTCAGGTCGTCGTCTCCCATGGTGGGTTCCAGCGCATTGATCCAGTCCACAAAGGGCTGGGTCGGCCTGACGCTCAGAGCGGAGCGGTTTAGCAGTTTCATGGGATTCTCCTCGCCGTCGAAACGTTGACCATTATGGGCGCTAAATCGCGCCCTTACCAACTTTTAGTCTACCTCATTCCATCCAGCGTGCTACTCAGCCTCAGGGCGCATTGCTGGGAACAGCAATACATCACGTATGGACGCACTGTCGGTAAACAGCATGACCAAACGATCAATCCCGATACCCTCACCGGCGGTAGGCGGCATGCCGTACTCCAGCGCACGCACGTAGTCAGCATCGTAGTACATCGCTTCCAGATCGCCTGCATCTTTCTCGGCGGCTTGTGCGCGGAAGCGCTCGGCCTGGTCCTCGGCATCGTTTAGCTCCGAGAAACCGTTGGCAATTTCACGCCCGCCCACAAAGAACTCGAAGCGGTCAGTGACAAACGGATTAGCATCGTTGCGGCGCGCCAGCGGGCTGACTTCAGCCGGGTATTCAGTAATAAACGTCGGCTGGTCGAGCTTATGCTCGGCCACTTCTTCGAAAATTTCCGTTTGGACTTTCCCCAGGCCCCAGCTGTTTTTGACCTTGATGCCCAGCGCCTGAGCGGTCACGCGCGCCGCTTCAAGGCTATCCAAATCAGCATCGCTAATGCCGTCACCGTGATCCAGAATCGACTGTTTAAGCGTCAAACGCTTGAACGGCTGGCCAAAGTCGTAGCTTGCCCCTTGGTACTCAAGCGTGGTGGTGCCCAGCACTTCTTCGGCTGCAGTGCGCAGCATCGCTTCGGTCATATCCATCAGGTCGTTATAGTCGGCATACGCCCAGTAGAATTCGACCATGGTAAATTCAGGATTGTGCCGCGTCGAAAGACCTTCATTACGGAAGTTGCGGTTGATTTCGAAGACCTTCTCGAAACCACCCACCACCAAACGCTTAAGATAAAGCTCAGGCGCGATGCGCAGATACATATCCATATCCAGCGCGTTGTGGTGAGTCACAAACGGACGCGCCGTCGCACCGCCAGGAATCGCCTGAAGCATCGGCGTTTCCACTTCCATAAAGCCACGCGTTTCAAAGAAACGGCGCATGGAGCTGATCACCGCCGCCCGCGTTTCAAACGCTTTGCGCGACTGCGGGTTCATGATCAGATCCACATAGCGCTGGCGATAGCGCGCCTCCTGGTCCGTCAGGCCGTGGAATTTATCCGGCAGCGGGCGCAGGCTCTTGGTCAGAAGCTGGGCATCGACCATCATCACGTACAGGTCGCCCTTACCGGATTTATGCACCGGGCCGCGCGCCGCCACGATGTCACCAATATCCCAGCTCTTGATGTCATCAAGCACATCCGCCGGCAGGCCTTTTTTATCCACGTAAAGCTGGATCTGCCCCGCCACGTCCTGAATCACGATAAACGGACCGCGCTGGCGCATGATGCGCCCCGCCACGGATGCGTGATGATCAAGCGTTTCCAGCTCGGCTTTTTCCTTCTCGCCCAGCCGTTCCTGCAGCTCAACGGTCAGGCTATCGCGGCGAAAGTCATTCGGGAAAGCACTCTTCCCTTGCTCTGCGGCCAGTTCACGACGCGCGGTGAGCTTGGCGCGACGTTCGGCAATAAGATGATTTTCGTTTTCAGGAGAAGACGCGTCTTGGTTAGCCATGGGGCACCCTATTCATGTTCGAACGCTAAAAAGATTACAAACCCTGCTTGAGACTGGCGACGATAAACTGGTCCAGGTCGCCGTCGAGTACCTTGTCACAGTTGCTGGACTGCACGCCGGTGCGCAAATCCTTGATACGCTGGTCATCAAGCACGTAAGAGCGAATCTGGCTGCCCCAGCCGATATCGGCCTTGGAGTCTTCCGCTTCCTGCTTGGCGGCATTACGCTTTTGCATTTCATGCTCCCAGAGCCTCGCCTTTAACTGCTTCATGGCGAAGTCACGGTTGGCATGCTGGCTACGCTGGTTCTGGCAAGCCACCACAATACCGGTAGGTTCGTGGGTAATCCGCACCGCCGAATCGGTGGTGTTAACGTGCTGACCGCCCGCACCGCTGGAGCGATACGTATCAACGCGCAGGTCCGAAGGGTTAATATCAACCTCGAAACTGTCATCAACTTCCGGGGACATGAATACCGACGCAAACGACGTATGACGACGGCCGCCGGAGTCGAACGGGCTTTTACGCACCAGCCGGTGAACACCGGTTTCAGTACGCAGCCAACCGAACGCATAGTCGCCCTGAACATGCAGCGAGGCCGACTTGATACCTGCGACTTCGCCTGCGGAAATTTCGGTTATTTCAGCCTTGAACCCGTGGCTTTCTGCCCAGCGCAGATACATGCGCAGCAGAATATTGGCCCAGTCCTGCGCTTCCGTACCGCCCGAACCGGATTGAATATCCAGGTAGGCGTTATTTTCATCCATTTCGCCGGAGAACATGCGACGAAATTCGAGCTTTTCAAGCGCGACCTGAAGGCCATCAAGCTCTTGGCGCACTTCTTCAACCGTGTCCTCATCCTCTTCCATCTCGGCGAGTTCCAGAAGGTCGCGGCTGTCGCCAAGGCCTTGGTCCAGTTCGTCGATGGTTGCCACAATGGCTTCCAGGGAAGAGCGCTCTTTACCCAGCTTTTGTGCGTAGTCCGGGTCGTTCCAGACATTCGGGTCTTCGAGCTCGCGAGAGACTTCTTCTAGCCGATCTTTACGCTCGGCATAGTCAAAGATACCCCCTAAGAACGTCTGTCCGCTCAGACAGGTCCTTGATCTGGTTATGTATCGGGTTGGTTTCCAACATGGATCGCCCTGGCCTTGGTCAATATGACATGGTTCAAAAGAAAGACGCGCCGCTGTGGCGTCTTGGCTTGATGATTCCAAGCCAGCACCACAGCGGCGAAATTCTGAAAACCCATTGTAACGAAACCTGGCGTTTCTCGCATCCACTCGCCATGACGGCGAATGCCTGAACCCGGCGAGTGCCGGGTTCAGGAGTAGAGCTACCGATTTAACACGCGAGAAACTTATTTCATCGAGACGCCTAAAATATGGGCTTAAAAACGATAGGTCAACTGAGCACCAAAGCCGTGGGCTTCGTTTTTATAGCCGGCAGAGTAGGTAGACGTAATGGGCGGTGTCTGCTGTCCAGCCACAGTGAAGCTATCCGTCTTTGTTTGATCCACTTGGGTTGAGCGCTCGGTTAGATAAGAGTAAGCGAAATCAAGCGTTAGGTCTGGTGTAGGGCTCCAACCAGCACCCAGCGAGAAAATACGCCGGTCATCAGAAGGAATACGCACGCTACGTGTCGCATCCTGCGTTGGTGTAAAGTCCAGCGCTAGCCCTGCTCGCAACGCCAGCTCAGGCGTTAACTGATACTCCCCGCCGGTGGCAAACGCCCAAGCATTGGAGTAATTTTGCTGCTCGTTAGTGATCTCTTCACGCTCAGTGCCGGTAACCAGTATTTGATCAAAGCGGCTCCAGCGAGCCCAGGAAGCCCCAAACATGAGTTTGAGGTTGTCGCTCATTTGCTGGGTTATCGAGAAGTTAACCGTCTCAGGCGTGGTCAAGTCCAGAGCAGCCGTATCCGTTACGGTTCCGATACCTAACTGATCAAGCACAGGGGAACTTGCGGAAAAGTTACCGTCCAAATTGAAGTCCACTTTTGAGCGGTACGTTAAGCCCAATGTGGTTTCGGGCACCGGCTGATAAATCACCCCCAAGTTATATCCCCATGCGTCATCATCACCTTCAACGCGTGAATCCACCTCAGTAACGATCGGGTCCCCATTGGCTGCCACTCCAACAGCAACGGGCACCTGTCGGTGCAGTTCGCCATCAACGCGGTTATAGGTAATCCCCAACCCGACGCCCCACTGCTCGTTAAAGCGGTAGGAGACGGTTGGTTGGGCAGTCATTACCTTCACCTCCGTATAATTCCCCTGGTTACGCCCCTCGAAACCACCTTCATACTCTGTTTTTGAACCAAACGGTGCATATACGCCGAAACCAAACGCTAACTGCTCATTGACCGGTTGTGCATAAAAAGCAAAAGGAACCAGCGTACCAGGCACCATGTCACCTTCATTGGTTCCTGTTACTGATCCCAAAGGCAATGAGCCCGCAGGCGTTTCCAAAGAACGCCCAGAGGTAGCATTATTGACATCGGTATTTACATGAAGATAGGTGCCCCCCACCGTGATCTGCGCGCGATCAAGAAACGACATCCCTGCCGGGTTGCCGTACACAATGGTGGCATCGTGTACGTTAGAGCTACGCCCAGCATGGCTGTACCCTTGGCCACTAACGCTTTGCTCGTTAATTTGATAACCGCCAGCGTGTGCCTGGCTTGCGAAGACAGCTGCCGAAACCGCAGCTGCTAGAGTGAGTTTATTAAATTTATTATACATGGTCGGCCTCTTGTCCCGATGATCCCGTGGATGGCGACATCCGCTGGTACTGTTCTTATAGCGTAGGCATACACCTCAGTTTTCGCCCAATGCGGCCCTTGGTTCAAGGGCAAACGAGCGTTTTATTTTATTTTTCGCTCATACATTAGTCGTACGACCGTTTTAAATCATTGTTTTATTCGTTTTAAGCCCTTTTTACCGAATTATTGAACAGCCCACCTTGACCTGCGTGTTACCCATAGGTTTTACACTACGTGTATTCCCACTGTTTACTAACAGCAGACGAAGACTCACAGGAGTACGCGATGAAAGTCGGCGAGCTTGCCAAACAGGGCGGTGTAACGGCAGAGACAGTGCGCCACTACACCCGCGAAGGCTTACTTCTCCCGAGCCGCCATCCAGATAACGGCTATCAGCTTTTCTCAAGCACCGACCTTGAGCGGCTGCACTTTATTCAGCGAGCACGCAAACTGGGGTTTAGCGTAGCGGAGATACGCGACATTCTCCTGCATGCCGACCAGGGCGACTCGCCCTGCCCGCTGGTGCGCGACCTGCTGGCCAGCCGCCTGCCGCAGATCCGTACACGGATTGCCGAACTTGAAGCGCTGGCCCAGCGCATGGAGCAGGCGCTGGGAAGCTGGGAGCATATGCCTGACGGCACACCCGATGGGCATAGCGTGTGCCGCCTTATTGAAAGCTTTCCCGACGAGCCCTCCTCCAGGGAGGCCTTATGAACGACACAACCACTTCACGTCATACGGTTTTCCGTACGGTAGGTGGCATGAGCTGCCAGGGCTGCGTTAAGCGGATGCGCGCGGCGATTCAGGCAGAAGACCCAGCGGCTGAGGTAGTGGGCACCCCAGCTGAAAAACGCCTTGAAGTTACTACAAACCTGGACGATAGCCGCCTGAACACGGCGCTGGAAAAAGCCGGCTACCCGGCCAGCAGCGAACCCGCCTCGCCGACAGCACCTGAAGCACCGTCAGAGGCAACTGAGATACCGGCCACGGCTGGGCCCAATCTGCGCTTGGCAATTAGCGGCATGACCTGCGCCAGCTGCGTTAAAAGCGTTCAGAATGCGCTGAAAAATACCCAAGGGGTGGAAGCCGCCAGCGTTAACTTCGCGACCCACACCGCCCAGGTAGTGGGCAGTGCCGATGCGCAAACCCTTATCAACGCAGTCGCCTCAGCGGGCTACACGGCGGAGCCGATTGTGGATATGCGTGAAGCCGAGCGCGTTCGCGCCGAGCAGGATGCCACTACCTATCGGCAGCGGCTGCGGGGCAGCACCATCGCGCTGGCATTGGCCATCCCCCTGATGCTCAGCATGTTTATCTATCATCCCCACGTTATGGGCCTGGGCCGCGTTTACTGGCTGGTGATTGGCCTCTTGACCTTGGGCGTGCTTGCCTTTCCCGGGCGCCACTTTTTTGTCAATGCGTGGAAGAACCTCAAACGTCATCAGGCCAATATGGATACATTGGTGGCGATGGGTACGGGCACCGCTTGGCTCTACTCCATGGCGGTGGTGCTGTTTGCACCCTGGTTGCCTGAAATAGCTCAGGGGATCTACTTTGAAGCCTCAGCGATGGTGATTGGGCTTATCCTGCTGGGTAACGCCATGGAGCTTCGCGCTCGTGGGCGTACCAGCAATGCGTTAAAGCGCCTGCTTGATTTGCAAAGCCGCACGGCACGCGTCATTCGCGACGGCCAAGAGCAAGAGGTAGACGTGGATGAGGTGCGTGAAGGCGACCAACTCCGCGTGCGCCCCGGCGAGCGCTTACCGGTAGATGGCGAAGTCACCGAAGGCCAGAGCCACATTGATGAGTCCATGTTGACCGGTGAGCCGCTGGCCGTCAGCAAGCAATCCGGAGATGACGTCAGCGCAGGCACGGTCAATGGCCAAGGCGGGCTGGTGTATCGCGCGACCCGCGTGGGCCGCGATACCCGGCTTGGGCAAATCACCGAGCAGGTCGCCAGCGCCCAGAATTCGCGCCCACCAATTGGTGAACTGGCGGATAAAGTATCGAGCATCTTCGTGCCGTCCGTCATCATTATTGCCGTACTGGCGGCACTTGCGTGGTTTAACGTCGGCCCTGAGCCACGCGTGATTCATATGCTGGTGGCGGCCACCACCGTGCTGATTATTGCCTGCCCCTGCGCGCTGGGCCTTGCTACCCCTATTTCCACCATGATTGGCGTAGGCAAGGCCGCCGAACAAGGCGTGCTGGTAAGAAGTGGCGAAGCGCTACAAACCGCCAGCAAGCTCACCACGCTGGTGGTGGATAAAACCGGCACGCTCACCGAAGGCAAACCCAGTGTCACCGATGGGCAGGTGTTTGGTGTAGACGAAGCCACGGTGCTGGGCCTGGTTCATGGCCTGGAGCGCGGTTCTGAGCATCCGCTGGCGGCAGCTCTTATCGCTTACGCGGATGCGCTGGGCGCCGCGCCTGCTGAGATTCAAGGGTTTGAAAGTGTTACGGGTGGTGGCGTAAAAGCCGAAACCCGCGATGGAAAAGCGCTACTGCTGGGCAATGCGCGCCTGCTTGAGGCTGCCGGAGTTGATCTTTCATCTGCCCAGCAAGCGGTTAACACGCTACAACACAAGGCGCGTACGCTGGTATATCTGGCAGTGGATAATCAGCTAGCGGCGCTCTTCGGGATTAGCGACCCACTACGTCACGATGCCGTCGCGGCCGTTAAACGCTTGCAGCAGGATGGCCTGAACGTGGTCATGCTGACCGGCGATAATCAGCATAGCGCCGCGGCGATTGCCCTCGAAGTGGGCATTACGACGTTCAAAGCGGGCCTGACACCCGAGGACAAGCACGCCGAGATTGAGCGCTTACAGCAGGCAGGCGAAATCGTCGGCATGGTGGGCGACGGTATTAACGATGCCCCGGCGCTGGCGCGCGCTAACGTCGGCTTTGCAATTGGTCAGGGAACGGATATCGCCATGGAAAGTGCGGGGATTACGTTAATGCGTGGGTCGCTTCACGGCGTGGCCTCAGCCATTGAAATCAGCCGCGCCACGCTTGCCAACATCAAGCAGAACCTGGTGGGCGCCTTTGGTTATAACGTATTGTGCATCCCGGTTGCGGCAGGCTTGCTCTACCCGGTAACCGGCATGCTGCTTTCACCGATTATCGCGGGGGTCGCCATGTCGCTCTCCTCCATCACCGTGGTGAGTAACGCCAATCGCCTGCGGTTCTGGAAGCCCACTCAACAGGAGGCCTCATGAGCTTACTGGTTAACGCGGCGGGCGTGGGGCTCATTGCCCTGGTCGTCTGGTGGTTCTGGCTTAGCTAGAGCGCTAACTCACGCCGATATATCGCCCGGGCTTATGGTTAAGGGCGATAATCAAGTTCAACGTCAGCGCTCCCAGCACCGAGTAGCCAACGCGGTCTAACGGTAGCTGGGTAAGCGCTACCAGTAAAATCATCCCATCAATGCCTAGCTGCACATAGCCCGCCCGCAGGCCGTGGCGGTCCTGCAGGTAGAGCGCCAGAATGTTGATGCCGCCCAGGCTTGTGCGGTGGCGAAACAGCATCAGCATGCCAATGCCCATCAATGCCCCGCCCATGAGTGCCGCATAGAGCGAAGGCACGCTTGCAAACTGCACCCAGCCCTGGGTTAGTTCAGAAAACAGCGATACCAGGCCAATGGCTATAAACGTACGCAGCGTAAAGCTCCACCCCATACGCTTGATCGCCAGGTAGTAAAACGGCAGGTTGATGGCAAAAAACCACAGCCCAAACCCCCACTGCGTCACGTAATTAAGCAGCAGCGCCAAGCCCGCAGTGCTGCCAGTTAGCAGCACCGCTTGGGTATAAAAGGTAACGCCCAAGGCAACGAAGAACGTGCCCAGCAGCATCGCCATTACATCCTCATAGAGACGGTGCGGGTCCTTGGGTAAATCTTCCACGCGCATTTAAACGCCCTTATGAAGTGTGCTGGGGTGATGAACAGGGTTAATGGACCGGGTTGATGAAAGCGTTTTAAACTGCGCTTGCGTGCTCAACCATCAACTGCAACGACTCCCGCCCCCGCCAGCGGTTACGGTTAAGCTTGTAAGCGCAGTGCAGCGTGTCGCCGATGGCGAACGCGGGCAGCTCACCTGGCGTTAAGGCACGAAACCAGATTGCTTTACAGGTGATGGCACCCATGGAGAGCTCAAGCATCAAGTGCGCGCCATCGGCACCCACTGGGCGCAGCGCTTCGACGATAAAACGCCCTTCAAAAAGCGGTGCGTCAAATTCACGCCCATAGGGGCCCAGCGCGTCGATCTCCTCAAGCGTGGCAAGAGAGAGCTGCGCGGTGGAAAGCTCGCCGTCCGTCCATAGCCGGGGATAGAGCGAACGCCCTTCCAGCTGTTCCGCTACGGCCTTGAGAAACGCCTGTTTAAACACGTCCAGCTGTTCGCGGGGAACGCCCACTCCTGCGGCACCGCTGTGCCCACCAAAGCGCTGCAGCGCCTCAGGCGCAAGTTCAAAGGTACGCTGCAGCGCATCGCGCAGGTGCAAACCATCGATTGAGCGCCCTGAACCAGTAAGCATATTGGGTGCCGCCGCCTGCGTCAGCACCAGCGCAGGGCGCCCGTAAGACTGCACCAGCCGGGAGGCCACAATGCCCTGAACGCCGGGGTGGCCATCTTCCAGAAACACCACCACAGCAGGCTCATCGGCTAACAGCGCACTGGCGGCCAGCGCCCGTGCCTCTTCGGCCATATCAGCCTCAATCGCCTTACGCGACTGATTATCCTGGTCCAGCACTTCCAACTGACGGTTAGCGACGGCGTCACTCTCGGCCAGCATGAAATGTAGCGCAGCGTAAGGGTCATCCAGCCGCGAGCGCGCGTTAATCCGCGGGCCCATCTGAAAGGCCAGCGTTTCGGCATTAAACGGCACGCTGTCCGCGCCCAGGCGTGCGGCCATGGCGCGCCAGCAGGCGGCGTCCATGCGGTTGATCAGAGTTAATCCATAGCTCACCACGGCGCGGTTAGCGGGGCTTCCGCCCAGCGACACGCAGTCCGCCACGGTGCCCAGCGCCACATAAGAGAGCCACGGCGAAAGCTTGGGCGTAGCCTCGGGCAAGGCCCCCCACTCCACCAATACGCCACGCGCCAACGACATCAACAGCCACGCCACCATGCACCCGGCGATGGTTTTATCTGGATAAGTGCAATCGTCACGGGTGGGATTTACGCAGGCGTAGGCCGACGCGGGCGGGCCTTCCAACGGCAGCGCGTGGTGATCACTGACCACCACGTCAATGCCTGCCGCTTTGAGTCGCGCAATACGCGGCTCGTCGCTGCTTCCGCAGTCGGCGGTAATCACCAGGGTCGGAAATGGCTTAAGCGCCAGCGTGCGCTCAACCAACGGCAAGCTGATCCCGTAGCCATCGTGAATACGGTGGCCAATCAGGCTATGCAGCTTGTGCTCGGGCACACCAAACAGCTCAACCAGTGTGCGGCGAATGACGACGTGGGAGGTAATCCCATCCACATCGTAATCGGTCAAAATCCCGATGGACTCACCCTCCGCAACCGCCTGAGCAATACGTTCGGCGGCACGGCGCCCATCGGCGAGCTTTTCCGGGTGGGCCAGGTAGCGCAGGCTGGGCGTTACCAGCGGGGCCAGCTCGCCCTGATAGCCGGGCAGCCGTGAGGCGAGAAGGCGCGCCTGAAGCTCGCTCAAGCCTTGTGCCTGGGCACGGGCGTAGACAGCCTCGTCCAGCGGACGAGGCTCCAGCATTAGCTGCGTGGTGTGCTGAGGTGTAACAGGCGGATTGGCATCTGGCAAAGCAGTTATCATGAGTTAACGACGGTTATCCGCCACAAACTGCTGCACGGCGCTCAGCTCAGCTGGCAATACCGTGTAGCGCTCTTCACGCTCCAGCAAATCATCCATATGCGTGGGCAGCGGTACGCCCTGGAAACCTGCTTTTACCACCGCTTCAGCAAACTTGGCCGGGTGCGCGGTGGCAAGCGTTATCATCGGCGTTGAGTGATCAGCGCGAACACGCTCAGCAGCGCGGTAGCCCGTGGCGGTATGCGGATCAAGCATTTCACCAGTACGGTGATGCGCTTCGCGAATGACGTCCAGAATGGTGTCATCGTCCACACTAAAACTTGAGAACTTCTCGCGCAGCTTGGCAAGCGGCGCATCGGCAAGTGCGGTGGGCTCTTGCTGAAAGCGCTCCAGCAGTGCCGCCACGGCGGCGCCATCACGCTCATAAGCATCAAACAGAAGACGCTCGAAGTTCGACGACACCACGATATCCATGGAAGGTGCGAGCGTTGCCTCAAGCTCCTTCTTGGAGAAGTCGTTGGCGGCCAGCGTACGGTGCAGAATGTCGTTGGAGTTGGTGGCAATGATGAACTGCTTGACCGGCAGCCCCATTTTGTACGCCATGTAGCCCGCAAACACGTTGCCAAAATTGGCCGACGGCACGCAGAAGCTGACCTCGCGATGCGGAGCACCCAACGCCACACCCGCCGCTACGTAGTAAACAATCTGAGCCATGATGCGCGCCCAGTTGATCGAATTGACCGCTACCAGGCGCGTACCGTTCAGGAAGTCCTGATTGGCAAAGCTTGCCTTGACCATGGCTTGAGCATCGTCAAAATTGCCTTCGATAGCAATATTGAAGACGTTATCAGCCAGCACCGAGGTCATCTGGCGGCGCTGCACTTCGGACACTCGCTGGTACGGGTGCAGAATAAAGATATCCAGGTTGTCGCAGTGGCGGCAGCCTTCAATCGCCGCCGACCCGGTATCGCCCGAGGTGGCGCCCATGATCACCGCGCGCTCGCCGCGCTTTTTCAAAAAGTGATCCAACAGGCGGCCCAAAAGCTGTAGCGCGACGTCTTTAAATGCCAGCGTCGGGCCATGGAACTGCTCAAGCAGGAAGTGATTGGCGTCGAGCTGCTTGAGCGGCACCACCGCATCGTGAGTGAAGGTGGAATACGCGTCGGTCACGATGGTGCGGAAAGTGTCGTCGTCGATCTCGCCGTTTACAAACGGCTTCATGACCCGAAAAGCAATCTCGGCGTAAGAAAGCCCGGCCATATCGGCCAGCGCTTCTTTCGAGAGGGTGGGCAGCTCTTCCGGCACGTAAAGGCCGCCGTCGCTGGCCATACCGGTTAGTACGACTTCTTCAAACGAGAGCGCGGGCGCCTGCCCACGCGTACTGATATAGCGCATAGTGGGTTACTCCCCTTCGCTCAGGCTTTCCACGCGGATGCGTGTCACCGGTCCGGCGATATCGGCCATCGCTTCGATTTCACGAATTGCTTCGTTCATCTGCTTCTCTTTGGTGCGGTGCGTCAGCAAAATAATCGGCACCAGCTCGCCTTCGGTTGCCTCTTTCTGGATCAGTGCCTCAATAGAGATGCCCTGCTCCGAAAGGATGGTGGCCACGCGGGCCAGTACACCAGGGCGGTCCACCGCCAACAGGCGCAGATAATACGCCGTAATGATGTCTTCCATCGGCATAATCGGCAGTTGGCTGACATCTTCATCAATACCGCTGAACGCCAAATAGGGCACGCGATAGTGGTGGGCAGTTGTAATATCACGAGCCACATCCAACACATCAGCAACCACGGCGGAAGCCGTTGGTTCAGCACCCGCACCGGCACCGTAGTAAAGCGTGGGACCTACCGCATCACCCATGATGGCAATGGCGTTTTTGACGCCATGCACATTGGCCAGCAAACGCTCTTTGGGGATCAACGTGGGGTGAACGCGTAGCTCAAGCCCCTGGTCGGTACGCTTGGAAATACCCAAGTGCTTAATAACGTAGCCCAGGTTATCGGCCTGCTCGACATCTTCAGCAGTAATCCGTGAAATACCTTCGGTGAAGGCTCTTTCAAACTGAAGCGGTACACCGTAAGCAATCGAGGCCAGAATGGTCAGCTTGTGCGCCGCATCGATACCTTCCACGTCAAACGTGGGGTCGGCTTCGGCGTAACCCAGTGCCTGCGCTTCGGCAAGTACGTCTTCAAAGGCTCGGCCTTCGTCACGCATGTGCGTCAGAATAAAGTTGCCGGTGCCGTTAATGATGCCTGCCACCCACTCAATGCGGTTGGCACCCAAGCCTTCACGCAGCGATTTGATAACCGGAATACCGCCTGCAACGGCGGCTTCAAAGGCGACGATAACGCCCTTTTCATGAGCCGCCTTGAAGATTTCATTACCGTGAACAGCAATCAACGCCTTGTTAGCAGTGACCACATGTTTGCCATTGGCAATCGCGGTGAGTACCAATTCACGCGCCATGTCATAGCCGCCAATCAGCTCGACCAGCACATCAACGTTAGGGTTAGTTGCCACCTCGAAAACATCGGTGGTTGCGTTAATACCGGTAATATCGCAGTCAGGGTGAATACTGCGATGAGCCACCTGCTCAATCACAATAGGGCGGCCTGCACGGCGTGCAATATCATCAGCGTTGCGCGTCAATACATTGAACGTGCCGCCGCCAACCGTGCCTAGCCCACAAATGCCTACTCTTACCGGTTTCAAAATACATCCCCTTTCGTGGTGGGCGCCCTTGGCGCCTGGTCTTAAATTCAGTGTCTCAGCGTCACCGCTCGTTAACGGTGCTCTCTATTGGTGGGCACTTGTTGGGCGTGCCTATTGCTATGTTTCTGTTGCTACGTTTCTGTTGCCAGGCGCCTGTTTCAAAGCGCCTGCCAGATCAGGCTTAGACGTCGCCCAAGCCTAACATGACGGCAAGCCTTTCTGGCGGTACATAGCCTGGTACCATTTGGCCATCGGGCAGAATAATCGCGGGCGTGCCCTGTACACCCAGCGCCATACCCAGCTCATACTGCTCAGCCACCGGGTTATCGCAATCCGAAGGCCCCGATAACGGCTGGCGCTGCTGGGCACGGGTCATCGCTTCACTACGATTATCCGAACACCAGGCTTGCTGCATGGAGGTCGCCGCATCGCTGCCCATACCCGCCCGTGGGAATGCTAAATAGTGTACCGCAATCCCGCGCTCATTAAGCTCAGGCACGGCTTCGTGAAGACGCTCACAGTAGGGGCAAGTGGGGTCGGTAAATACTACCACGGTGGCTTTTGGCTCATCGACACCGCGATACACAACGCGCTCAGACTCGGGGATACTTGCCAGTGCCGCAACTCGCTCCTGATTTTTGGACTGCTCGGTTAAATTGACCAGCCCCGTCTCGGCATTTTCGAAAAGATCACCCACCAAAAAGTGGCTGCCATCGGCATTGGTGTAGAATGACTCGCCGCTTTCCAGACGCACGTGGTAAATGCCTTCCATCGGGGTCGTCGTTACGTGCTCAACCGGCATCGGCTGACCATTAACGCTCAGCGACTCACTCAGTCGTTGCGTGACGGCATCTGCGTGAGCGGCGACCGGCAAAACGCTGGCGATGGCGAGCGTGAGTAATGCCGTGCGTAAAGAAGGAGTAACCGTACGTTGACGCATTCTATCTTCAACCTCGCGGATGGTGTTCGGCATGTAAATGCTCCAAGCGGGCTTGGGCAACATGCGTATAAATTTGAGTCGTAGATAAATCGCTGTGGCCTAACAGCAGCTGTACGACCCGTAAATTGGCCCCATGATTCAATAAATGTGTCGCAAAAGCATGCCGCAGCGTATGCGGAGACAGCGGACGCGAGATACCAGCCGTGATGGCATGCGCTTTTATACGGTGCCAGAAGGTCTGTCGCGTCATGGCTTTATCATGGCGCCCTGGAAAAAGCGCTGACCTGGTCGGGTCGCTCATCAGCGCAGGTCTGGCCGTTTTCATATAGTGCGCAAGCCAATCTGCGGCTTCTTCCCCCATGGGCACCAAGCGGTCTTTATCCCCCTTACCACGCACACGCACCACATTTTGGCGCAGGTTCACCGCATCGCCGGTTAACGACACAAGCTCCGATACGCGCAGTCCACAGGCATACAGCAGCTCCAGCATGGTGCGGTCGCGCACGCCCAGCGGTGTATCAACATCAGGCGCCATCAGCAGGCGCTCGACCTCCGCCTCTTCCAGCGTATTGGGCAAGCCTGGCTGCACTCTGGGAAGCTTAACATCCACCAGCGGGTCGCTAACCACATGCCCGTGTAAGCGTGCCCAGCGATAAAAACTTCTAAGGCTTGATAACAGCCGGGCATTGCTTCGCAGTTGATAGCCTTGCTCTCGGCGGGCATCCAACCATACGGGAAGCCGCTGCCCTGTGGGAGACAATATATCCTCACCTTCTGCTACCAGGTAGTGCTGCCACGCGATTAAATCGCGCCGATAGGCGGCTAACGTATGATCACTGGCGCCTTGCTCTAACCAAAGGGCGTCCAGGAAAGCATCAATGACGCTCATACGTTAATCGTCTCCTGCTGAGTATATGAACACATAAACAAAACCCCGCCCCGCAAAGCGGTGACGGGGTTCTGGTATCCGGTGCGACACGTGCCCAAGACGTACGTCAAGAACAGTGCGCGCCCGAGAAAGCGTCGCTTAGGACAGCTTTTCTTTGATACGTGCTGACTTACCGCTACGCTCACGCAGGTAGTACAGCTTGGCTTGACGCACGTCACCACGACGCTTGACTTCAAGAGAGTCAACCAGCGGGCTGTAGGTCTGGAAAGTACGCTCAACGCCAACACCGTGAGAAATTTTACGTACGGTGAAAGCGGAGTTCAGGCCACGGTTACGCTTGGCAATAACAACACCTTCAAACGCCTGCAGACGCTCGCGGGTGCCTTCCTTGACTTTTACTTGAACGATAATGGTGTCGCCCGGCGCAAAAGAAGGAATCTCTTTGCCCATCTGCTCGTTTTCGATCGCCTGGATCACCTTGTTCTTGCTGCTCATCTTCATACTCCTAAATAACGGAATGGTTTGCCACGCAGTTGTGGAAGGGGCAAACCGTGATCCCGGCGCTCGAATCGAGCCACACGGGAGTCGTTATGGGTGACACAGGTCCGTAGGCTTGCCGTCGATATGTAGACGACGTGCCCTTTCCGTCCTGCACCGCCGCTCTGCACCAGGTCGTTGAAAATAACCTACTTGGCAGACAGAGCGTGTTCCTCGATAAACTCGTTCAGCAACTGCTGTTGCTCGGCATTAAGCACGCGCCCTTCTAACAGGTCGGGACGGCGCTGCCATGTGCGGCCTAACGACTGCTTCAACCGCCAGCGCTTGATGGCTGCATGATTACCGCTTAGTAGCACATCCGGCACCTGGCGCCCGTCGATACTTTCTGGACGGGTATAGTGCGGGCAGTCCAAAAGACCGTCATTAAACGAGTCTTCGATAGCGGAGTCCTGATGCCCCAATACACCGGGCACCAACCTCGCCGCTGCGTCAATCAGCACCATGGCGGGCAGCTCACCGCCGCTCAGCACATAGTCGCCAATCGACCACTCTTCATCGATGTCACTCTCCACCACACGCTCATCAATCCCTTCATAGCGCCCTGCCACCACCACCAGGGGGCCAGCAGCGGCTAATGCCTGAGCGCCTTTTTGATCAAGCTTACGCCCTTGGGGCGAAAGGTAGATCACCGTAGGCACTTGGCCGGTGGCTTGATGTGCCCGTTCACGGGCATCGTGGATAGCGCCACGGAGTGTATCGACTTTCATCAACATACCCGGGCCGCCGCCATAAGGGCGATCATCCACACTGCGATGGCGGTCGGTGGCGTAATCTCGCGGGTTCCAGAACTCCAGGGCAATACGTTGCTTCTCTATCGCCCGACCTACTACGCCCTGCTGGGTGAGTGCATCGAACATTTCAGGAAACAACGATACTACGCCGATCCACATAGCGGGCGTATCCACATCATTGCCAAGCACCGCTGTTTGCACATCGGCCGCTTCGTCATTGATCAAAACTCAGGGTCCCAGTTAACGACCATACGGCCATCTTCAAGGCTGATTTCGACAATCACGTCATCAGGCAAAAACGGGAGTAGCCGCTCGCGTTTGTCGATCGCGTCGTCATCGCCGCGAACCACCATGACATCGTTGGCGCCGGTTTCAAACAGGTAGCTTACCCGTCCTAACCGCTCGCCGGCTTGAGTGAAGACAGCCAAGCCTTCAAGCTCATGCCAGTAATACTCATCGGCTGCCAGTGTAGGCAGTGCATCTTTGGGCAGTAAAATATCCGCTTGCGCCAGTGCTTCAGCGGCATTGCGGTCATCCACGCCTTTAATCTGCACAACAAGGCCTTTACCTTGCCGACGTCCCTGAACAATGGTCATTCGCGTCAGGGTTTCCCCTTGGCGCACCCACCATTCGGGGTAATCCAAAATGCTGTCCATGGGGCTGGTGTAAGAATACACCTTGAGCCAACCCTGCACCCCGTGGGGGCTAGTCAGCTTGCCTAACACCACATGCGTGTCGTCAGTTTGGCTTGTTTCAAAACGCGTCATCGACGACCTCAACGTACAGCAGTCCAGATTCTACCGTGAACAGACTTACGCCTGTTTACGCGCTTCTTTAACCAGCTCAGCAACACGACCAGACAGCTGGGCGCCTTGGCTCTGCCAGTGAGTAACACGCTCTAGATCAACGCGCAGACGCTCTTCCTGACCACGGGCAACCGGGTTGAAGAAGCCGATACGCTCGATGAAACGGCCGTCACGGGCGTTACGCGAGTCAGTAACAGTCAGGTGATAAAAGGGACGCTTCTTGGCGCCACCACGTGCCAAACGAATGGTAACCATACGATAACTATCCTTCGGTTGAGGTTACGAGAGTGGAAAATAGCGCAAACCGCCACCAGAACACTCATCATACTATTTTCTTGATACGCGGCTCACTTGAAGATAAGTGGCTGCTTTGTACCATTTTAGGCCTTCACAACCGGATGTGGCGGCAATGCTTACACATATTTTGCCAACACCCACGCATGAAGAGGCCGCATTCTACGCAAATGCGCCCTGATTGGAAAGCCTGACAGCCAGAAAACTCACAATACGTCAACCACTGCATTAACGGCTAAGCACTGACACGCTCAACAAGCGTCACGCCAACTCTCACGACCTGCGTGGCGCGCGTAGGCGTCTTTACTCTTGCTTCAAGCAGGCGCAGTGCCTCAAGAGCCGTTTCCTGTACCGGGTTACGCACCGTCGTTAAAGGGCAGCGCCCCCAAGCAGCGCCTGGAACATCGTCAAACCCCGTAACCGCTATCTCATCCGGCACCCGCATACCGCGCTGTGCAGCGGCTTCGACAACGCCCAGCGCCATGGCATCGTTGGCGCAGATAATTGCATCCAATGACTGTCCGGCATCCAGCAGCGCCAGCCCTTCATTCAGCCCACTTTGCAGCGAGAAATCTCCCCGGTGCACGGCCATTAACGCCAAGCCGTGGTGGCTCAGCGCCTGCTCGACGCCCAGCCTGCGCTCCTGGTCAGAAAACGTATCCTCAGTGCCGCCCAACCAGGCAATCCGTCGGCGCCCTTGCTGGACCAACCGGTCCACCAGCAAATGCATACCTTTTATATTGTCGCAACACACGGCATCAGCCCCACTGCTTTCCAGCACGCGTCCAATCAATACCAGCGGCGCCCCTGAAGCCCGGCAGCGGTCGGCGATCTCGCGACTCACCGAGCCTGCCGCCACAATAGCCCCCTCAACCTGATAGGCCAGCGCATGGTCGATCACCTCGGTGACGTTACCGCCGCGCAACGCTGGCAATAGTAGCGGCTGATAGCCACGGGAGCTGAGCTCAAACACCAAATGCTCAAGTAGCCAAGCCTCATAAGGACGCGATATCTCTCCGGCCACCACCGCGATCAATCCAGTGCTACGCCCCGTCAGCCCCCGAGCGATAAGATTGGGCCGATAACCCAGCGCCTGAGCCACGGCTAAAACGTGTTCGCGCTTTTTTGCCGACACCGACGCTCCGGCTGTAAAAGCGCGTGAGACCATGGCGCGAGATACGCCTGCCGCTTGGGCTACATCATCGGCGGTTACGCGTATCGGCATGCGCCAGCGCCTCGGGTGTTTTTCAACATGATGACCGCTCAATCAACAAGATAATTCCGCCATCCTAGCACCCCTTGGTTGCCTTTTAAGCGTTTTAAAATGTACATCAAAGCGTCATCAACGCCTCGTAAAATCACCTTATTAAAATTTTGCACGCGCGTTCAAAAATTACGCTTGTTATTCGTCTTCTACCTTTTATGGAGCCCCGAGAATGAGCACCGAGGCATTGACGCTCAATGACGTGACGATTGACCTCAGGCAGAAACGCATTCTGGAAAACATCCATCTTGATGTCGCGCCAGGAAGCTTCACCTGCCTGCTGGGTCCGTCCGGCTGCGGAAAAACGACGCTGCTGCGCGCCATTGCTGGCTTCACGCCTCTAAGCCGTGGCGACATACGCTTGGGCAAACGGTCTATCACCCACCTGCCACCTGAAAAGCGCCAGACCGCCATGGTGTTTCAGTCCTATGCGCTATGGCCGCATATGAGCGTGGGGGAAAACCTTGGCTACCCGCTGAAACTGCGCGGCGTCCCTCGCGAGGAGCGCGCCCGAAAAGTTGCCGTCATGCTGGAGCGTATGGAGCTTGGTGGTTTTGAAAGCCGTGCGGTCACTCAACTCTCCGGCGGGCAGCGCCAGCGTATTGCCTTGGGGCGTGCGCTAATTATCGACCCACCTTTATTACTGCTTGATGAGCCACTTTCCAACCTGGATGCCGCGATTCGGCGCAGCCTACGCAGCGAACTACGCCGCCTACAGAAGTCACTGGGTATCACCACTATCATGGTGACCCACGACCAGGAAGAAGCGCTCCAAATGGCCGACCAGATCGTCCTGATGCGCGGCGGCCATGTCGTGCAGGTAGCGCCACCCCAAACGCTTTATCACCAGCCAGCTGACGTGGCCGCCGCACGCTTTTTGGGTGTGGATAACACCGTTACTCGGCAAACCTCGGACCCCGCAATTGCCTCTGCTGCCACCACATTTGGCTTTCGTACGCGTAACGCTTTGATCAATGCCCCCCAGCACCCTGCGATGCTGACGCGCAAAGGGCAGGTCACTGAATGCGTTTATACCGGCGATGGCTATCAGATATCGCTTTGTGCCGAACAGACTGAGCTTTGTGCTACGTCGGCCACTCCTATTGCTCCGGGTACCTTTGCCGTTGTTCAGGTACCGCAATCGGCCCTGATCCCTTTCGGGCCGGACGATCGGCATCTGCCGCCACTTGATCGACAAGAGGATATTGCATGAAACCCTTCGCCCTTACGCTCAGCCTGATCGCCAGCGCCATCACTGCGCCCGCCATGGCCGCCACAACGCTTAACGTGTTTACGGCAGGCGACGACAACATGGTCGAGTACATTAATGAATTTCTCGCTCCTCGCTTTGAAGCCATGCATCCGGATGTCAGCGTCCGCGCCATGGGCACCGGCCCCGGCGATGCAGGAAGCCAAGCTATTTACGAAACCCTAAGCGCTCAGCGTGATAAAGAGACGTGGGGCGTCGACGTTGCAGTCATCCACCAGCGCATGGCCGGGCAGATGGTGGAAGAAGGTTTACTAAGCACCTATACCGGCGCGCTTGAAACCGGTGATTTGGTCAGCGCGGACAGCGCGCGTAATGCGCTGGGCGTTGATGTCGAAGGCTATGTTATGCCGATGTTTCAGAGCCAGATTGCCATCGCCTACAACCCGGCCCTTTTAGAACAGCCGCCGGAAAGCTACGCAGCGCTTGCCGACTGGGTTGAGGAGAACCCCGACCAGTTTGGCTATAACGGCATCACCGGCGGCATGGCAGGCGTAGGCTTTGTCTTCGGCTGGATGTACGCCTTTACTGACATGGCCGACACGCTGCAAAACGGTCCTTGGGAAGAGGGCGCGTCTGAGCACTGGACAACAGCACTTGATCAGCTGCGTACTTTTAACCAGCACGTCACCCTGACACCCGGCAATGCGGGCACCATGGACGCCATGAACCGCGGCGAAATCGCCATGGGCCCGGTGTGGATGGACATGTACTACACCTGGATGACCGATGGTCGCCTCAACCCCGATTTCCGCCTGCTACTGCTCGAACCCGGCATGCCCGGCCAGCCGATGTACTACGCGATTCCTGAGCGCGCAGAGCATGCTGAGTTGGCGGCTGAATTCATTGCTTTGGCAACGAGCCCTGAGGTACAGGCTGAAGGTATTGTCGGCACGTTTAACTGGTTCCCCGGTATTGATGCCGAGCACGTTCGCAGTGAACTGAGCGACGAACAGTGGGCTCAGCTCTATGCTGACGTATCGCCAGAGACACTTGCTGAACGTGGCCGCTCCATGCCGCAAGCGGATTACTTCCGTGCCATTCTCGAAGCCTATGAAAGCCACGTCAGCCGCTAAGCGCTGGACGATCAAGCGCTCGATGATAACGCTTTGATGATCATTACCCGGGGGCCTTCGCGCCCCCTTCACTGTGGAAAGCGTTTATGACGACTTCGCCCTCTTCAACCTATCCCATTGCGATGTCTGGCAAGCGATTCCCGCGAATAAGCTTGGGTATATTGCTGGTTCTGCCTGCGCTAACCGCGATTACGCTGCTCTATGCGCTGCCCTTGCTACGCTCGCTGGTGACAGCTTTTCGTAGCAGTGATGGCGGCTGGACCACCGACCACCTCGTTCGCGCCTTTTCGCTGTATGGCCGCGACGTGTTGTTCTCTATCGGCGTCGTATCAGCAGCACTTGCGCTCATCGCCGTTATCTCCATTGCGATTTCAGGTTATCTGGTGCTGGGCACCACGCCCTGGGCCGTTCGCTTATTGCGCTGGCTCTACCGCTGGCCGCTGTTTATTCCATTCGTAGTAAGTGGTCAGATTGCCCGCTCATTTTTATCGACCAACGGCATGATGAACGGCGTACTGATCGAAACAGGCCTAATGATGCCCGAGAGCGCGCAGAGCTTTTTGGATTGGCGAGGATTAGTGCTGACCTTTGCTTGGAAACAGATCCCGTTTGTGACGCTTCTCTTGGCCGGTGCCATGGCCGCGATTGACCGCAGCCATATTGAAGCCGCCCGCAACATGGGCGCGAGCCGCCTGCGCTGCCTTTTCGGCATTATCCTGCCTCAGGCAGCGCCCACCCTCTGGGTCGGGTTGATTCTGTCGCTGGTCGCGATGCTTTCGGTCCTCTCGGTACCGATGATGCTGATTGCCGGTAACCCCACCATGATGACCTCAATGATGGCCCATCGAATCACGTACTACGGTGACTACGGCGTCGCCAATGCGCTGGGGCTGTTCTCCTACGCGTTAACGGCGGTAACCGCATGGATCTATTTGCGTCTGACCCTGCGCCGCGAGGTGACCTCATGAGTATCACCCGCGCACTTTCGCCGATAGGGCTGGGCCTTTTACTGGGCGTGGTTGCCTTTATTGTTTTCGGGCCGCTGTTGAATCTTGCTCTTTGGGCCTTTGCCGAGCAGTGGTTTTACCCGAATCGACTGCCTACCGGCTGGGGCTTTTCCTTTTGGGAGCGCGTGTTCCGCCCACGTGCCGGCGCTTGGACATCGCTTTTCAATACCGTACTGGTTGCCTTTTCCGCCGTTATACTTTCAATGGCGCTGGCCATTCCTGCAGGCTACGCCCTGGCACGTCAGGCGTTACCCGCGCGTAATGTGATTATGCTGTTTTTTTTATTGCCCCAGGCATTTCCCAATCTGCCGATTTTCGTCAATATCGCCGCCATTTTTTATCAGTGGGGGCTCAACGGAACGCTAATTGGCGTAGTGCTGGTGCATTCGCTTCCGGGCCTTGTATATGCCGTTTGGATCGCGACCGCCGCATTCTCTACGGTGGACCGCTCGCTGGAAGAAGCGGCCCGCAACCTGGGTGCCTCTCCGCTGCGTACGTTTGCCGGTATCACCCTGCCCCAGGCGCTGCCTGGCCTGCTTGCCGCGTCCATCTTCGTATTCCTCGACAGCATTGATGAGTTCACCGGGACGTTTTTTGTCGGCGCACCGGAAATTACCACGCTGCCACTGTTGATGTTTAACGCCTCCATGGGTGGCAACTATCAGGTGGCGGCCATTACTGCGTTGATTTTGCTGATCCCGTCGGTCGGCTTCATGTTGGTCATCGAGCGTTTTCTAAAAGCCGATGTCCTGTCACGCGTGGGCCGTTAACGGCCCGCGTCATGTTATCGAGTTCTGTACATGCTGATTGCCCATTTATCTGACCTTCATGTGTTTACTACACAGTCTGAAACCGGCGAGTCACGTTTGGATATCGCCCACGTGGTTGAACGTATCGTGAGCGACCTTGTGTCGCTTAGCCCACCGCCCGATCTTGTTGTGATCAGCGGTGACCTGGCCGACGGCGGGACCGAAGACGACTATCGACTGATTCGCCGCTTGCTGGCACCACTGGAAATGCCCATTCTGGCCGTCCCGGGCAACCACGATCGGCGTGAAGCCATGCGCGCAGTGCTGGGTGACCGACTTTCGGGCTTGCAGCCAGGCAAGTTTCTGCACTCCCGTGTGGAAGCAGTCGGTGTCACGTTACTGGGCCTGGACTCAATTATTGTTGGCAAACCTCAAGGCGCGCTATGTAGCGAACGCCTGGATTGGCTGGAAAATCAGCTTCGCCATACCCAGCCGTTAACGTTCCTGGTGATGCATCACCCGCCCTTTATGACGGGCAACCCTCACTGGGATGACTACAGCCTGATCGAGGGCCGAGAGCGTTTCGAGGCTATTATCAGCGCGTCTCCCAAACGCATTCTATGTGGGCATATTCATCAGCCCTTCCACACCTTGTGGGGGCAACACTACAGCGCCATTGCGGGCAGTCCTGCGTTTCAATACGACCTGGTGCCGGGCAGCCAAGCGAACCCGACACTCAGCGATGTGCCTTACAGCTATCCGCTACATGACTGCCAGCCAGATGGCAGCGTTCTGGTTCACCTGCGCCATATAACCTAAAAGCCAGCACCGAAGGGTGCTGGCTTTTAAAGCGTGCGGGCCTTTAATTGGCTCGCCACCAGGTTCCAGGCGTGTGCTTAGCGCCAGGGCAGGCCGCCGGGGCCACCCATACCGCCACCGCCCATGCCTCCCATTCCACCTGGACCGCCAGGACCTCCGCCGCCGCCCATCATGCCGGACATGCCGCGCATCATTTTCTGCATGCCGCCTTTCTTGCCCGCTTTCTTCATCATCTTCTGCATCTGCTTGTGCTGCTTGAGCAGACGGTTCAGGTCGGGCACCTGCAGGCCAGCACCGGCGGCAATCCTGCGCTTGCGCGAGCCGTTGATAATATCCGGCGCGCGGCGCTCCTTGGGCGTCATGGAGTTGATCAGCGCTTCAAGCTTACCCAGCTCCTTTTCAGGGCCGGGGCCCTGGGCCATTTCGGCCATTTGCCCCATGCCGGGTAGCTTGCCCAGAAGGCCACCCATGCCGCCCATCTTTTTGAGCTGTTGCAATTGGTCGCGGAAGTCTTCCAGATCAAAGCCATCGCCTTTTTTGACCTTGCTGGCAAGCTTGGTAGCTTTGTCTTTATCAACCGTGCGCTCGGCTTCCTCAATCAGCGACAGCATGTCGCCCATGCCGAGGATGCGTGATGCCACACGATCCGGGTGGAAGGGCTCCAGAGCGTCAACTTTCTCGCCCACCCCCATAAACTTGATGGGCTTGCCAGTAATATGACGTACCGACAGCGCCGCACCGCCACGCGCATCACCATCAGCCTTGGTTAAGATAACCCCGGTCAGCGGCAGCGCATCGTGGAATGCTTTCGCGGTATTAACCGCATCCTGGCCAGTCATCGCATCGACGACGAACAGCGTTTCTTGCGGTGAGATCGCCTTATGCAGCGCCTGGATCTCCGCCATCATGGCTTCATCAATTGCCAAGCGACCCGCGGTATCTACCAGCACCACATCGTGGAACTGGATTTTGGCGTGTTTGATCGCCGCTTCGGCAATATCAACAGGCTTCTGGTCAGAGCGCGACGGGAAGAAGTCGACTTCAACCTCTTTGGCCAGCGTCTCCAACTGGTCGATGGCTGCCGGGCGATAAACGTCGGCCGACACCACCAGGACTTTTTTCTTCTCGCGTTCGCGCAGGTAGCGGGCAAGTTTGGCTACCGACGTGGTTTTACCCGCCCCTTGCAAACCGGCCATCAACACAACGGCTGGCGAGCCTTTGAGGGTTAGGCCTTCGTTGGCCTCGCCCATAATGGCTTCCAGCTCCTGCTGGACGATTTTGACGAACTGTTGACCGGGCGATAGGCTCTTGGACACCTCTTGCCCAACCGCCCGCTCGCGAACGCGTTCGATAAAGGCCTTGACGACCGGCAGCGCTACGTCGGCTTCAAGCAGCGCTTTGCGCACTTCGCGCAGGGTATCTTTGATATTGTCGTCGGTCAGGCGCGCCTGACCTTTAATCGACTTCAACGTCTGGGAAAGACGCTCACTGAGATTCTGAAACATGGGGCCTCTCTGCCTCCGTCGCTGTCGCCGGGCCTACGCCCCTGGACTGATGTGCATGGATTATACGCGCTCACGCCTTGAGTCTCCATGACTGTCCGCGCGGGCTAACGATGGCTGTGCGATACTGCTTTGATTGGTTATAGTAGTCGGTACACGTTAACTTAACTGTTTTTTACTGCAACGCGCGAAATGCGCGCACGGATAGCATCATGCAGGCGCTGCCTTTCGCCACGATCGCTTTTGTACTCTATGTCGCTGCTGCCACTTGGCAGGGCATGACCCTTTTTCGCCGCGTGCCGCCACGCCAAGGCATGGTGCGCCTGTTGGGCGCCTTGGGCCTGCTGCTCCATATCCCGGTGGTCGTCCAACTGATGGGGCAATCCCCAGGCCTTCTGCCTGGGTTTACCACCAGCGCGACGCTTTTCATGGCGGTCGCCGTTAATGTGCTGTTGATAGCGAGCCTTTTCAAGCCGGTGCTTAACGTCGGCATCGTTCTCTTTCCTTTAGCGGGTGTCGCGCTGATTACCGCCACCTGGCTCCCCAGCCACACTAGCCAAACCGGCTTGACACCCGGCATTCTGCTGCATGCCATTAGCTCCGCGCTGGCGTTTGCCATGCTCGCGATTGCAGCGATACAGGCAATTCTGGTGGGATTACAAAACCAGGCGCTACGCCATCACCATATTCGCGGTATCGTGCAGTCGCTTCCTCCGCTAACCACGATGGAACGCGTCCTGTTTGAGTTGGTCTGGGCAGGCATTTTGCTACTAACGCTCTCGATTGTGAGCGGCTTTATCTTTCTTGATAATATTTTTGCCCAGCATTTATTACATAAAACCGTTCTCTCGTTAGGTGCGTGGGTTATTTTCACAACCCTACTCATTGGCCGCTATCGTTTCGGTTGGCGCGGCATGCGCGCAGTACGGTGGACGCTGGGTGGTTGCACGCTTTTGATACTGGCCTACTTTGGCAGTAAGTTTGTGCTTGAGATACTGCTCAATCGCTAAGCCCATATACACGGCTATGGCTGTCTTGACACACCTTCTTCTAGCTTCTACAAACCGTGCTTGATACGGCATAAAGGAATTTTCGACTTGAGCGACGACTTCCCCTTGGGATTACTATTCGGCCTTCTTGGCTTACTGGTACTGCTATCGGCATTTTTCTCTAGCTCTGAAACCGGCATGATGTCGATTAATCGTTACCGCCTGAGCCATCAGGCCAACAGCGGTGATCGGCGCGCCAAACGGGTCATGCGCCTACTTACCCGCCCTGACCGCTTGATTGGCGTCATTCTAATCGGCAACAATTTCGTCAATAATCTTGCGGCATCCATTGCGACCATCATCGCTATTCACTTTTTCGGCGAAGTATCAGGCCCGGCGATTTCTACTGCCATTTTAACGATTACTATTTTAATTTTTTCCGAGGTTACCCCCAAAACCTACGCGGCGATTAAACCTGAGCGTATTGCCTACCCCAGCTCTATGGCGCTGGAGCCGCTTTTGAAGCTGCTTTATCCGCTGGTGTGGCTGGTGAATATGATCTCGAACGGCCTACTGCGCCTACTGGGCGTGAAAAGCGTGGAGAATGGCGGCGACAACCTTACCCGCGACGAGCTGCGTACCGTGGTACATGAGGCCGGCACGCTGATTCCCTACCGCCACCGGGCCATGCTGCTGTCGATCCTGGATCTTGAGAATGTCACGGTCAACGACATTATGGTGCCGCGCCATGAAGTGCTGGGGATTGACCTGGACGATTCGTTGGAAGATATTCTGACCCAAATTCGTACCAGCCAGCACACCCGCTTACCGGTATATAAAGGCGATATCAACAACATCATCGGCATGCTGCACTTGCGCAATGCCGCGCGCTTTTTATCCCGTGACGAAGTAACCAAGGCGGCAATTGTCCAGGAAGCACGCGAACCCTACTTTATTCCTGAGTCCACACCGCTCCATACCCAACTGCTTAACTTTCAAAAACAGAAGCGGCGTATCGGTATCGTGGTAGATGAGTATGGCGATGTCGAAGGGTTGGTAACGCTTGAAGATATTCTGGAAGAGATCGTTGGCGAGTTCACCACGGACGTATCGGAAGATGAAGAGATTCATCAGCAGGACGACGGCAGCCATGTCATTGAGGGTACGGCCAACATCCGTGAAATCAATAAAATGCTGGGGTGGCACTTACCAACCGATGGTCCCAAGACCCTGAACGGGTTGATTTTAGAGCACCTTGAAGCGTTCCCCGAAGGCCCCGCCAGCCTGCAAATTAACAATATCCGTATGGAAATACTGGAGATCCGCGACAACCTGATCACCTCTGCCCGCTGCTGGCAAAACGTGCGTCTTCCAAGACGCCAGCCCTGACAGCACTTGAGACAGATAGCACTTGAAATGGACAGCACTGGGGACGACATGAAGCGCGTTAGCGCGCGTCAATATCTTTATCGGCGGCCACTTTTAGCGCTCGCACCCGCGTTTCCAAATAGCCACGCAGCGTAACCCCATCCACCTCTTGCACATTAATGGGTGGGCCAAAATGCAGGCTAACCGGCGCCCTAAAGCGGCTTGGCCACTTTTTCAGCGCTTTACCGTTGTAGTGTGATGTCCAGGAGCCCCACAAGCCTGCCAGCCCGGCAGGAATCACCGGCACATTATCGCGTGCCAGAATAGTTTCCAGCCCGCGTCTGAAGGTATGGATATCACCGTCTGGCGTTAACCGCCCTTCCGGAAATACCATAACGACTTCCCCTCGGCGCAGTGCCAGGCTCACTTCATCCAGCGTACGCCGCAAGGCGCCGGGGCTACGCCGCTTGGACTCAATGGGAATAGCGCCGACAAGCTGAAACCACCACTTGAGCCAAGGCGAATCGAAAATTGGCTGATCCATAACAAAACGCAGTGGCCGAGGGCTACCGCCCCCCAAGACCAGAGCATCCATAAAGCTTACGTGGTTGCACACAACCAGCGCACCGCCGCGTTTGGGGAGGTGATAACGCCCATGCACATGCAAGCGATAGCAAAGTCGCATAGCCAGATAAATCAGGCTACGCAGCACTTGGCGGACAGCATTGATCCACCATCTCACGACGCCGGCTCCCGGCGCCGAAGCCCCGCCAGCACCGTACTGACCAACTGATCCAGCAGTTCATCCACTTTAAGCTGCTGGCCTTGCCAATACCCCAAGCGTTCATTTAAGCCCAGCTGTACCAGCCCATGTACGCTGCCCCATAGCGTGCGCCCCAGCCGCCGAGCTTCGAGATCGTCAAGCGTGGGCTGGTACTCTTTGAGGGCGGATTCCACTTGGGTAAACAGCGCTTCAATGAGATGGCTTTGACGCTGATCAAGCTCCCCTTCTTGCGCCAAAGGATAATCAAACAGCAGCTTCCAGCGGTAGCAGTCTTGCTCGGCGAAGTGCCAGTACGCATGCGCCAGCGCACGCAGCCAAGGCTCTGGCGCGTCTGCCGATAATGACGTAATGGTCTGCTTCAAGCCCGCCAACGTTTCGACGTTAACGTGCTGCAATAAGTTGTTAAAGCTGCCGTAAAGTTTAAGCAGCGTACTGGGCGCGCAGCCAACCTCTCTAGCCAGGGCACGCAGGGATAAATCGTGGACTGACTGTACAGCCAACCAATCATCACAAGCTTTCATGACCTGCGCATGGAGGGCATCGGGCGCATGCTGTCTAGGACGGGCCATGGCGATCTCTTCAGGTCAACGAATAACAAGAAAGAATGCCTCACAGCGCTTTAGCGTGAGCAAGGGGTGATATAGGATACCTTATATCGAACACTGTTTTCGACACTAAAACGCCACATTTAGCGCATTCTTGTGCATCTGTAATCTCTCCCATGACATGATTGAGCCGATTCTGCTTAAGGAGACTGGCATGACCGGACGCCTACATGTACACAACTTACCGCTCAAGCGTCTTCTGCCCTCACTCAAGGCGACATCCGCGCTGGTGGAATCCCCCAATCTGGCACCCCGCCAACCCGTTTCGGCTATTCGTTTAGCCCAGGGTGAATTGCAGCTCGAATCAGTTTTTTGGGGGCTAACCCCCCCGTGGTTAACGGTGCTGGATCACGCTCCACACTGCGCTAGAGCTGAGACACTCAGTTCAAAAGCCATGTTCCATGAAGCGTTTCAGGCTCGTCGCTGCGTTATTCCTGTCAGCGGTTTTTACGTCTGGAAAGCACTGCCGCGACACAAACAGCCTTATCTGGTCACAGAGGTGAGGCGCGCGCCCTTACTGCTCGGTGCGTTATGGTGTCGCTACCATACAACGCTTACCGCGTTTACTGACTCAACAGCACTGATTAGCGTACCGGCCAACGCATGCCTGGCACCGCTTAGCGGCCGATTGCCGGTGGTCATTCCTCCGCATGCATTGACCACATGGCTTGATCCCGATAGCCCTTTGGAAACCGTTAAAACGTTATTAACACCCGCGCCCTTGGAACTATTAGGTGCGTTTCCAGTATCCAAGCATGTCAACAATCCTGCCTATCAATCAGCCGCTTGCGCCCACCCGGTTGGGCCAATGCTGCAATGGACCGTCCCACAGGAGCCGTAATGTTACGACCGAAAAGTAGACTATTTTATTCGCGCGTTGTACTGGCAGCGGTGCTCAGCTCCGTATGGTTTTCTCCCGGCGTGCTGGCCGCTGGTGATGACCCGATAGAAGACATTGTCATCCCGATTGCCAGCCCCTTTGACAGTCGCGACTATCGCGTGCTGACGCTTGAAAATGGTCTACAAGCGCTATTGGTAAGCGATCCTGACGCCGATAAAGCCGCTGCATCCATGAACGTCCGAGTCGGTAGCGCCCAGGATCCAGATGATCTGCAAGGGCTTGCCCATTTCCTTGAACACATGCTGTTCCTGGGTACCGAGGCGTATCCCGCTCCAGACGCCTATCAGCGCTTTATTTCTGACCACGCGGGCTCCCATAACGCCTTTACCGCTCAGCAAGATACCAACTATTTTTTTGATATCGAGCCCTCCGCTCTGCCGGAAGCGCTTGATCGCTTTAGCGAGTTTTTCCTGTCACCGCTGTTTAATGCCGACCATTTAGAGAGCGAGCGCAATATCGTTCATTCTGAGTACATGGCAAGAATTCGCGATGAGTCCCGACGCGAAAACGACGTGCTTAACCAATTGCTCAACCCTGACAATGCCACCACAGGATTTGCCGTTGGCAGCCGCGAGACGTTAGCCAGCCCACCGGCGGGAGAAGCGACGCTACGCGAACGTGTCATCGATTTTTATCACCAACATTACGATGCCAACGTAATGAACCTGGCCGTCGTTGCCCCTCAGTCGCTTGATACACTCGAAGAGTGGGTGGTGGAGCGTTTTGCGGATATTCCTGACAATGGCCTGAGCGTTCCTACGATTGATGCACCGCTGGTAGATACCGATACCCTGCCACGCTACGTTGAGCGTCAGTCACTGCAAGATCGCCGCCAGCTGCGTTTTTACTTCCCCATCCCTGACCCCGAAAATGAGTACCACGCAAAACCCACTCATTTAATGTCGCATTTGCTGGGCGATGAAGGGGACGGCAGCCTTTTGGCGGTACTGCGTAACGCAGGTTTGGCCGACGGCCTGTCCGCAGGTGTTCAGCGCGGTGATGGTCAGGACGCCCTGTTTACGGTTTCCATTAGCCTGACGCCTGCCGGTGCCGAGCGGCTTGATGATATCCAGGCTACGCTATTTGCCGCCATTGATCAGCTGCGTGACGATGGGTTGGCTGACTGGCGCTATACTGAACTGCGCGATTTGAGCGAGCAGGCATTTCGTTTTCAACAGCACGGCGCACCCCAGCAGGAAGCCACTCAGCTCGCCATGAATTTGTCCCGCTACCCGGTTGAGGATGTGCAGTATGCCGCGTATCGCATGGATGCACCGGACACTGAGCGCCAGCAAGCGTATCTGGCTGCGTTAACGCCGGACAACATGCTGCGCTTTTACTCTGCGCCCGAGGTGGAAAGTGACACGGTTTCGCCCTGGTTCTCGACCCAGTGGCGAGAACAACCGCCTGTTCAAGAAGGTCTCGCGCTTGAGGGTTTAGCTCTGCCTGAACCCAACCCCTTTATTGCCAGCGACCTTGCCCTTATTGAAGGCCAAGACGAGCACCCAAGCCTAATGATCGACACGCCATTCTTTAAGGTTTGGCACATGCAGGACTCACGCTTTAATACACCAAGCGTTGAGTGGCGGGTCAGTTTGCAGTATCCCGACGCCAGCTATTCGGCCGAAGAGGTCGTACTGACGCAGCTGCTGGCTGGGTGGCTAAACGACAGCTTGAATGAATCACTTTATCCCGCATGGATGGCCGGTCAATCGTTTAGCGCCTACCCGCACGCACGTGGGATGACGCTATCATTTTCCGGTTGGCGTGATGGCCAGACACCGCTTATTGAACAAGCCATTGATCAGCTTAAAACGGCTGAGATTAGCGAAGGCGCCTTTGATCGCGTGCAATATCAGCTACAGAGAGAGCTGGTTAATGCGCCGCAATCATCGCTTTATGGCCAGGCAAGCCGCACGCTGGGTGAAGCCCTGCTGACCCCACGCTGGTCGACAGCCGAACTACTTGACGCCAGTCAGCGCCTTGACCAGCAGCATCTTGAGAACTTCCGTAAGCGCTTTCTGGGCGGGCTCTATATCGACGCCATGGCGATTGGCAACCTGGATGAAGCACTCGCCCAGGAACAAGCCGAGCGGGTGCGCGGCAAACTGCGCCCAGGCTTGACGCGAGAAGATATTCCAACGCTTAGCCCGCTGGCCATTGGCACGACTTCCAGCGTACTGCACCCGCACAGCACCCGCGACGAGTCCCTGGTGCTGCGTTACTTGCAAGGGCGCGACCAGAGCGCTAAAGAACAAGCAACCATTAGTGTGATTGCCCAGTGGCTGGAGACGCCCTTTTATCAACAGCTGCGCACGGAAGAACAGCTGGGCTATATTGTGAACGCGGGTTATTCACCCCTGCTTGAGGCGCCAGGCATTGCACTACTCGTTCAATCGCCGGATGTGGACAGCGAAACGGTCGCTGCGCACATGGATGCCTTTTTAGCTGACGCTGGCGAAGCACTTAAGCAACTCGACGATGCTGAACTCGACGCCTATCGCAAAGCGGTCCATGCCAGTCTGAGCGAGCGTGATACCAGCCTTGCGGGCATGGCCAACCGTTACTGGCAGGCCACCGCGCTGGATGAGATCCGCTTTGACCGTCGTGAAGAGCTGGCCAACCTGGCACTTGAGGTTAGCGCTGCGGATATTCAAGCTGCATGGCCAAAGCTACTTGGCCACCAGCTTGATATACGCTTCAACCCGGGTGATGAGCCCAGCGATGTAACGCCTTACCGCGAAGCACTAACGCCGTTTGCCCAGCGCAACACTCCGTAAATGAATGTGCCGCTCAGGCATCGAACGCCTGGGCGGGCATCATGGCCTCGACAAACATCACCAGTTCTTCAAGGATCTGCCGCTCACGCTCGCTGAGCGGCTGCTGATTGTAGCGCTCGATCTCCCGAGCAAAGGCCTTAAGCGTAAAGCCGGACATCGCCGGATCATTAATACGCATCCAGCGAAACGCCTCCCACTGCTCGCGCTCGTCACCTTCCAGCGTGTCAGGGTAGCTACGCGCCCGATAGCGAAACAGCATCTCCTCAAGGCGCGGGTCCTGAAAGGCAAACCGCTGCCCTACCAGATCCCAGGGTTCCATCTTACGCACCTGCTCCATCTGCTGCCGGTCGGCGGCGGAAAAGAAGCTGCCGGAGTAAAGCATCATGTCAGGGTCGTGGGGTGCGTCATCAAAGTTGGTCTTAAAGACCTCGGCCACTTTAGGCGTCACTCCCTGGGCGCTGCGCAAGGTTTTCCAGTGCTGGCGGCACGTTGCAATATCCAGTCCAAGGCGCTCAACAATCGCGCCATACGCTCCTTTTTGAGGCCCCTCTATGTCCTTGAGCACACTTGATGGAAAGATCACCGGGCAACGGTTGATATGAATGACCTTGAGTGGAATACGCGCCTCACCTTCCGCTAAATCCTGCTGACTGACAAAGACGCGCTCGCGTATTTGCTCAGGCGAAAGCGTAAGAAAGTCGCTTGGATCAACACTCAGGTCGTACACGATCATCCCATTAGGGTTGGTAGGGTGCTCAGCTAACGGCATTACCAGGGCGCTGCAACCACGGCTGGCCGGGTAGCGGCGGGAAATGTGCAAAAGCGGCTTGGCATTAGGCAGGTCAAGCTGCTGGGCAACCGCGCGTTTGCCGCGCAGGCCAAGCAAGTAATCGAAGAGCTTAGGGTTACGCGTTTTGAGCAGTCGCGCCAGGGCAATGGTTGCCCGAACGTCGGCCACCGCGTCATGCGCACCTTCATGCTCAATCCCGTTGGCTTTGGTTAAATGCTCAAGCTTAAAGCTTGGCGCACCATCTTCACGTAGCGGCCACTCAATGCCATCCGGGCGTAGCGCATAAAATGCGCGCACCACATCAATTAAATCCCAACGGGAGTTACCGTTTTGCCATTCGCGGGCGTAGGGGTCGATCAGGTTGCGATAGAACAGGTGACGAGACACTTCATCATCAAAGCGCAAGCTGTTGTATCCTGCAACACAGGTGCCCGGCTCGCTCATGTGGCGCTGCACTTCACTGGCAAACTGCGCTTCAGGCAGACCGTGACGTCGCGCTTTTTGTGGGGTAATCCCGGTAATCAAACACGCGGCAGGATGAGGCAGGTAATCGTCTGCTGGCTTGCAGTAAAGCTCGATAGGCTCACCGATCTCGTTTAAGTCCGCATCGGTACGCAGCGCAGCAAATTGAGCGGGCCGATCTCGACGCGGATCGGCCCCGAATGTTTCATAGTCATGCCACAAAAAACTGGCAGGGGCGGCATTAGGTGGCGCCATGAACAAGCACTCCGCAAGGCAGCAAAAACCCTAGCCTAGCACACCCAGCGCCTTTCTCGCCGCCTGTTGCCCTCCTGTCTTGTCAGCTTTTGGGCAACGTCACATTCAGCTCAAGTACTGAGCAGTTATCTTCGCTATCCAGCGAAATCTGAATGGCATTGTCGTCAACATGTACATAGCGACGAATAACTTCGAGCAGTTCGCGCTCAAGTAGCGGCATGTAGTCAGGCTGACCACGCTGGCTTCGCTGATGCGCCACGATGATTTGTAACCGTTCTTTGGCCACCGAGGCGGATTTCTTGCGCTCACGCTTCAAGAATTCCAAGAGTTTCATCGACGGTTACCTCCAAACATACGGCTAAGCAGACTTTTGCGCTGCACCTCATGAAAACGTAACGGAATCTCCTCACCCAGCAGACGTGAAACGGTATCCGTATACGCCTGACCTGCATCACTTGATGCATCGTGAGTGACCGGCACCCCCTGGTTCGAGGCGCGAAGCACAGCTTCGGACTCAGGAATCAGGCCCAGTAAGTGAATGGCCAGAATTTCACGAATATCCTCAAGGGTAAGCATATCCCCGGAGGTCACCCGTTCAGGGTTATAGCGGGTAACGAGCAGGTGCTCTTTAATCGGATCCCCCCCCTGCTCAGCACGCCGGGTTTTTGATGCCAAAAGGCCCAAAATACGGTCAGAATCGCGTACTGATGAGACTTCCGGGTTAGTGACCACAATCGCTTCGTCGGCAAAATACATGGCAAGCTGCGCACCACGCTCAATACCGGCAGGCGAGTCACAGATAATAAAGTCAAATTCTTCTCGAAGCTTTTCCAACACCTCCGCCACCCCTTCCTGGGTTAGCGCATCTTTATCCCGGGTTTGCGAAGCGGGCAGGATATACAGATTTTCAACGCGCTTATCACGGATCAACGCTTGGTTAAGGCCGGCTTCGCCCTGAATAACATTTACAAGGTCATACACTACACGACGCTCGCACCCCATAATCAGGTCAAGGTTTCGAAGCCCCACATCAAAATCAATGACCACGGTTTTTTTACCACGCAGGGCCAGACCTGTTGAGATTGCTGCAGCGCTAGTGGTTTTACCGACCCCCCCTTTACCTGAGGTCACAACAATAATTTTAGCCAAGATTCACTTCCTTCTTGAAGTCGTTCATCGCGAGCGCATGACGCTGAACGAATAACGGGAACGTCAATGTCACAAAAGCCCTACTGTAACGGATAGGCAAGGCAGCGTCGCTAAGCATTAAGCATGGATGCACGCTGCGTTGAAAGCATCAACCCAACGGCTTAATTTCAAGCTGCTCTTTTATAAAATGGACTTCTGCGGCGCGGCCCAAAAGCCGGGGATCAACATCTTCGAGGCGTTTGTAATTCCCAGCCACCGAAAGCAGCTCAGCCTCAAGCTCGCGGCAGTAAATACCGGCCTGAGTATTACCATGAATACCTGCCAGCGCCCGTCCCCGCAGAGCACCGTAAATATGAATACTACCTGCTGCTAGTACTTCTGCACCCGCATTGACGGCACCAATAACGATCAGATCCCCATCCGATGCGCTGACCTGCTGGCCTGAACGAACGGTACCGCGATAAAGCCGTGTTGCCGCACTCTTGGCGTGTGCCTCAATACGGTCGTCGTCAGAGGCATTGTTTTTTGAGGCTTCCTCTTTGCTGCTGACGCTCTCCAGTGCTCGAGCGCGCGTCTCCTCTACAGGTGCAAACCACCCAAGCCCCAATGCCCAAGCCGACTGGCGTACCGGCTCTGAACCGCCGCGCACCGCAACGGGTAAAAGTTTGTGGTCCCGGCAAACGGCGCATATTCTTTCCAAAGCTAAATGAGGCTCATCAAGCTTTTCCACGCTTAGCACAACCGGTGTATGCTGGAAGAAGGCAGGAGACTGAGACAGTTTACCGGCCAACTGCCGCCGGATATGCTCAGGGTCAGCGCTACTTAATTCCATGACGGTCATCGGCAGCATGCCGCCTTTAAAGGTAAATGCCATGTTGGCACTATCGGCGTTGAGGCTCATAGCCGAACTCCATGTCATGTTCAGGTAAAATAAAGGTAGCGCAATTTGGCGCCTTTGGGTGTGAAGAATCAATTTCTATTACACCCTGGCAAGGCAAAGCTAAGCGACAGCGCCGATGACTGCAACCGCTGTTCAATAATGGCTAATTTTTTTCATGCTACGCACCTCTACGCAGGATGATCCATGCACGGACTGTTAAGACGCCTGTTCGCTCCTCGTTGGCAACACCCCGACCCCGAGGTACGCCGACAGGCCCTCTCTCGACTTGACCCCCACCAGGCTGAACAGCGCGAAGCGCTGCAAGCACTCGCGCACGATAGTGACAGCAGCATCCGCTTGGCGGCCCTGCTCGCGCTGGATGATGTCGAAGGATTGGTGGCGGCTTACCCTGACCACAGCCAGCAAGAGGCATGGTTCAATGCCGTGAGCCAGCGGCTTAGCGGTCTTGAAGGCAGTACCGAACTGCAACAACGCCAAGCGCTGGTGGAAGGGCTGGACGAGCCGCGTCTTTTAAATGTAATTGTCTTGCAAGGCGACAACCTTGATCTGCGCCTGACCGCTCTTGCCCGACTAACCAGTGAAGACGACTTGATTAAGCAAGCGTGCCAAAACGGTGTCGCGGCTGTTCGTCATCGCGCCGCCGAGCGCATTGAGACAGAAGAGGGCCTAAAGCGCCTGCTTAAAGACGCGCGACGTGATCGTTATGTAACGCGCCTTGCCCGCGAAAAGCTCGGCCAGCAGCGAACCGATGCCGAATGGCTGGCTCGCCAACAGCAGCAGCTGGAGCATCTTCTTCACCAGATGGAACAGCAGGCTCGCGCGCCTTGGGAGCCACTTTATGGCGGTCGCTTTCGCCATTTAGAGCGCGAATGGAAGAGCCTGACGCCCCCGCCCAGCGCCGAGCAAGAGCAGCGCTTTCATCAAGCCATGCTGGGCTGTCGTAAAACGCTTCACGACCATGAAACGCAGGAGCAGGCTCGCCAGCAGAGCCTTGCCCGCCGAGAGGAAGCGGATCAGACACGTGATCAGTTGCTTGATGGGCTGGAGGAGACGCTTGAAAGTCTTCATCATGCTACCGAGCTGACCGTTCAGGATATTGACAGCCTGCGTGCCCAACGCCAGCTTTTCAGCCAACGCTGGCAAGCGATCTCCGACGTACACTCGCCCAGCGAGCCTGCAAGCCAACGCTACACGCAAGCCATTATTCAATATGAGCAGTGCCTGGATGCCTGGCAGCGCTGGCAAGATGTCAGCGTCGTGCTTGAGCAAGCGCTTGCGGATAATGACCACCACGCCATGCGTCGCCTGCTTAACGAATGCGACTGGCCAAAAGCATTTACGCCGCCCGCGTTAATACAGCGCGTTCAGGCAACACTTGCCAGCGAGTCTCACTCACCGGCAGCTAGCCCACACGCCTCGGTTTCATTAAGCACTTATGAAGCAGAACTCGATAGCTTTGAGCACCTGCTTGAGCGTGGCGCCTTCAAAAGTGCCAGCCATCTTCACCAGCGCTTAAAACCGCAAATCGAAGCCCTGCAAATGGCGGAAGCCAAGCCGCTGAAGGCACGCTTAAAGCAGTCCGGCGCGCGCCTTGCCGAGCTACGCGATTGGCGCGGCTTTGTCGCAGGGCCCAAGCGCGAGCAGTTATGTTCAAGCATTGAAGCACTGGCCAACGACCCGCACATGGCGGAAACCGCGCTTGACCGCCACCACCGCCAGCTAGTGAAAGAGTGGAAGTCGCTGGGCGATGCCGCCGCCAATCGCGAACAGTCCGCGCGCTTTCGTGCCGCATCTGACCGCATCCACGAGCGGCTAGCCCCATGGCGCGACCAACTAGGTCAGGAGCGTGAAGCGAACCTGCAGGCCCGCGAGCAGCTGTGTGAACAGCTTGAAACACTGCTCGCCCAGCCAGCGGAGGACGCTGACCCGGATGTACTACGTGAAATTCGCGACAAGGCACGCCATCAATGGCGTCACTACTCGCCGGTGCCTCGCGAGCGCTCTGAGGCTGTTGGTCAGCGGTTTGGAAAAATCCGCCATCAGTTGCAAACATTAATTGATCAGCGGGCCGAGCAGATCGCCTCTCAAAAGCAGGCACTCATTGACGAAGTGCGGGCGCTTCGTCACGACCAGCAACAGCCTTTGGCGCAACGCATTACACAAACCAAGCAACTACAGCAGCACTGGCGCCAGTTAGGGCGCGCACCCAAAGGGGCGGAACAAACCCTTTGGAAGGCGTTCCGGCACGAGTGCGATCAGCTGTTTGCTCAGCGCGAAGCCCACAAGAGTGAGCAGGCTGCCCATCAGCAACAGCAGCTTGAAGCCATGCAAATACTTATCGATCAAATGGACAGCTGGCAACCCACTACCGCCAATGAAACCAGCACGCTGGACGACTTTTTGAACCAGGTCAGCCAGCTTGAGCCACTGCCGCGAAACCGGCGTAGCGAAGGCATGCAGCGTCGCCTAAGCGGTATTGTGCGCGCCAAGCGCGAGCGTTTGAGTCGTCTGAAGATTGCGGATACCGTTCAGCAATGGCAGCTTATTTTACCGCTCGTTAACGCACACCTGGCCGCCGATCAGCGCTATCTGGACGGCGGGGCCGCGGAAATTATCAACGCTGACGATATCATCAGCACGCCGCTTCCCAGCGTATTTGTCGAGGCGCATCAGACGCGTAACCACCAGCGTCAATCCACGCCACTCCCTTTGTCGCTGGATGATGAGGCAGCACGGGCAGACGCCATTTCTCGGCTGCGGGTGCATCTGTCTTTATTAACCAGCGGCAGCATCCAGCAAAGCGACAAGCCTTTGCGCTTGGCGATTCAGGTAGAGCGCTTGAATGAAGGAATTCGCCAGGAGCGTAGTCGCGAAGAAGAAATTATCGATGTCTTAGCCGCGCTATTAGCGCTTGGCCCGGTATCGATAGCGCAGTGGGAAAAAGAAGCCAGGGAACTGGATAGCTTATTGCGCGATCTGGGACATATTCCGCCCCCCTGACCGCCCCATCAATGCGACAACAACAAAACGGGAGGCGATTCGCCTCCCGTTTTGCATGCTCCCTTGTGAGGAATAAGCCGTCGCGTAGGCATGGGTGGCCTAGCCCATAAATTGCCCACCGTTAATATCGATGTTGGCGCCGGTAATAAAGCCAGACTCTTTATCGGCAAGGAACGTCACCAAGCGACCAATTTCTTCCGGCGTACCGTAGCGTTTCACCGGGATCGTTTCGCGAATGGCTTCACGCACTGACTCCGGAATTTTCATAATCATGTCAGTGGCAATATAGCCAGGCGATACGGTATTTACCGTAATGCCTTTGGTGGCTGTTTCCTGCGCCAGCGACATGGTTAAACCGTGCATACCGGCTTTAGCGGCAGCGTAATTAACCTGACCAAACTGCCCTTTACGGCCATTGATGGAGGAGATATTAATAATTCGGCCATAGCCATTTTCGAGCATCATCTCGATCACGCTGCGGCACGTATTAAAGACGCTATTAAGGTTGGTATCGATGACCTGATACCACTGTTCGTAGGCCATTTTTTTCATCGTGCCGTCGCGGGTAATGCCAGCACAGTTTACCAGCACGCTAATTGGACCGTGCTGTTCGTGGATCTCACGCGCAGCATTCAGGCATGCGTTATGGTCAGACAGGTCGACTCCGAGTGTTGTAATACTCTGATAACCGGCAGCTTGCTGGGTGTCCAGCCAGGTTTTGGCTTTTTCGGGATTGTTATACCCTGCCACTACCCTATAACCCGCATCTGCCAACGAACGACAAATTGCCGTGCCGATTCCACCAGTTCCACCAGTTACCCAGGCGACGGGGGCTTGATTGGCCATTGACTACCTCCCTGATATGACAAATGGCTTGGACGCTAAGTACTGTTATGGTTCGTAAACCATTTCGAATAAGCGTCAAGCGCTTGTATCACCAACAGCACGCCACCGATTTTATTGTCAGGCGGCCTACCGACAGTAAGCTTTTTATTGGGACCATGGGAAGCATAGCTTTACTCTTTGCATATTGCAGTACGATGAATATCAGCCTTTGTGCTTTGTTTGCTACAAAGGGTTGACGTGGCGCAAAAAATCCGTAGAATACGCCTCACGTTGATGCGGGGTGGAGCAGCTTGGTAGCTCGTCGGGCTCATAACCCGAAGGTCATCGGTTCAAATCCGGTCCCCGCTACCAATATTTTGAAAGGCAGATCAGTTACTTAATGATCTGCCTTTTTTGTTGCCTGTCATTCCAAAAAGCTCTGTGCCCAAATTGTGCCCACACCGTGCCTATTTTTAAAAATGCCTATCGGTAGGTGAAAAAGGCGGCGACCTTCAGGCACCGAACTTTATTTAGCATCTCCTTCTTTTTCTTTACTACCGAGTTAAGGCGCAGGTTCTGGACTGGACTCCTTGATGTGAGTCACTAGCTGTTCGATCTCACAATCAAAGTAGTAGCAAAGCCTATCTAGATTATCTGTCACTGTGCTGTGGCCTGGGTGATTGATAATTTTCGATAACGTCATCCGGTTGATGCCCGTTTCTTTCGCTATCTCCCCGATCGTAATTCTGCGCCGCTCGGCAAATTCCTTCTCTGCAATCAACTCTTTTAAGTGATACCGAATCATCGTCTTCTCTATTATTGATCATAAAAATTATCAAAAAGTGCTTGAAATAATCATTTGATTGTATATATTTCTAATCTAGCGATTAAAAATATTATCAAATGATCATCACATGAGGAGATAATCTCATGGACTGCACTTTTCTGACAACGGAAGAACTCGCCTCACGTATCAAATACGATGCGCGCACTATCCGCCAGCAACTCAAAGACAGCGTGCTCATTGAAGGCACCCATTACATCCGTCCCTTTGGGCGTCGGAAAATTCTGTATATCTGGGAGGCTATCCAAGAAGAAATGCTGCAAGCGACACCTCGTCAACAACGAGTCGCCATACCGATGGCTAACGGGGGTATCTGCCATGGGTAAGGTTCGCGTTCGCCAAGAAAGTAAAAAGCTTTTTATCGACTTCCGCTACGACGGCCAGCGATTTCGTGAACAGACCCTGCTAGACGATAATGCAAAAAATCGTAAACAGCTGGAACAGCTTTTACAGCGCATGGAAGCAAAAATGCTGCTAGGGGAATTCAATTATGCAGAGTTTTTTCCCAACAGCAGCAATTTACAAAAACTGAAAGCCCATCAGCCCTCGCCTACAAAAGAGTCTCAATATGCTGAGGTTTTAGACACACCACTCTTCAACGACTTTGCTGAGCAGTGGCTTGAAGAGAGTAAAGTTCAATGGCGTGCTTCCCACATGCGCAATGTGCGCTCGATCTTGGATAGCTCGCTGAAGCCCGCATTCGGTAAAAAGCCCATTGGTGATATCACCAAGGCCGACATCATGGGGTTTCGCGCCAAGCTGGCCAAGCGCAAAGGGCGTGGCACCACGGGGCTCGTATCGCCAAAGACCATCAACAGCCATATGACCATTCTTCGCATGGTGCTGGATGAAGCTGCCGAGCGATTCGATTTCGAGACGCCCTACAAAAATATCAAACCCTTAAAGCTACAGAAGACGCACATCGAGCCCTTCTCGCTCCATGAAGTCCACCGCATCATCGATAACGTGCGTCCCGACTATCGCAACTACTATACGGTGCGCTTTTTTACCGGTATGCGTACCGGTGAGATAGATGGATTGAAGTGGAAAAATGTCGATTTCGCTAAACGAGAAATCTTGGTGCGCGAGACGTTGATAAATGGCGAAACGGAATACACCAAGACCGATGGCTCCCAGCGTGAAATCCCCATGTTTGGACAGGTATATGACGCCTTAAAAACGCAGTACGCCGCGACTGGGCATATGAGCCAGTACGTGTTCTGCAATCAACTGGGACAGCCGCTTGATCACAACAACGTGACGAAACGCGTGTGGTATCCCCTACTACGGTCACTGGGTATGACCAAACGCCGCCCGTATCAAACACGCCATACTGCCGCGACGCTGTTTCTAGCCTCGGGTGAGAATCCAGAGTGGGTAGCGCGCATGTTAGGCCACAGTTCAACCGAGATGCTGTTTAAGGTCTATTCGCGCTATGTGCCTAATGCCACGCGTATGGACGGCTCTGCTTTCGAGCGTTTATTAGGCAATGCCACGTCCACCAAGCCCGAGAAGGAGCACCGCCATGAAACTGCCTAATCAACAAGCTACAGCACACCTGTCTCGCACTTTTACGGGCACTTATCGCCTTACGGGGCGCGTGGTAGAGTTCGACAATGCAAAAACGCCTTTTCTAAAGCTTCGGCTAAGCGACTGCGAAGGTGATCGTATCGCAATGCTGAATTTAGCAAAGACACACGTTCCTGAGCGCATTGGCCATTTGGATTTTGTTACTGCATCAGGAGTAAAGTGCTTATCAGGCCAATTCCTTCTTGATGAGTTTCGCAAGGCGACCCGTGAGGAAGTCCACTCACTGGACACGCTACAATCGCTACCACGTGTGTACGCCCCCGCACCAGCGGTGTTCGATCAATTAGTGAAGACCGTACAGTCTCTGCAATCGGAGCACTTACGCAGTTTTTTAACACGGGTATTGGAACGTAAGGACCGTATCGAGGCGTTTCTGAATGCACCCGCCAGCGTGACCTACCACCACGCCTATGCAGGTGGGTTGCTAGCACACTCACTGGACGTTGCTAACAATGCCGTGGCGATGCTGCGCTTAAATGAGCCTTCCATGTCACGCTTAATGCAGGAAACGTGTTTTGTGGCAGGATTGCTACACGATATTGGTAAGACGTATACCTACGACTCGAAAGGCAAGCCTAACGCGGCGTGGAAGCTCTGTAGCCACGATGCGTTTACACTTGAAGCGTGTGCATACGGTCTTGCCTACTTAGACCAGCATGAGCCTGATATTGCGATGACCTTGCGCCATATCTGGACATGTGCCTCCCCGGGTGCACGCTACGGCCAGCCAGCCGCCATGACACTTGCTCGTTACATTCGTGATGCAGATGGGCAAAGCGCCATGACAGATAACCAACAACGTGCGTTTCGTAGCAAAAGCCAGTGGGGCTTTAGCCGGATTGGACAAAATATTTTTTGGCAGCCTCAACTACCTGCCGCAGTATCTCATTGATGCAGTCTTCTATTTTTCGAACTGAACCCTCAGCTTTTAGTGTGGCGGTTCTATCAAAGCAAGAAGAAAATTTTATGACCATGCCAAGTGAACGCACGCGTTCGGTTATCCAGACCCGAGTATTCTTGATCGAGCTAAGCCGTAACAATGGCCTTTCAAAAACTATCCGCAGACAAGCAAAGCAGCTATTTAAGAACATTAAAGTGTAGCGCTACTAAATCGGGAGAATTCAAAAGGGGGGATTACCGTGGTAACAACTTCTTCAGGACGGCTGCTTTACGCTCTGCAGAATAACGTGGCACAAGGGCTCCA
>NZ_VIFN01000011.1:0-98548 GCF_013183775.1 Halomonas hibernica
TGCAGTGCACCCTTGGCGAAGAGCGTAAAGTCCTTACTCGTGCAGAGCGGCCAGGCGTTATGTTTTTTGGACATGGCAATGAGCCAGGCTGGGTGGTCGCGCTCGCACACGATTCCCCCACGTTAACCCTGGAGCTTAACTACGGCGAGGAGCGTATTGAGCTACCCTATATGGTGAGCGTGATGGACAACGAAGCGGGCCGGGTGGTGCTTGAAAACGCCCGCGTTGAGCCTTTCTTTCGGGTGCGTATTGAAGCGGGCGCTTGCTTTGACAATATGAGCGGTTTTCCCTTTCCTGCGCGGGTAACGCTCAGCTACGGCGGTGAGCAGTTCAGTGGTTGTGGGCAGGGAATCGCCCCCTAAGCTTTTATTTCAGCGCCTATCAGCCATCACTGCTAGCGGTGCGGTGGCCACCGCTTAGCAGTGATATTGAAGCGGGTCAGCGCGCCAATCAGGCGAGATAAAGTCGCTTGCACAAAGTGCCATGGCATCTCCAGCGGCCCTTGCTGCGAGACGCGACAGCATATTTAGCTGCAACCCACGTGCGGTCTCGATCTGCTCGCTTACATCCACGGGTATCCATGTGTCATCCTGCAGCGCTGCGAGGGTGAAGCTGAACGGGTGAAAGCCGGGATAGCCCAGCCGAAGATCGGTAGCAATTAATGTTTCATGTCCCTCAATATTGATGGTGTCATAGCGCAAAAAAGGGCCAGTAAACCACATTAGCCGCTGGCCAAGCGGGCCCGCCAACGCACTCTCTTCAAGCGCTATATTGCGGTATAGCGGTTCCAAACGTGGCTGACGCTTGCCATCAAATACGCTAATCAGACCTTCATAATAGCGATCTTCATTGACCACGGTAGCTCGCCATAGCACCGTGTTAAAAGGGGTTGGTTGAACCAGTAAAGGCGCCTCCTCTAGCCCCATCTCGGCAAGAACCGTTGCCAGCCGGTGCTCAATGTTCAGCTTCGCTCCGGCTGCTAGCAATAAGTAAACACTTGAGACAGCCAGCGCGGCCGTAGCGTACTTTTGTACCTGTTTTGACGTGATGCCTACGATTAAACCAATTAGAAGAGGCAGGGTGTAGAGCGGGTCAATGATAAATACAATCGGCCAGGCGACCGGTGATGTTTCTAGCGGCCAGAAGAGCTGCGTGCCATAGGTGGTCAGAGCATCAAGCAGTGGATGCGTGATTAGCGTGAGTGTAAAAAAACACCACCAGTGGATAAAGGAAATATCTCGTGCAGGGGCAAAACGGTTGCTAAGCAGGGCTAATAACGTCGCGAGTCCGGTCAGTACAAATAACGAGTGGCTAAACCCGCGGTGCTCGGTCACATTAGCGATCGCATCGCCATAGTCCAGCGCTACGTCGAGGTCGGGCAGCGTGCCCAATAGTGCCCCTATGAGAATGGCTTTACGGCCCAAGCGCCGACCCAGCACCGCACCGCCAATCGCAGCGCCCAACGCCGCCTGTGTGATTGAGTCCACTAACGTCTCCTTTGAGATAGCCCTCAAATAGCACTATACAGATTTTTCTTTGAATTCGACCTTGTATAATAAATCTGTCTAATGGTTAGTTAAAGCAGGCCGTCATTTAAACCGATAGTGGTGCAGGTCGGGCTGAATAATGAGCTTTGACGAGCATTTAGGCATACGCTATCTGATATGCACAAGATTTGCTGGTTAAGACCTATTCTGTTTCCATCCATATAATGGGTATCCGCGTTAAAATCCATTCACCGGCCTTAATGAAAAGGAAATAACATGCAGTTTTTACATACGATGGTACGTATCAGCGACCTGGATGCATCGCTTCACTTTTACTGTGACCTGCTGGGCCTTAAAGAAGTACGCCGTAAAGAGAATGAAAAAGGCCGCTTTACGCTGATCTTTCTTGCCGCCCCCGAAGACGAAGAGCGCTCAGCGCAGCTCTCCGCTCCCGAACTAGAATTGACGTATAACTGGGACCCTGAAACTTACACTGGCGGGCGTAATTTTGGTCACCTGGCCTATCGGGTAGACGATATTTACGCGCTTTGTCAAAAGCTCCAGGACGCCGGTGTTACTATTAACCGTCCTCCACGGGATGGACACATGGCATTTGTTAAATCGCCTGACGGTATCTCCATCGAGCTACTGCAAAAGGGCGACACGCTAGCACCTCAAGAGCCATGGGCTTCCATGGAAAACAGCGGCAACTGGTAAAACCTATAAGGTGATAATTATGTCCATGAAGACGTTAACGCTGCGTCATTGCTTGCTGCCCTTGTGTGTATCGGCGGCTTTTCTTTTGAGCGCGTGCAGCAGTTCGCCCGCGCCTCAAGAGAGTCATGAAGCGCCGAGCAGTGCGGAGCTTTCAGGAGCGATAGTGGATCAACGCTGGGATCTTCTGTTGATCGGAACAGACGAGAAATTAGCGTTTAACGAAACGCCGTTTTTTGAAATCTCTCGCGATGGAACGATTGCCGGTTATGACGGCTGTAACCGCTTTACGGGGCAGATAAGCTTGGGCGAAGGGCACCGCTTCGATGTAAAAGAGCTGGCGAGCACGCGTATGGCGTGCCCCGATATGGAAAACGCCGCGCAGGTAACGAACATGCTGGAAAGCGCCTATCGTTATCTCATTGACCATGACCGGTTGGTCTTGTTCGGCCCGGATAGCCGAGTGCTTGGCGGCTGGCGAGAGGGAAGCTAGCATCATCGCAACAGCGCGTGGGAAGCGTGATTGACGAAGCCTGCCATAGCTTCGGCGTATACGTAGAGTTATAGATAAACTATAAAAAACGCCCGGCTCTTAATAGAGCCGAGCATTTTAGGCTGAACGAGTTACGTCCGCGGTTTACAGCGCTTCAATCTTGGTTTTCTGTTCTTGCAGCAGTTTTTTAGCCGACTGGAACTCGGCAAGCTTGCCGCGCTCTTTTTCGACGACGGCATCGGGGGCTTTAGACATAAATCCGGGGTTGCCCAGTTTTTTCTCAATGCCAACCATTAGCTTGTCCTGCTTTTCGATCTCTTTATTCAATCGAGCAAGCTCGGTGTCTTTGTCGATTAGATCGGCCATCGGCACCAGAACTTCCATATCGCCCACTAATTGCGTTGCTGAAAGCGGGGCATCGTTGGGGTTTTCAAGCCAGCTCGAGCTTTCCAGTTTGGCCAGCTTGGCCAGGAAATGGCGGTTACTTTCCAGGCGCTTGGCGTCTTCCGGCTTGCCTTTGGTTAACAGCACGTCCAGCGGCTTGCCGGGGGCAATATTCATCTCGGCGCGAATGTTGCGCACAGCGATAATGACGCCTTTCAGCCACTCGATATCGCGGGTGGCCTGCTCGTCGATCTTGTTCTCATCGGCTTCCGGCCATGCCTGAAGCATCAACGAAGCGCCTTCACCCATAAACGTGCCCGCCAAGGGGGAGACGCGCTGCCAAATCTCTTCCGTAATATACGGCATCATCGGATGCGCCAGGCGTAGAATGGTTTCTAGCACGCGCACCAGCGTACGCCGTGTGCCGCGCTTGGCTTCAGCGGAGGCATTTTCGTCCCACAGCACTGGTTTGGAAAGCTCGAGATACCAGTCGCAATACTCATTCCAGACAAATTCGTAGAGCGCTTGCGAGGCGTGGTCAAAGCGGTATTCGTCCATCGCCTTGGTCACCTGGGCTTCGGTCTTCTGCAGCTCGGAAATGATCCAGCGGTCGGCCAGCGACAGTTCCACCTCGCTGCCCTGACCTTGAGAAGCGATGCCGCAATCTTCGCCTTCGGCATTCATGAGCACGTAGCGCGAGGCGTTCCACAGCTTGTTGCAGAAGTTGCGGTACCCTTCCAAGCGGTTCATATCAAATTTAATATCGCGCCCAGTGGTGGCCTGGGAGAGGAACGTAAAGCGCAGCGCATCGGTGCCATGGGCTTCAATGCCGTCTTTAAATTCGTCTTTGGTCGCTTTGGCAATCGCCTTGGCTTTTTGCGGCTGCATCATATTGCCGGTGCGCTTTTCAAGCAGTGCATCCAGCGTAATGCCGTCGATAAGATCAATTGGATCGAGTACGTTGCCCTTGGATTTGGACATCTTCTGGCCCTGCCCATCACGTACTAGACCGTGGACATACACGGTTTTGAAGGGCACCTGGCCGGTGAACTTTAGGGTCATCATAATCATCCGGGCTACCCAGAAGAAGATGATGTCAAAGCCTGTCACCAACACGCTGGTGGGGTGGAAGGTTTCAAGTTCCGGGGTTTTTTCTGGCCAGCCAAGTGTGCCAAAGGTCCATAAGCCTGAGCTGAACCAGGTGTCCAGCACGTCTTCGTCCTGAGTCAGCGCTATATCAGCGCTCAGGCCGTGCTTCTCTCGGGCTTCGGCCTCGGTGCGGGCAACGTAGACGTTACCTTCGGCGTCATACCATGCCGGAATACGGTGGCCCCACCATAGCTGGCGGGAAATACACCAATCCTGCAGGTCGCGCATCCATGCAAAATACATGTTTTCGTAGTTCTTGGGCACGAACTGGATGTCGCCTTTTTCCACCGCCTCGATAGCGGGCTTGGCAAGGTCTTCGACTGCCACGAACCACTGGTCAGTCAGCAGCGGCTCAATCACATCACCCGAGCGGTCGCCATAGGGCAGGGTGTTGTTGACGGCTTCCACTTGCTCCAGTAGGCCAAGTGCGTCCATATCGGCAACAATTTGCTTACGTGCTTCAAAGCGGTCAAGGCCTGCGTACTTGGCGGGCAGGCTAGCGTCTTCTTCCGGCTGGGGCTGGCCTTTAAGGTTGAAGATTTCCGCCTGCTCAAGAATCGTGGCGTCTTTGGAAAAGACGTTGATCAGCAGGTGGTTTTGGCGCTTGCCGACTTCATAGTCATTGAAGTCGTGGGCCGGGGTGATTTTCACACAACCCGAACCTTTCTCCATATCGGCGTGTTCGTCGGTCACTACAGGGATGCGGCGGCCCACCAGCGGTAGCTCAATAAATTTGCCCACCAGCGAGGCGTATCGCGCATCTTCTGGATTAACCGCAACGCCGGTATCGCCCAGCAGAGTTTCGGGGCGAGTAGTGGCCACCACGACATAATCCTTGCCATCGGCGGTTTTAACGCCGTCGGCCAGCGGATAACGGAAGTGCCAGAAGCTGCCTTGCTGCTCCTTGTTCTCCACTTCCAGGTCGGAAATCGCCGTGTGCAGCGTCGGGTCCCAGTTGACCAGCCGCTTGCCACGATAAACCAGTTTCTCTTCATGCAGGCGCACGAAGACTTCCTGAACGGCTTTATAGAAGCCGTCATCCATGGTGAAGCGCTCGCGACTCCAATCAACGCTGGCGCCCATGCGGCGCAGCTGGCGGGTAATGTGCCCGCCAGACTCTTCCTTCCACTCCCAAACTTTATCAATAAACGCATCGCGGCCCAGGTCGTGGCGCGTTTTGCCCTCTTCTGCCGCGATCTTGCGTTCAACCAGCATTTGCGTGGCGATACCGGCGTGGTCGGTACCTACCTGCCACAGCGTATTGTTACCCTGCATTCGCTTCCAGCGCGTCAGGGTGTCCATGATGGTGTCCTGGAACGCGTGGCCCATGTGCAGGCTGCCGGTGACGTTGGGCGGCGGAATCATGATGGAGAAAGGCGCGCCCTTACCCGAAGGGGCAAAGCGGTTATCGGCTTCCCAGCGCTGATACCAGCGGGTTTCAATCTGTTCGGGTTGGTAGGTCTTTTCCATGGGGAGTCGGCTCACAACGTGCAAAAAAATGGTGACAAGTATAGCGCGATAAGAGGCAGAGCGTCAGGCCTTTGCCGAGGGGAGATGTAACCCACGCATCGCGATTAAACCTAACACAGGGCCTGGCAACAACCACCAGATAACCGCCACGCTCTGGCTTGCCCAAAGGGCGGTTACCAAGGCAATGGAGGGGATGGTCAAACCAAAGCCGATAGCGTTCATCATGGCCAGGGCCGCGCCCAGCCGTTCGGCTGGCGCGTGGGCTGATGCCAGCGCTGAAAACTGCGCTGAATCGGCAATCACGCTAACGCCCCAAACGCCCAGCAGCGCCAGCAGTAACCAGGGTGAAAGGCTGCCCAATAGCGGGTAAACCAGGCAAAGTACGCCCGATGTTAATAGCGCCACAAAAGCAACGTGGGCGCTACCCGCTTTCCGGCTCCACCGGCCTGCCCACACGCAACCAGGCAGGCCAAGGGCAATAACGGCAAAGCTTAGCCACGGCTGCAGGCTTGCTGACGCATTGAGCCGCTCAAGCTCGCGGCTAACCAAAAAGGGCACCAGCGCCCAGAATGCATAAAGCTCCCAACAGTGGCCGAAGTAGCCCAGTGCGGCCTTGCGAAACGGGCGCTGCTTGAACGCACCAAGCCCGGCCCAGGGGCGCCCGCTTCCGGCTTTGGCGGGTAGGTGGGGGCCAACACCTAGCCGGAAAACCATCCATGCCGCGACCAGCGCCAACAGCGATGCCAATAGCAGTGGCCATTGCCAGGGCAGGTGCAACGTTAATCCGCGCAGTAAATGGGGCGAGGCGATGCCTAGCGTTAACATGCCGACAAGCCAACCCAAGGCCGCGCCCGCATGCGAAGGTGTCCAACTCACCACCAGCTTCATGCCCAACGGGTAGATGCCTGCCAAGCATAGGCCGGTGGCAAAGCGTGCCACTGCCGCCAGCGTTATGCTGTCGGCAACGCCAATAAATGCCGCGTTGATAAGCGCACCGAGCACCGCTGACAGCGCAAACAGATGGCTTGCCCGCATGCGGTCGGCAAGGCCGGTAATGGCGATTAGTAGCGTACCGGTGATAAACCCGGCCTGCACCGCGATGGTCAGTAAACCGAGATCACCTTCACTAAGACCCACCGCCTCCTGCAATGCTAGGCCAACACCATTAACGCTAAACCACAGCGAGGTGCCAAACAGCTGAGCGAGGACGATAACTGCCAATGGATAGCGGGTTAGCCTGGAGGAGGTCTGCATTAGTACTCTCGTGTGTTGAGTTATTGTTGTTAAAACTGAGTATCCAAAAAGAACTACTCCTGTTCGCTCGATAAGCGAGCCCGAGCGCTTTCAATAGATTGATGCAGTTTGGCCTGCAAGGCCTCGCGGGATGGTAGGACGGTCAGGTATTCCGCCACGTGAATACCGCTGTTATCAAGCTCCAGCAGTTCAATCTGTTCCTGTTGCTTACCGGCACAGAGAATGATTCCTAGCGGCGGATTTTCATCAGCTTCTTGCTCATGTTTAGCCAGCCAGCGCAGATAAAGCTCCATCTGGCCTTTAAATTCAGCCTTGAAGCGCCCCAGTTTAAGGTCGATCGCTACCAACCGCTTAAGCTTGCGGTTGTAAAACAGCAAATCAATGTAGAAATCCTCGTCATCAATCTGAATGCGCTTTTGGCGCGCCACAAACGTAAATCCTGCGCCCAGCTCCAGAAGAAACTGCTCAATCTCGCGAAGAATAGCGTCTTCCAGATCTCGCTCCAGGTAACGATCATTTAAGCCGAGAAAATCCAGCACATAAGGATCTTTCAACAGTAGCTGTGGTGAGGGTTGGCCAGCGTTGCGCAGGTTTTGTAACTCATGATGAATGGTTTCATCCGGCTTGCGGGAAATAGCGGTTCGCTCAAATAACATTGATTGGATGCGCTGCTGTAACTGACGGGACGACCAGCCTTCAAGCTGAGATAGCTCGATATAAAAATCGCGCTTGAGCGAATCGTCGAGATAAATCAGGCTTTTTATATGGGTCCAGCTTAACTGTCTCCGCAGTGCGGAGACTTTCTTCTCTTCAGGAAATGTCTCGGCGAAGCGGATCATATGGCGTAGATTCTTTGCCGAAAATCCACGGCCGTACTCACTCGTTAATTGTCTCCCCAGTGAAGAGACAATTTGCTCACCATAACCGGCCCGCTCTTGCCTCAGAATTTCCCGATGAATGCGGTTGCCTAATTGCCAATAGAGAAGCGTTAATTCAGCATTGACGGATATTGCTGCCCGCTCTCTTGCTATGTCGATTAATTGGCGAAGCTCAGGCAGGAGTATTGAATCCTGAGTTGAGGGCTGGCTCATATCGTTTGATCCTTTCGATCAACAAGACCTGAATTATGTTCTTCGGGGGTTGATTGGGCGCTTTCGCTGATTGCTCTGGCATTACCCAAGCTTATGCGGCACCACTTCATGCCCAAGCTCTTTATAGCGCTGCCAGCAGGCGCGTTTGGCGACCAGAACGTGTTGATGCTGGTTGATAATTTCGGCAACGCGCGCATAGCGCTCAACGCCATCAGGAATATCGGGGTGCAGATTGAGAAGCGCGGTTTCTGCTTTGGGCGTAGGCAGGGTTTGCCAGCCCAGCGTTATCGGTACGCTGGCCGCCATTTCACTGTCTTCAAGCGCGTGGGGCAGGTAGGCGTCTTCGCGAAAACTCCACAGGGCCGCGTCAGCCTGCTCGGCCAAGGCCTTGTCTTCGCAGTGAAGGTGTAGCCGGTACCCCTTACGCCAAATGGTTTCGGCCAGCTTACAGGCGAATGCCAAACGCGCTTCCAGGGTGGTATCCGGGAGGATATAAAAATCGATGCGCGCCATAGCGGCTCCAGCTCTTTCAAAACACGTTTAAAACAGTGCCGCCGCCAGGGCTGGCGGCGGAGGGAGGCATTACACCAACCGGGTGAGCCAGCCGTGCTTGTCTTCACTGCGCCCGTACTGCACGTCGAGCAGCTTTTTACGAATGCGCATGGCCACTTCGTTGCCACCGTCGCCGTTCAGGCGAATACGCTCATTTTCCGTCACCAGCTCGCCCACCGGAGTGATGACCGCCGCGGTTCCGCAGGCGAACACTTCGCTAATCTCGCCGGACGCCGCGCCTTCGCGCCACTCGTCAATGCTGATGGGGCGCTCTTCGGGGGTTAAACCTTCGTCTTTCGCAAGCGTGAGCACCGAGTTGCGGGTAACGCCTTCCAGAATGGTGTCGGTTAAGCGTGGCGTCACCAAGCGTCCATCCTTGAAAACAAAGAACAGATTCATGCCGCCCAGCTCTTCAACCCATTTGCTTTCCTCAGCGTCAAGGAAGGCCACTTGGCCACAGCCGTGAGCTTCGGCCTCTTTTTGCGCGGCCAACGAGGCTGCGTAGTTACCGCCGCACTTGGCAAAGCCGGTGCCGCCCGGGGCTGCCCGTTTGTAGTGCGAGGAGAGCCAAATGGAAACCGGGCTGATGCCGCCCTTGAAGTAGGACGCCGCCGGGGATGCGATCACGTAGTAGTCCACTTCATGGGCCGGGCGCACGCCCAGGAAAGCTTCCGAGGCGATCATGAACGGGCGGAGGTAAAGGCTGCATTCGTCGGCATCGCTTGACGGCGTGGGCACCCAGGTCGTGTCCTGAGCCAGCAGCGCCTTGATGGAGCCAATGAAGTCTTCATCGGAGAGTTCCGGCAGTGCCAGGCGGCGGGCGCTGCGGCGAAAACGCTCGGCGTTTTTCTCCGGGCGGAAGGTCCAGACCGAGCCATCGGCATGGCGGTAGGCTTTGATGCCTTCAAAAATTTCCTGGCCGTAATGCAGGACCGATGCGGCCGGGTCGAGCGTCAGCGGGCCGTAAGGGCGCACCTGATGGCCGTGCCAGTCGGCATCGACCGTCCAGCGGATATTGACCATGTGGTCGGTGAAGTGCTTGCCAAAACCTGGGTTGGTCAGGATGTTGTCACGAATGCTGTCGGCCGTTGGCTGATTGGACGGCAGGATTTCAAAACGAGTCGTAGAGCTAGTGGGCACGGCGTGTTTTCTCCGCTAGAGCCAGGCCCCGAAGGGCGATATAAGCGTGTCGTTAGCGTAGCGCGTGCCATAAACGATAGAGCACACGCTAATACTTCCAGATTTAACGGTTGTGGCACTCAAAGGCAACCATTGAGCGCACGATCTGTGCGATTAGTTGGCGCTGATTTCTACCTGGCCGTCGGCTTCACGGTCTAGCAGGTACTGGGAAAGCAGGCCAACCGGGCGGCCGGTGGCGCCTTTCTGTTTGCCCGAGTGCCAAGCGGTACCGGCGATATCCAGGTGCGCCCATGGGAAATGATCGGCAAAGCGCGATAAAAAGCACGCGGCGGTAATCGTACCTGCTGGGCGCCCGCCAATATTGGCCAGGTCGGCAAAGTTGGATTCCAACTGCTCCTGGTACTCATCCCACAAGGGTAAATGCCAGGCGCGGTCCCAGGAGGCTTCACCGGCTTCCAGCAAATCGAGCGCCAGGTCGTCATCGTTGGAGAGCAGGCCCGTCGCGTGGTGGCCCAGGCCAACAATTACCGCGCCTGTTAGCGTGGCGATATCGACAACGCTTGCTGGTTTAAAGCGCTCGGCGTAGGTCAGTGCGTCGCACAGTACCAGGCGGCCCTCGGCATCAGTATTAAGCACTTCAACCGTTAGACCTTTCAGCGTTTTAATAATATCGCCAGGCTTGGTGGCAAGGCCATCGGGCATGTTTTCTGCGGCGGCGACAATAAATACCAGGTTGAGCTTGGGCTTGAGCGCAAGCATGGTCTTCACGGTGCCGAATACGCTGGCGGCGCCGCACATGTCGAATTTCATTTCGTCCATGCCTTCGCCGGGTTTCAGCGAAATGCCGCCGGTGTCAAACGTGATCCCTTTGCCTACCAGGACGTGGGGGGCTTCTTCACTCTCCGTCGCACCGTTGTACTTCATGACAATCAAGCGCGTAGGCTCGTGGCTGCCTCGGCCAACCGACAGTAGTGAGCCAGCGCCGAGGGCATCCAGCGCCTCTTCGTCGAGAATATCCACCTCTAACGCGCCGTTGGACGTCTTGCCCAACTGCTCGGCCTGTTGGGCCAGGTAGCTTGGCGTGCACACATTGCCCGGTAAATTGCCCAACGTGCGGGCGTAGTTGATGCCTTGGCCAATCGCTGCGCCAATCTGGGCGCCTTGTTGGGTTAGCGTCGCGTTTTCAGGCTCGCTAAACAGCGTGAGTGCGTTAAGGCGTGCTAAAGGTGCTGGCTGAGACTTAAACTGGTCAAAGCGGTAAACCGCGCGTTCTGCGGCCTCCAGCACCTTACGCGCTTTCCAACTGCTGTCGCGGCTTTCAAGAGGAACATCATTAAACGCGATGCTTGCTTCATCGACGGGCAGCTTGGTCAGTGCCACCATGGCTGCGTCCAGCGCTTTTAAAAAGGCGCCTTCCTGGCACTTTTCGCGCTCTCCGAGGCCTACTAACAAAAGCCGTTCTGCGCAAAGCCCCGGCGCGAAAGGAATCATCTGTACGTTGCCAAGAGCTGGATCGAAATCGCCGCGCTCAAGCAACTGACCGATTAAACGTTCACTGGCGTCGTCCAGGCTGGCGGCCGTGGGCAACAAGTCGCTACCTTTAAACATGGGGATGACGAGACAAGCCGTTTCGGTTTTGGCCGGATTGGCGGTCTGAACGGAAAATTCCATAACGTCTCCAACAAGACAAGCATCGAGGGATTCGGGATAATGCCCCGTACTGGGTGTTGGGTTAGTGTACCCAAGCCATGGGCGCATTGCATGGCATCCTGCACGATTAGCCGGAGAGGGCATTGATTTTATTTCGGTACTTAACTCGCGAAGTGTTACTCACCATGTCGGCTGTGGCAGGGATCTTACTGCTGGTCATTATGGGCAGTCGTTTTATTCGTTACTTCTCTGACGCGGCGGAGGGAGATATCCCCGTTACCATTCTGGGTAGCTTGATGATGTTTCATCTACCCGGCTTTATGGAACTGGTGCTTCCGCTTGCGTTTTTTCTAGGCATCCTGCTGGCCTATGGCCAAATGTATATGAACAGCGAAATCACCGTAATGGTGGCCTGTGGCATGAGCCCTCTGCGGCTGTTGCGAGTAACGTTGCTGCCCGCCTCGGTAGTGGCGGTGCTGGTGGGCTTTTGTAGCTTGTGGCTAACCCCCGCCGGGGCGTTGCAAACGGCAGCGACGCTTGAAGAGCAGCGCAGCCGGTTGGATGTATCGGTACTGGCGCCCGGGCGATTCCAGGATTTCGGTGGTGGGCGTACCGCTTATATCAGCGATTTCAGCAGCGACGGCACCGAGATGCAAGAGGTGTTGGTTCATGAACGGCCTAATACAGAGAACCCACATAGCTTTGTTACTCGGGCCGGTTCGGGGTATCAGGAAACGCGCGTTGAAACGGGCAGCCGCTTTTTAATATTGGAAAATGGCGAGCGTTACGGTGTGGTGCCGGGCCAGCAGGATGCTCAACGGCTAACGTTTGAACGCTATACGATGCGCCTGGGGTTAAGTCGCGGCCTTCAGGAGTTTGATTCTATTGAGTACGCTACCACCGCGGAGCTTTGGGATGACCCTAACCCACGTGCCCAGGCGCAGTTTCAGTGGCGTACCGGTTTGCCGTTCATGGTCTTTGTATTAGCGCTTATCGCCCAGCCGCTTTCTCGGGTGAACCCACGCCAGGGCCGGTTTGCCAAGCTACTACCGGCGGTGTTTTTGTATGTGGCTTATTTGAGCTTACTGCTTGCAGCGGTCGATGCGATTGGCAGTGGAAAGCTCTCGCCATTGGTTGGCGTTTGGCCCGTGCATCTCTTGTTTTTAGGCCTCGGCTTGCTGCTTTTGTGGCGCTCACAACGTAAGGGGATGCGCTAATGCTGGCTGATCGTCTGGATCGTTACATCGCTCGCAACGTGCTGGGGGCAATTATCGTTGTGCAGTTCGTCCTGCTGGGGCTGGATATCACCATTGCCTACATTGGTGACCTGAGCGATGTACAAGGGAATTTTACCGCGCTTGATGTGTTTCTCTATCTGCTGATGCGTGTGCCTTGGCGATTTTATCAATACGCGCCCGTAGCGGTACTGATAGGCGCGCTCATTGGCTTGGGAAGTATGGCTTCCAGCAACGAGCTGACCGTGATGCGTGCTTCAGGTCGTTCGCTGGCGCGCATCGTCTGGGGTGTGATGAAACCGGTGTTGCTGGTGGTTGTGGCCGTGCTACTGGTTGCTGAGTTTGTAAGCCCGCGCACCGAGCAGTTTGCCGAAGCGTGGCGGCTTGAGCAGCGCCAGGGGGAAAGCGCTCAACCCGCCAGCCGTAGCGGCTGGCAGTTTGAAGGCGACAGCGTTTACCGATTTGGTGCCATACGGGCCGATGAGGTCGTACTTGATTTAACCCGCTACCGGTTTGATGGGCGCCGCCTGGTGGAAGCCACCCACGCTGACCGGGCGCACTGGGAAGAGGGCGCCTGGCGGCTTGCAAACATCACCACGACACGTATCTATGATGACCGCACTGAATCCGACTATCAGGCCAGTGCTGTTTGGGAAACACAGATTACGCCGGTGCAGTTAGAGCGTCTGCTGCGCTCGGTCGATAGTCAGGCACCCAGCGAGCTATGGGCGTATGCACGCTACCTGCAAGAGCAAGGCTTAACGGCGGATCAACCGCTGTTGTACTTTTGGCAAAAAGTCTTAATGCCCCTCACCATGGGATCGCTGGTATTGATAGCGGCGTCCTTCGTGTTTGGCCCGCTGCGTACTGTGGCGGCAGGGACTCGCGTCTTTTATGGCGTCGTGACCGGGCTGTCATTTAAATATATGCAGGATCTGCTTGCGCCTGCGTCGACGATCTTTGGGTTTTCGCCCGTATGGGCAGTGCTGGTGCCAACACTCGCCTGCGCTGCTGTTGGGGTTTACTTCCTGCGCCGTAATGGCTGACGTCATGGGCGCTGGTTTAGGTCGCCGCCTAGGCGCTCTGCTCTACGACAGCGTGTTGGTGGTGGCGCTTTGGCTGATTGTAACCATTGTCCATCTGGCTTTTTTTCGACTGGTGTTGGGGCAGCCCGTTGAAGCCGTGGGGGCTTCTGCGCTATCGGTTTGGAGCCTGCGCGCGCTGTTACTGGTCTCCGTCACTTTTTTCTTCTGCTTTTTCTGGTCTCGTAGCGGCATGACGCTGGGTATGCAGGCATGGCACCTGCGCGTGCAAGCACCGAACGGGCAAAAAATCACCCTTAAGCAAGGCCTTGTTCGCTGTGTCACGGCTTGGCTCTCGCTGGCGGCGCTGGGCACGGGCTATGGGTGGGTGCTTGTCGATAAGCAGCGGCGCAGCTGGCCAGATATCGCCTCCCATACCTGTACGGTGGTAGTGCAAAAACGCTAGGACAAAAAAACATTAGTTTCTTCGCAACTAAATAACTAACAAGCTGAATTGAATAATAAAAGCTAGATGCTAAGGGCAATCACTGCTAAAGAGCATCTGTTTTTACTTGCAAAGATGTATGCGAATCATTTACATTCACCTCATGTGATTAATGAGGTGTCGCCATGTACGTTTGTGTGTGCAAGGGAGTAACCGATCATCAGATACGTCAGCAAGTGAGCGACGGAGCGCGCAGCTGGCGAGAAGTACGTGAAGCCACCGGCTGTGCGACCCAGTGTGGAAAGTGCGCTTGTATGGCTAAATCGCTAACGCGTGAAGCGGTACAAAATGCCCGTTTGGAAGCCGATATGAGTCTCGCTTACGCCGTATGACGCGAATCACTCTTGTTAGAGTTATCGTTAGCAAATAACTGATTTGTTTGAATTTTTTGATCTCTTCTTTATACTCTCAGAAAACTGGGAGTATGCCTTTGCGTGGCCTATACTCCTTTGTTAACGTAACTGTTTGATTGCTTAGAAACTCTCAGCATTACAACGAAAAGGTGACGTCATGAAAGGTGATCCCCAGGTAATTCAGCATCTCAACAAAGCGTTAGGCAACGAGCTTATCGCTATCAATCAGTACTTCTTGCACGCCAAGATGTACAAGGATTGGGGCCTAAAAGCGCTCGCTAAATGGGAATATGACGAGTCCATTGAAGAGATGCAGCACGCCGATAAGCTAATTGAGCGCATCCTGTTCCTGGAAGGTATTCCTAACCTTCAGGACTTGGGCAAGCTGCACATTGGCGAAAACGTTAAAGAGATGCTCGAAAGCGATCTGCGTATTGAGCACGACGGCCGTAACGACTACATCGAAGCCATCACGTATTGTGAAAGCGTTAAAGACTACGTTTCACGTGATTTGCTGCGTGATCTGCTCGCCGATGAAGAAGAGCACATTGACCATATCGAAACCGAGTTGAAGTTGATTGAGCAGGTCGGTATTCAGAACTACATGCTGCGCCAAATGCAGCTGGCGGGCGACCACGAGTAAGCGCTAGCCCAGCACTTATTGACGACCGCTCACAAAAATGCCCCCGACAGTGTCGGGGGCATTTTTTTGCCTGTCATGAGTGCTATTGCCTAACGGGCGGGCTTGCTTGCCCCCACAAAACTTGAAAGCGATACCGCCAGTACCGAGAGCAGCACCAGCGCCAGCGCAGGAATCAGCACCGCCCAGGGCGCACGCTCAATGTACGGCATACCTTCTGCCAGCACTAACCCCCACTCTGGCGAAGGTGGCCGTGGCCCCAGACCCAAAAAGCCCAGTGCCGCAAGCGCCAGCGCAACCCCAGGCAAGCGCAGCATGGCGTGGCGAAATACCGGGCCAATCACCGCAGGAAGAATATAGCGGCCCATCAAGCGCAGCTGCCCCACTCCTAGAAGGGGCGTTATGCGCACGTGAGGCTGGGCTTTTGCCTCGGCGACCAGCGCTGCTGTATGCGCCGCCAAGGGTGCCCAGGCCACCGCGGTAACCGCAATAACGGCGCCGCTGGTGCTGGGTCCCATCAAACCGGCCACGATAAGACCCGCAATGGTGGGCGGCGTTGCCTTGGTAATCTCTATGGGGCCGGTGGCAAGCTTGGGTGCCAGGCCAATCAAGAGCCCCAGAATCAGCGTGAAAAATACTACCGCAACCGCCATGCCAATCGTGGAGAGCGCGCCATGGGCCACGCGGGCCAGAATATCGCGCCCAGTGCCGTCCGCGCCTAGCGGCAAGCCAAGGCTGGGTGTTTCCAGGCGCATAAAGGCCGAACTAAACGGATCTCGAGTAATGCCTGCAATCACTAGCACACACAGCAGAAGAACCGCGACGCTCGGGACGATCCACGCTCGCCGCGATACGCTTTGCTCGGTGTGGGTCACGGGCAGAGCGCCCAGCCGAAATGTCCGGCCGAGCAGCAGCGCGCGGCCAATATTGGCAAGGCTGCCCAGCACAATCGCAATCACCAGCAGAATAAGAATGCCGGTTTGCAGTGCAGGCATGTCTTGGGCTGATGCCGCTCCCAGCGTTGCCCGGCCAAGGCCCGGAATCGAAAATACCTGCTCGACGGCTATCGCACCGCCGGTTAGGCCGACCATGACCATACCCACCTGGGGCATAAGGCTTGGCAGCGTACGGCGCAGAACGGAGAGCGTAATACGGCGATGAGAGAAGCCCGCCACACTCCAGGTGGCCACCCAACGCTCGGTAAAGGTGGCCGAGAGGCCATCGCTGAACAAGCGGCCCAGCAGGCCGCCTGCGGGAAGCCCCAGCGCCAATGCGGGAAGCACCGCGTAGCTTAAGCCGCGCCAGCCATAGGGCGGCAGCCAGTTAAGCCAGGCGGCAAACACCACCAGCAGTAGTGAGGCGAGGAGAAACTCCGGCAGGGCCGTTAATGCCGCGCCCACGGTGCCAGGCGAGCGGCTAATCTGGCCACGCAAACCCTGCCGCACCACTGGCAGGCAAATAAGCGTTGCGGTAACCACCGCCACCAGCATGGCAAAGCTCATTAGCAGCAAGGATACCTGTGCGCTTTTTAGCAGGCTGGGCAGCACCGGTGCGCCTGAAATCCATGAGTTACCTGCATCACCCTGCAAAAGCCCCAGCAGCCAGTGCTTCAGCATCTCCAGCGGCCCGGATTCAAGGCCCAACTGAGCACGAATGGCCGCCAGTGCTTCTGGTGTTGCCTCCTGCTCGGCAGAACGCGCCCGCAAGATGCTGAGCGCCGGGTCGCGGCCTGAAAGCCAGGGCAGTAGCCCCACCAGAACCACAACGCCTGCCAGCGTCACTAGGCGTGACAACAGGGGAATAAACGGCTCGATGCGTAAGCGGCGCCACAGGGTCTGTGATGTTGCGTTAATCATGCGTGGCGCGCCTTCAGGACTCGCTATCAGTATCGATAGCGGTTTTTTCGGTGATCAGCATGCGCTCACGCGGGTCGCGTTCGGCGTTGCTAACCCGTGCCGATTCCCCCTGAATGACCCGCTCGTGGAGCATCGGGATCGCCGCATCGGTGCGCAGAATAGCGGCTTCAGCGTCGATAATCGCTTGGCGGCGTGCTTCACCGGTGGGCTGCTGTGAAGCGTTGGCAAGCGCCTCATCAACGGCCGGGTCGCAAAGCTGGGCGATATTGAAAGAGCCTTCGCAGGCGAAGTCGCTGTACATGTAGGCCACCGGGTCGCCAGAATCCAGCACAGTGGCACGCGACAGGATAAAGGCATCAAACTCACCGGCTAACGCGTCGGACTCAATATGGGCGTACTCGCGTACTTCCTGCGTCACCTTGAAGCCAGCCTGGGTCAACTGCTGCTCAAGCAGGACGGCGACTTCCGGCAACTCAGCGCGATCGGTAAAGGTCGCCAGAGTGATTTCGACGCCCTCTGGTGCGGTAGGCGCGGCACGGTCATCTATTGAGGTGCGGTAGTCGCTTGCCCAGGCCAGTGCCGGACCCAGCAGACCTTCGGAAATATCGGCACGACCTTCGTAAACGGTCTTCACAATGGCGGCACGATCAATCGCCTCACGCGCGGCCGCTCGCAGGCCGGGGTCCGCCATGGGGCCTGACTGTGTGTTCAGATACAGCGTGTTGGTGCGCGGCATGGGCACTTCGTGCACCAGCGCCTGGTCCAGCAGCGCCACTTGCGATACCGGAATGGCTTCTACCACATCGGCAGTGCCGGTTCTCAGGGCAGCGGCGCGAGCCGTACCGTCGGAGACATAATCCGCATCGATACCGGCAATGGCGGCGGGCTCGCCCCAGTAATCATCGAACCGGTCAAGCGTGGCGCTGGTGGTGCCATTGATCTCTTTCAAAATAAAAGGGCCGGTGCCTGCTTCGATGGGATTCACCCGGCCATCGTCGCCATAGGCGCTAGCGGCTAGAATCGCCAGCTGCGGGCTGGAAAGCCGGTTGGCAATCAGCGGGTCGGCTTTCTCGGTACGTACCAGCACGGCATTGTCGCCATCGGCTTCAATGGTCATGTTAACGCCGTCCAGAATACGCGGCTTGGGGGCCGCTAGAGTGGCGGCTGTCAGGGAGTTCACGACGTCGTTGGCGGTCAGCTCGGTACCGTCGTGGAAAACCACACCGTCACGAATCACAAAGCGCCACGTTTGGTCGTCCACCTGCTCCCACTCGGTCGCCAGAAACGGCTGCGGGTCACTGTTGGTGTCCAGACGAACCAGAGTTTCAGCGTTACTCCAGCGCGATAGCTTAAACGCGTCGTCGGATAACGGACTCAACCCTGAACGCGGCGGCTGAAGCATCGCGACGCTAATTCGCTCGTCGGCGTCTGGTGCGGCAGAGTTTTCATCACGCTGGTTATCAAAGCAGCCAGCGAGTAGAAAAGGTGCGGCCAGGACAGCGGGTAACGGTAGGCGAAACTTGTGGCGTAGCATTGGGGAGTCTCCATGTCAGGAACAGAAGTAGACGTTAACAACAGCCGCCAAACGTTCGTAAGCAAACGCTTGGACGCCATGTTGGCGAAACGAGTTATGAGTCGCGGATAGGTTGTTTATAAGCCCGCTATACAAGCGCCCCCACGTCCGTCGGACGACAGTGCGGGTAAGCGCAGGTAGGCAGTTGAGAGACGGCCTTGATCAAATCAAGCGTGATGAGATGGCGGGGGGCGCGCCAAAGCTCAGTGGTAGGGCGGTCTTCAACGATCCTACCGTCGTCCATTACCAGGGTGCGCTTGCACAGGTTGGCGACCACGGATAAATCGTGGGACACCATCAGCAGGCCTGTGCCGTTCTCATCGCAAAGCCGCTTCAGCACGTTAATCACCTGGGCGCGTACCGGCAGGTCAAGCCCGCTAAGCGGCTCGTCGGCCAGTAAAAAACGCGGGCGGGTAGCGATGGCTCGGGCAATGGCTACCCGCTGCGCCTGGCCGCCGGAAAGCTCATGGGGTTTGCGGTCCAGGAATGAAGTGCCCAACCCCACGTGCTCAAGTGCTTCTTGGGCGCGCTCAATCGGGTCGCACTTCACCTGAAGGCGAATCAGCGGCTCAGCAACCAGTGCGCGCACGCTCATTCGCGGGTCAAGCGAAGAAGCCGGGTCCTGGGGAATATACTGAACCGCCTGGCGGTACCAGCGCAGGCGGGCCGTGGACGCGGGGCGCACTACTTTATGTTGGCAGGTAATTGACCCACTATCAGGCGCTTCAATCGCCAGCAGCGAGCGCAACAAGGTGGTTTTACCCGAGCCGGACAAGCCCACTAGCCCCACGCGTTCGCCGGGGTAAAGCGTAAGGTCAACATTGTTGATGATGTGCTTACGCTCACCTGCTCGCCAAAACACCTCACGTGGTAGCGTGACGCTTTTATTAAGCCCGCGTGCCGATATAAATGCTTCTCTACCCACGAGTGCTTCCTGAAGACTAAACGGTAGGGGGCTTTGCATCAGGCGCTCTTTAAGTAATCAACGGATAGAGATTCGGCCACGCTCGTGAACTCGGCTGGCTGTACGCTGTGTGCCGCGGCCACTAACTCTTGAGTAAAGCGGTGTTGTGGGGCGGTAATCAGCGTATCCAGCTCACCGCTTTCAATCATGACGCCGCGCTCGATAACCACCGCGCGTTGGCACAGCTGAGCGGCGGCGTGAAGGTCGTGAGTGATAAACAGCAGAGACGTGGCCGTTTTGCCGGTATGTTCGCGCAGGGCGCGGAGTACCTGCGCCTGGGTGACGACATCCAGTGCGGTCGTAGGCTCATCAGCAACGAGCAACGAGGTTTTACAGGCCATGGCAAGCGCGATACACACGCGCTGGCGTTGACCACCGGAAAGCTCGGCAGGCGTGCGTTTAATCAACCGCTGAGGGTCAGGAAGCCCCATGGCTTCCAGTAACGCAATAACGGCCTGCATGGCCGCTTTACGCGATAAGCCGTGGTGGCGCGTGAAGGGCTCGCGCAGCTGGGAGCCGATAGTCACCAGCGGGTTGAGCGCCGAAAGCGAATCCTGAAACACCATGGATACGCGGGTTTCATTGCGCCGCTGTGCAGCAGGGGTGTGAATAACGTCCTGGCCAAGAAGGCGAATGCTTCCTTGTACCTGAGCATTAGGCGGTAAAAGCCCTAACACCGCTTTCGCGGTAAATGATTTCCCCGACCCCGATGCGCCCAATAGGCATACGCGCTCATCGGCCATCACGTCAAAGGAGAGGCCATCAACCACCGGCTGTTGGTCAATTTGAATGCGCAGATTACGCACGGATAAAACGGGGTCGCTGCACATTGCCAACATCTCAAATCAGGCCATTAAATCGCTATTAATGGTTATGATATAACGTTTTCTATGGGGTCGACAATATGCCGTAATAAAATCCGGGAGCAGAGGAAGAGAGTAATAGAAAGAGCAGGCGTGGGAGTGATGAAAAATGTAGCAGAGATGACAAAAGGATAGGCATAAAAAAGCGCTGACGGTGCAGCGCTTAATGCATACCGGGCAGCAGGCTGCCCGGGGGATGGATTTATTTGGAGGAGGTCGCGAGAACGTCTTCGCTAAAGTTCGTGGCAGGCTCATCGACCGTAAAGGTCGCGCGGCTTAAACGACGTACACGCTTCATAAACAGGGCGATACACACCAGCGTACCCAGTGCCGCCACCACATAGCTCACCTGCAGTGGCAGGCCAAAACCAATCGGCGCGTAGGCGATATAGGTAAAGGTGGCCATGGTCATGAAGACCGCCGGAATTGACGTAATCAGGTACGGTTTGCGCGATAGCACCAGATACATCGTGGCGACCCATAGCGCGATCACGGCGGTGGTCTGGTTTGCCCAAGAGAAGTAACGCCACAGTAGCGTGAAGTCCATGTGGGTGAGTGCGTACGACACAACAAACAGAGGTACGGCGATTAGCAGACGCTTAACGATCGGGCGCTGATCAATTTTCAGGTAGTCGGCAATGATCATGCGTGCGCTACGAAACGCGGTGTCGCCAGAGGTGATCGGAAGAACGATAACGCCCAGTACCGCCAGCGTGCCGCCGACGGCGCCAAGCATGGTGGTGGATACTTCGCTTACCACGGCCGCAGGACCGCCCGCTGCCAACACGTCAGAAAGGCTTTGGTCACCGTGGAACAGGCTCATGGCTGCTGCTGCCCAGATCATGGCGATAATGCCTTCGGTGATCATCATGCCGTAAAAGATTTTGCGCCCGCTGGTTTCGTTCTGAGTGGTGCGCGAAATAATGGGCGTTTGGGTGGCATGAAAACCAGACAGCGCACCGCAGGATATGGTTAAGAACAGTAACGGGAAGATAGGTGCGCCTTCCGGATGCATATTCTGGAACGAAAGCTCAGGGATCGGCGCGCCCGTCACGATCATGCCAATGCCGATACCCGCCGCGCTGAACAGTAACAGCGCACCAAAGTAGGGGTAGATGCGGCCGATCACCTTATCAATCGGTAGCAGTGTCGCAATCAGGTAGTAGACAAAAATCGCCATAATAATCAGGGTAAGTGATATCGGCGTCATATTGTCCAGCAGCGCGGCGGGGGAGGTGACAAATACGGTACCCACCAGCAACAGTAGTAAAATCGCAAAGCCGTTAACCACGTGCTTCATGACTTTACCCAGGAACTTGCCCGCCAGTTGAGGCAGGTGAGCGCCGTGGTTGCGAATCGAGATCATGCCCGTTAGATAATCATGCACCGCACCGGCGAAAATACACCCAACCACGATCCAGACGAAGGCGACCGGACCGTAAAGTGCGCCAAGAATAGGGCCAAAAATGGGCCCGACACCGGCAATATTAAGTAGTTGGATAAGCGAGTTACGCGTTGTGTTCATCGGTACGTAGTCGATGTTGTCACGCATACTATAGGCAGGCGTTTGACGCTTGCGATCAGTGACAAAGACCCGTTCAACGAATTTACCGTAGGTAAAATAACCCACGATTAACAGCAGTATCGAGACGATAAAGGTAATCATGTTGGGCACTCAGTGGTCAGGGGATAGTGAAAGACGACAGATGAAAAATCAGCTAGGGCGCTGATTAGTTGGCAGAATGTACAGTGTCGTTAAGCAAACCGCTTTAAGACTTTAGTGGCCCACTGAGCGTAATGACACACATCAATATGAAAACGGGCAGCCTTAGGCTGCCCGGTCATCTTCTTGCGTAACGTAAGCGCGTTATGAAGGTGTCACACCGCAGAGCATGCGCGCACCACCGCCACCCAAGTGTGGCTCGTCTTCATACGTGTCGCCGCCCTCATGAATAATCAGGGCGCGGTCTGTTATGTCGTCCATGCTCAGCCGAGGTGCCAGCACGGGCAGGTTCGCTTCCCCATCGTCGTTGACGGTCAGTACCGGCAGGTCACCCAAGTGGCCTTCGCCATAAGGACCCTGATGAGTATCGGTATTGTCCGGGTCGTAGTGGCCGCCGGCGGCCTGGGCAGCGGTCATTTCGCCGTCATCGTTTTCGGCCGGTTCGCAGCTGGGGTTCTGGTGCAGGTGGAAACCATAAATACCTGGCTCTAGACCGGTGATGGAGGGCGTCAATAACACACCTCCGAGTTCGGAGCTTTCAATCGTCACGGTACCGAGCGCATCGTTTACACCTTCGGACGTTACCTCGTGCATATTCACTTCAAGCGATTCGCTCTCATTGGTTTGAGCACTAGCGGTAGTGGCCAGTAGCAGGGCTGCGGCGATACCGGTGAGCGGAGCTGAATAACGCATAGTTCGTTCTCCTTTCCTGTTCCGTGGAAGCCCCCGAAGGGGTGCCTTTACAAGGTAGTTGCCGAGTCCCCATGTTGCCAACGCTGGTTGGCTAGCTTTAACCTAACGTTACGGATGACATCAGCCTGCTCAGCCGCGACAATAGCGCCTCGTTTTTACCCAGGAAGTGCTATGTTGCCGCTTAGAATCCTCTATCAGGATGAGCACCTTGTCGCCGTGCATAAGCCCGCCGGGCTTTTAGTACACCGCTCGGCGCTGGCACGGGGTGAAACGCAGTTTTTGTTGCAGCAGCTGCGTGATCAGATAGGCAAACGCGTTTATCCTGTGCACCGGCTGGACCGGCCGACGTCGGGCGTTATTGTGTTTGCCCTCTCCTCGACTGTCGCCGGGCTTTTAAGCGAAGCGTTTAGTGAACGCCAGGTCGAAAAGCGCTACCTGGCGGTGGTGCGTGGCAAAGCACCTGATGAGGCGCGTCTGGACTATCCGCTACGTGAAGAGGATGGCTCGCGGCCTAAAGCAGAAATGCCTGCGATGCCCGCCATGACCGATATACGCCGCCTGGACAGTGTTGAGCTTCCCGTTCAGGTCGACCGCTACCCAGTAGCCCGTTATTCGCTTATGGAGGCGCGCCCGCTTACCGGGCGCCGCCATCAAATTCGCCGCCATTTATCCCGGCGCGGTTACCCCATCATTGGTGATGCCAAGCACGGTAAAAGCGTCCACAATCGCTTTTTTGCCGACCAACTGAATGCGCCACGCTTGTTGTTGGCGGCTACGCATTTAGCCTTTGATCACCCCGTGCTGGCTAAACGGGTTGCGCTAACCTGTGCCCTAGATGACACCATGACCGCCTTGTTCCATCATTTAGGCTGGGCAGGCCACCTGCCGTTGGACAGCGTGCGGACACCGCCGCTGACACCGCCCTCTGCCCTTCAAACGCTTTAAAAAGAGCTTGCCATGTCTACTACGCCTTCACTTCCACCGGTTACCCCGGCAAGTGCTGAGCCAGCCTCTGCTGGCACGGCTTCTAACGACCATGTTTCTAACGACTATGAATTCCGTTTTGGCGGTATTCGGCGCCTTTACGGGCAGCGTGCGGCTACCGCGTTTCGCCATGCGCATGTGGTGGTGGTGGGCGTAGGTGGCGTAGGTAGCTGGACAGTGGAGGCGCTGGCGCGCTCAGGTATCGGTAAGCTTACCTTGATCGACCTGGACGATGTGTGTGTCTCCAACGTCAACCGTCAACTGCACGCGTTGGATGGCACTATCGGTAAACCAAAAGTGGACGTGCTGGCGGAACGCTGTCGCCTGATTGCGCCTGACATCGACATCGTCGCTGACACGGCATTTGTCACGCCCACGAACCTGGCCGAGCGCATTCCCGAGGACGCCGACCATGTAGTGGATGCCATCGACAGCGTTATCGCCAAGGCCGCGCTGATTGCCTGGTGCAAGCGGCGTAAAATCCCGATTACCGTGACCGGTGCCGCCGGCGGGCAAACCGACCCCACACGTATTCAAGTGGCCGACTTAACCCGTACCGAGCACGACCCGCTGTTATCCAAAGTGCGCTCGCGTCTGCGCCGGGATTACAACTTCTCGCGCAACCCCAAGCGGCGCTTCTCGGTCGAGTGTGTCTACTCCGACGAGCAGCTGGTGTATCCCGGTAGCGACGGTGAAGTGTGCCTGCAAAAGCCCGGCAGCGGTGACGCCACCCGGCTGGACTGCGCCTCGGGTTTTGGCGCCGCCACGTTCGTCACCGGCACGTTCGGCTTTGTCGCAGCCTCCAAAGTGCTCGAACGCCTGGCTAAAAAAGCCAACCAGCCAGCCACTCAGAAGGAAAGCCAATGACCGCCCCCGTTCCCGGTATTTACCGCCACTATAAAGGCGCACTTTATGAAGTGGTTGGCACTGCCCACCACAGTGAAACCGAAGAGCCACTGGTGATCTACCGCGCCCTTTATGGGGAGTACGGGCTGTGGGTGCGCCCGCTTGAAATGTTTATGGAGACAGTAAATAAAGAGGGCCAGACCCAACCGCGCTTTGCGCTTGAAAAGGCATTTTAGTGCACTTTTTGAGCAGGTCAGATGGCTAATTCAGGCTGAAAAATCGCCGCATATTCCAGTACGTTACCATCAGGAAGCTATATGTCCTCACCGACGCCGCAACAAACGCTGAAAGACGTATTCGGTTTTGATGACTTTCGCGGCGGCCAGCAGGCCGTGGTCTCCCGGGTGTTAAAGGGCCACTCCACGGCGGCTATCTTCGCCACCGGTGCGGGGAAGTCACTGTGTTATCAGTTGCCTGCGCTGCATCTACCCCATTTAACGTTAGTGGTGTCACCGCTTTTAGCGCTGATGCAGGACCAGCTGGCCTTTTTAACCCGGCATGGCGTGGCGGCGGCCACTATTGATTCTACCCAGGACCGCGACACCGTGCGTGATGTGATGGAGCGCGCCAGAAGCGGCGAGTTGAAGATTCTCATGGTGTCGGTGGAGCGGCTCAAGAACGAGCGTTTCCGGAATTTTCTACGCCAGGTGAATATTTCGCTGTTAGTGGTCGATGAAGCCCACTGCTTGTCTGAATGGGGGCATAACTTTCGCCCGGACTATCTCAAGTTACCCGAGTACCAGCACGAGTTCGCAATCCCTCAAGTGTTGCTGCTGACCGCCACGGCCACGCCTGCGGTGATCGCCGACATGGGTGAGAAGTTTTCCATTGATCCAAACAATGTGATTACCACCGGCTTCTATCGGCCCAACCTTGAATTACTGGTGCACCCAGTGGCAGGTAACCGCCAGCAGCATCTGATTGATTGGCTAAAACCCCAAATGCAGCCGGGCAATGAAGCGCCCAGCATCATTTATGTCACCTTGCAGCAAACTGCTGAACAGGTAGCCAGCGCCTTGGCTGCCCAGGGAATCAACGCTCAGGCGTATCACGCGGGGCTGGATTCATCGCGACGAGACGAGATTCAGCGCCAGTTTATGAGCGGGGAGTCGCCGTGCATCGTGGCTACTATTGCGTTTGGCATGGGCATCGATAAAGGCAATATTCGCAACGTCGTGCACTTTGACCTGCCCAAATCCATCGAGAACTATAGCCAGGAGATCGGCCGGGCAGGGCGCGATGGCTTACCTTCCACTTGCCTGACCATGGCAGGGCGCGATGGCCTGCGTGTGCTGGAAAACTTTGTGTATGGCGATACGCCGGAATATGTGGGCATTGTGCGCTTGCTTGAAGAGATCGCCGCTGCCGGTGCCACGCCCGAGCGGCAATGGGAAGTGCTGCTCAATGTGTTGTCGCGCGATACCAATATTCGCCTGCTGCCATTGAAAACCCTGCTGGTACGGCTGGAAATGCACGGCATTATTGCACCGCGCTTTGCCTTTCTGGCGGAGTACCGGCTGCGTTATCACACTGAACCAGAGGCGCTGGTCGCGCGCTTTCAAGACGAACGGGCGACCTTTGTCCGCCTGCTGGTCGACAACATCCCCATCGCCCGCACTTGGGGGAGCGTGGATTTTGAACGGCTACATGCGGCTGGGCAGGCGCAGCAGATTGATGCCTCCCGCGCCCGTGTAATCACCGCTCTTGAGTACTTTCAGGACAAAGGCTGGCTAACGCTGGAAGGCAAACGAATGACCGACGTGTATGACGTCCGTCAGCCGGCATTCAGCCTTGAGAGGCTGGCGAACCAGCTATATGACGAGTGCTTAGTGCGCGAGCAAAGCGAGATTGAGCGACTGCAGGCCATGCTGGCGCTCTTTGAGTCCGATACATGCCTGACTCGGCGTTTAACCGAGCACTTTGGCGACACCACGTTAAGCGCAAGCGACGACAGCTGGTGCGGGCACTGCTCGGTCTGCTATGGGCATCGCGTTCAGTTGCCCGCCGCGCCGTCTTTACCGGCACTGACAGACGCCGATTTCAGCCGTTACGCCGTGCCCTTTATCGAGCGCCATACGGCGCAAACAGGCCAGCCTCCTAACAGCCAGCGGCTAGCCCATTTTTTGTGCGGCCTGAGTATGCCGGTGTTTACACCGCTCAAGGCGCGAAGCCTTGATGGCTTTGGTGTATTTGAACAGCGCGCCTACCCTGAAGTACGGCAGTGGGCCGAGCGGTGTCTTACCCTTGGCGCTTACCCCTGACGCAGCGTAATACGGGTGAGCTCTGAAGGCTTGCCTAAGCGCAGTGCAAAGCCAGGCCAGAGCCCGGTGCCGTTATTGACGTAAAGCGTCATTCCGTCAACATCGTAAAAGCCCGAGACAAAACCGTTATTGGCCAAGGCCACAATACGATCAAACCCCCAAATCATGCCGCCGTGGGTGTGGCCGGAAAGCTGCACATCAACCCCGGCGGCAGCTGCCCTGGTGGCATCAAAAGGCTGGTGGTCAAGCAGGATAATCGGCGCGCTAGCGGGAGCACCAGCGATTGCCTCGTCTACATCCGGCGCAGGCCAGCCGGTGCGCGGCGCCCTTAAATCGGTGATGCCAGCAAGTACCAGGTGGGCACCGTCTCGTGTGATCACAGCATGTTGATTGGCCAGCGTCTGCATACCAAGTGACTGGTAATGCGCCATCCACTGCTCGTACCCAAAGTAATATTCATGGTTGCCGGGGCTTGCATAAACGCCATCCGGCGCCGAAAGCGCTTGAAGCGGTGCTACATCCATCCGTCGGGTTTCAAGGTCGCCGTCGATCAGGTCGCCGGTAATTACGATTAAATCAGGCGCCAAGGCGTTGGTTTTGGTGACCACCGCTTTAACCCATGGCGCCTCAAATAACCGGCTGATATGCAGGTCGGTTAAATGAATTATTTGATATCCGTCAAACTGCGTGGGCAGCCCAGTAATGGCTACTTCAACCTCCTTCATGGGCGGTACGCGTACTGCCTGGTTGACCCCAAAGGCTGCGATTGCCAGCGCGATTATCCCGATCGCATAACGTAACGAGGCAGGGATTTTGAGTCGCCGCCTTTTTGCTGCCATTAAAAGAAGTGTTACCGCATCAACGATGAGTTGTAACGCCGCCAGGAAAAGAACGGTGCCGAACAGCCAGTTGATCATCAGCACCATACTTCTGGGTACCTCGGGGGAGAACATGCTGCCAAAGGCCAAAAACGTCAGCAGGTGGTGCTGTGACACGAGCAGCAGTAACGCGCTAAGGGCAATCTTGACCCATAACGGCCAACGCAGCGGTGCCAGGAAACGGGCAATAACCATCAGGCAGGGTATGGCAACGATGAAGTGAAACATCAAAGGGGACTCGTATAAGAGAGTGGGCGTAGTTATATAGATAAATGACTAAATTAGCTATTCATCAAAAAAGTGTAAAAATCGCTTGGTTCAACGCTACGTGCATTCGCAAAGTACTTTCGATACGTACTTTCGCTACGTACGTTCGCTAAGTGTTGCCACTAAGTACGTTCATCGGGCAGGCGTCTTTCGCGCCAGTTATCCCACGCGGGAGCTGGACCCACCATTTCAAACAGATGATCCAAAAAGGCGCTTACCTTTCGCGTATGCAGGCGACGCTGTGCGTACAGTACATGAATATCGCGCCTGCCGGGGGCCACCTCGCAGCGCCACGCTTCAAGCACGGGTAGCAGTTTTCCCGAGGCCAACTCATCGGCGATTAGCCAAGTGGGGAACATGACAAGCCCGTGCCCCATGAGCGCTGCTTGTACCAGGCTTTCGGCATCATTGCTACAAAGCGGGCCATCCACCTTGCAGGTCAGCGGTTGGTGCTGTTCGGGGTGGTGGAAGTACCAGCGCTGGCGACCCATTTCACCCTGGTAAAGTAGGCAACTGTGCTGAGCCAGGTCATCAGGCGTATTCGGCGTGCCTGCATTGTGTAAATAGCTCGGCGCGGCGGCCACCACGTAATTCATCGGGGCCAAGCGTCGTGCCACCAGTGTAGTGTCAGCAAGCTCACCTACGCGAAAGGTGATATCGATGCCCTCGCGTACCGGGTCAGTGAGTTGATCGGTCAGCATTAACTCGACGTTGACCGCCGGGTAGCGCTGCTGAAAGCGATGCAGAATAGGCATGATTTGACGCTGACCAAAGGCGACCGGCGCGTTTAAGCGCAGCACTCCGGAAGGCTCGGCATTTGGTGCTGTCAGCGCTTCGGTCGCCAGGTCGAGCTGTTCAAGGATGCCTCGCACGTCTTGATAGTAGCGCTCACCGGCTTCGGTCAGCGTCACTGCCCGCGTGTGCCGATAGAGCAGTTGCTGACCCAACGATTCTTCCAGGGACGCAATTTGGCGCGAGATAGACGACACAGCTCGATGAAAATGACGAGCCGTGGCGGTAAAGCTGCCGGTCGCGGCAACACGCTCGAAAACACGTAATGCATTGAGATCCATTGAGTTGCGCCTACAGCAATAAAGATTTGCGGTTTTTCCAATTGTAGCAACTTTGGCTGCTGTCCAGAATAAGCCTCAACCGATACGAGCCCAGCGTTCGTCGATTTTAGAACTCACTTTGTCAACACTCGCTGGATTGATGCGAGTTATCTCATTTGGATAAGGAGTCAATAATGCGTAAAGGCAACGCGCTTGTCGTAGGCGCGACAGGAATCATTGGCGGTAACCTGGCAAGCTATCTTAATGCCAGCGGCTGGACTGTTTATGGTTTATCACGCCGCGCCACTACCCAGACCGGTGTTATCCCTGTTGCCGTTGATCTGCTGGATCGCGAAGCGACCGAGAAAGCTCTGGCCGATTTACCCATCACGCACGTGTTCTACTGCACCTGGATCAAGCGCGATAGCGAAAAGGCCAATGTCGAGGCCAACGGCGCGATGATGCAGAACCTGTTGGATGCCTTGCAGGGCGCGAAAATCAAGCATGTCTCGCTGGTAACCGGCACCAAGCAGTACCTGGGATCTTTTGAGAGCTACGGCAGCGGCAAGACTGAAACGCCATTTCGCGAATCTGCGCCGCGCGTACCGGGTGATAACTTCTACTACGCCCTTGAAGACACCCTGTTCGCCGCCGCCGAACGTGACGGCTTCAACTGGAACGTGCACCGCCCGCATACCGTGATCGGCTATGCTCTGGGTAACGCCATGAACATGGGCGTGACGCTGGCGGTTTACGCGTCTATCTGCAAAGCAACCGGCAAGCCGTTTACCTTCCCAGGTTCGCAGGTGCAGTGGAATTCACTGACCGACCTAACCGATGCACTTGTACTGGCGCGTCAGTTAGAGTGGGCGGCCACCACTCCGGGTGTACACAACGAAGCATTCAACACTGTTAACGGTGACGTTTTCCGCTGGCGTCGGATGTGGCGTGAAATAGGCGAGTTCTTCGAACTGGAGGTGGCCGATTGCCCGGAAACGCCGCTGCCGCTGGAAACACAAATGGCCGATAGCGCGCCAATCTGGGCTGACATTGCTGAAAAGCATGACCTTGTTGAAGCCGATGTGACCAGGCTAGCTTCCTGGTGGCACTCCGATGCCGACCTTGGTCGTGAGCTTGAGTGCGTTAACGATGTGACCAAGTCACGCGATTTCGGCTTTGACCACTTCCGCGAAACCCGTGGTGCGTTTTTTGATCTGTTCACCCGCCTGCGCGCAGAACGCATTATCCCTTGAGTAATACCGCTTTCAGAAAAATCGCCACCGGGGTGCCTAATGGCACCCCGTTTTTGCGTTCCTGAGCACCTTCTTGGATGTGCTGGCTCAAGTGTGATGATGATACAAATGAGTTAACTGGATGCTGATTAAAAAGAGTAGCAAAGCTATTAATAATTTTAACGTATAGCAGTAAGTGTCGAGCTGTCTTGTTGTTAAGGGATGAGCTTAAAAGATATTTGTCGTATTTTTTTAAATATTAAGGCGAACTAAATCCGGGCCTTGTTATGCTTTTAAAAAGCCTAACAACCCTATTTCTTTTTTGCTTTTACGCGTTACTATTAACACTGTTCGCGTAGATGTTTTTAAATGCTCGACGATAAAAGAAGGCGGCCCGCGAGTTAACGCATGTGGATAGTTATACTGAATGAACGCACCGGTCTGGAACGTAAGAAATGCGCCACCCAACGCAACGAAGGCTTCGTGGGCAAGGGCGGGTAACGCAATAGAGAGCGACGGACTGTGTTGCCACAGCTCACAGTAGCCACACTGGTTGTGCCAGTCTGACAACGTGCTGGAAAGCGCGCGGCCAGTAGCCGTATCGGGTGGGGGATACGCTACAGGGTGTTCGGCGTGTTCATCCGTCGAGTGATGATGCTCAGCATCCGCATTGTGGTTATGACTGTTGCTGTGGTTATGGAGCTGGCTGTGAGCATGGTGGCCATGGTCGTGATGACTGGCCTGGAACTGAGAAATGAGCGGCCCCGCAAATAACAGACACATGGCTACCCACGCCATCGCTAACGTAACGCGATAGTAGGGTAAGCGTGCTGAGCGAGACAGCGGCATCAAATTCAGCCCTCACGGGGTTAACAAGAAGCGTGATTGTACCAGCCCGGTACTGTGTAACCATAAAATTATCCGTTAACGGTAGATTCCTTAAATAGCTAAGCCTTATGCGTCCTATGGTCGCACTCTTTATATGAATGATTTAAGAAGATGTTTGTAGCGTTTTAATCGTTAGCTTTTTTAAAGATTAATAATCCTTTGCATATACGTCATGTCGATAAAGCACGTTGTTTAATATCTCTTGGGAAATGATAAGTATGTCCTCAAAAAAAACGATCCAATGCTGCCCCGGCGAAATGGAAAAATTCTCTTTGCGCTATTAATGCGAATGCACTTTTATGTGGGGCTTTTGGTAGGTCCCTTTATCCTGGTGGCCGCCTTAAGCGGTATTGTCTACGTTTTAACACCTTCGGTGGAATCGTGGCTTTACCGTGATGCCTTAACAGTAAGTACCCAAGATGCACCGCAGCCGCTGGCACGGCAAATTGAAACGGCGCAGTGGGTGATAGGCCAGGACACGCTACCCGCCGCGGTTCGCCCCGCACCGGATGCGCACAGTACCACGCGTGTTATATTTGCTGATCCAGCGCTTGGACCCTCCGAGCATCGGGCTATTTTTATAGACCCGGCAACGCTTGACGTAAAAGGCGACATGACGGTGTACGGCACCAGCGGCATATTGCCGTTTCGCACGGCGCTTGATCAGTTTCACCGTGGTTTGCTGTTAGGTGATATAGGGCGTTTGTACAGCGAACTAGCGGCGTCATGGTTATGGATCATTGCGCTGCTGGGCCTGGTGCTTTGGTTAGCGCGACGTAAAACGCTTAAAAGCCCAGGCCCGCGTATGGCGGCAAGGCGCTTGCACGCAACCGTAGGTGTTTTTGCGCTCGTCGGGCTGCTGTTTTTCTCAGCCACGGGACTTACCTGGTCGCAATGGGCCGGTGGCAATATTGGCGAATTAAGACAGGCGTGGGGCTGGGGTACGCCAAGTGTATCGACCGTGCTTCCCGCGCTAGGGGATGCAATGAGCCATGATTCCCATGCCCATCACGACATGCATGCCGACCATGGTGTGAGCAGCGCCCCCGAAGCTGGGGATTTTGTAAGCACGGAAGGGTTCGACCAGGCGCTTGCGGCAGCGAGGCGTTCAGGGCTACTGGCAGACCAAATCCAGCTAGAACCGCCTGCCAGCGAAGGCCGAGCGTGGCGCGTATCAGAAATTGACCGGCGCTGGCCTACCCAGGTAGACCAGGTCGCGCTGAACCCAAGCGATATGCACATTCTTGAACAAACGGATTTTTCAACGTTTCCCTTGGCGGCAAAGCTAACGCGCTGGGGCATCGATTTACATATGGGCGTACTGTTCGGCCTGCCTAACCAACTGGTGCTGGCGCTATTTGCCGCCGCCCTGGTGTTTCTTATTGTCTGGGGTTATCGGATGTGGTGGCAGCGCGTTAAAAGCACCACGGTGAACCAGGCGCAGACCATGGCCGCGCTGTTTACCATGCTGAGCTTGCCCGCTCAGTTGGGCCTGCTCGCTATCCTGGCGCTTTTAGGGTTCGCCTTACCGGTATTGGGCGGCAGCTTAATCATTATTGCGATCATTGATGCGCTGCGCTGGGCGGCTTCCAGAAAGCCCCGAAGCGTGTAAAAACGCTGATAACAAGCACAATAGAAAAGGTCTCAGGTCGATACCTGAGGCCTTGGCGCTTGCAAGCAGATTTATTCCCACGCGGGGAAGGGGTCAGGCAGCGTTTTCCACATCTCCATGCCTTCCAGTAGTTCGCCTTCGTTGAGCAAGCAGGCATCCAGTGCGTCACGCATGCGGGCTTTATCCAGCCCTTGGCCGATAAACACCAGCTCCTGGCGCATATCCCCAAACGGCTCTTCCCACTTCTCGGTGATGAATTGGCGGTACTCGGGGTCAGTTGGCCAGCGCTCTTCAGGAACCGCCTTCCAGAACATACCGGCCATGCCATGATGGGCGATGCCGCCTGCCTGGCTCCACTGCCCGGCCCACTGAGGGCGAGTGGCCAGCCAGAAAAAACCTTTCGAGCGCAATAAACCCTCGCCAAACCACTCGGAATGCAGCAGGTCGTGAAATTTGGCCGGGTGAAATGGGCGACGGGCGTGATAAGCAAAGCTTCCGATGCCGTACTCTTCGGTTTCGGGTATGTGCTCGCCACGCATCTCTTTTAACCAGCCCGGCGCCTGCTGAGCGCGTTCAAAGTCAAACCTGCCAGTATTTAGCACTTTATTAAGCGGCACGCCGCCTTGGCGAATAGGGACCAGTTCGGCATCGGGGTTGAGGGAGTGCAAAATGGCTTTTAGTGCCTCCAGTTCTTTTTCGCTAATTAAATCCGTTTTACTAATCAGCAATACATCGCAGAACTCGATCTGATCCACCAGCAGGTCGGCAACGTTACGTTCATCCTCTTCGCCGAGACTTTCTCCTGCTTCCGCCAGGCTTTGCGCTTCACGGTATTGGGCAAGAAAGTTGGCACCATCAACGACCGTTACCAGCGTATCCAACCGGGCGATATGGGAAAGGCTTTGGCCGTCCTCATCCTCAAAGGTAAACGTTTCAGCCACTGGCAAGGGTTCGGAGATGCCGGTCGACTCAATAACCAGATAATCGAATTTTCCTTCCTTTGCCAACTGGTTGACCTCGATAAGCAGGTCTTCGCGCAGCGTGCAGCAAATGCACCCATTGCTCATCTCGACAAGGCGTTCTTCTGAGCGATTAAGCGCTACTTCGCTCTCAAGCGTTGATTCGCCCGGGCCACCGCGCACCAGCGCGGCGTCAATGTTCACCTCGCTCATATCGTTCACAATCACCGCCACGCGAAGGCCTTCACGGTTGGTGAGGATATGATTGAGCACGGTGGTTTTACCAGCACCCAGAAAGCCCGACAGCACGGTAACGGGCAGGGGAGAAAACGCAGTCATTACTAGCACACCTCTAAATGGTTTATGTTATGTGATAATATAACAATATGAAGGCGATTAGAAAGCGTGCATTAATTCAGCCAGGAAAAATTTCAGCGCTTGTATTGAGTAGACGCAGTAGCTGCGCAGCCCATTTGGCGTTTAAGGCACGCTGTTTGGAGCAGTTAGTTATTACCTTGAAGGCGGAAGAAGGGGGGAATGCATTGGGCGTAACGATCTCAAAAGCGCTATGGTGAATTCAGAACATCCAACGCGCGGCAGGTAAACACCATGGCCCAGACCTTTCAAACGACGGTAGGTAGCCGCCACTACCGCTTTAAAAGCCTGACCGAACTGATGGCCAAAGCGACCCCCGCGCGCTCGGGCGATCGTTTAGCGGGTGTGATCGCCGAAAGCGCTGAGGAGCGTGTGGTGGCACAGATGGTGTTGGCGGAACTGCCGTTGACTACTTTCTTGAACGACGCACTGATCCCCTACGAAGACGATGAAATCACCCGGCTGATTATCGATGAGCATGACGCCGAGGCCTTTGCGCCCCTTCGGCATTTAACGGTAGGGGATTTTCGTAACTGGCTGCTCTCGGATCAGGCAACCTCAGAAGTGCTCACCGCCGTTCGCGCTGGTATTACGCCGGAAATGGCCGCGGCGGTCAGCAAACTGATGCGCAATCAGGATCTGATTCTGGTGGGCAGAAAGTGCCGAGTTACCACGGCTTTTCGTAATACCATCGGCCTGCCAGGTCGGCTTTCTACCCGGCTACAGCCCAACCACCCGACGGACGATGTCACCGGCATTGCGGCGAGTATTCTGGACGGCCTGCTTTATGGTAGCGGCGACGCGGTCATCGGGGTTAATCCGGCCACCGATAACGTGGCTCAAAGCGTTAAGCTGATGCGCTTAATGGATGACGTGATTCAGAAATACCAGATTCCCACCCAGTCCTGTGTGCTTACCCATGTGACCAATACGTTGGAAGCCATTGAGCAGGGCGCCCCGGTGGACCTGGTGTTTCAGTCGATAGGCGGCACTGAAGCCACCAACCGCAGCTTCGGGTTTGATTTAAGCACGCTGGCCGAAGCCGAAGCGGCTGCCCAGTTGCTTAATCGGGGCACGGTGGGGCGCAACGTCATGTACTTTGAAACCGGCCAGGGCAGTTCGCTCTCTGCAGATGCTCACCACGGCCTGGACCAGCAAACCTGCGAGGCGCGTGCCTATGCAGTGGCGCGTAAATTCAGCCCGCTGTTGGTCAATACGGTGGTGGGGTTTATCGGCCCCGAGTACTTGTTCGATGGTAAAGAGATCACCCGGGCCGGGCTTGAGGACCATTTCTGCGGCAAGCTTTTGGGCGTGCCCATGGGCTGTGATGTTTGCTACACCAACCATGCTGAAGCCGACCAGAATGATATGGACAACCTGCTGACCCTGTTGGGCGTAGCGGGCTGCAATTTCGTGATGGGCATACCGGGGTCTGACGACATTATGCTCAATTATCAGACCACCTCGTTTCACGACGCGCTCTATGCCCGCCGCGTGCTTGGGCTAAAAGCCGCGCCGGAGTTTGAGCGCTGGCTTGGTGAGATGCAGATTTTCAACGATGTGAAAACACACACGCTAAACGACCAGGTGCCCGCCGCGTTCGCTAACAGCCTGCGCCACTTGCCCAGGGAGCCGCGCCATGACGTTTAAGCCAACGCCTATTGTTGTAGAGAACCCTTGGGAACGGCTGCGTGCATTTACCGATGCGCGTATTGGCTTGGGCCGGGCGGGCGTCAGCCTGCCTACCGGTAAGCTGCTGGAGTTTCAATTGGCCCACGCTCAGGCGCAGGATGCGGTGCATGCCCCGCTGGATGTCGAGGCGCTGGCTCAGCAGTTGCAAGAAGCCTTTGCGCTTGAACATGAGCCGCTTCGCTTGCACAGCCAAGTGGAGGACCGCGCCATGTATCTCCAGCGCCCCGATGTTGGCCGCCGGTTGAATGATGATTCGCGGGAGCGCTTACAAAATGCCCAAACGTCGCCATCACGCGCCGATCTGGCTGTGGTGATCGTCGATGGGCTTTCCGCTCTGGCGGTCCAGCAGAACAGCCAGCCATTTTTACAGGCGCTGTATCAGCAGTTTGAGCAGGACAACGCTGAGTGGCAGTTAGCGCCGCTCGCTATCGTCGAGCAGGGCCGGGTGGCGATTGGTGATGAAATTGGCGCGCTGCTCAATGCCGATGCGGTACTGGTGATGATCGGTGAGCGGCCCGGGCTGAGCTCGCCGGATAGCCTCGGGCTTTACATGACCTGGGCGCCCGAGCCGGGGCTTAAGGATGACCGGCGCAACTGCATTTCCAACGTGCGCCCAGCGGGCCTGAACATGGCGGAGGCGGCCCGGCGGCTATTTTTACTGCTTAAAGAAGCCCGTGAGCTGGAAATATCGGGCGTAAAATTAAAAGATCGCAGTGAAGACGGCGTATTTGAAGACAAGGTACTTGAAGATAGAGTACTTGAAGGCGACGCAGCCGCTCCGGGCGCAACGAAAAACTTTTTGGTCGCTGATTAGCGCTTATGCCGCACGACGTGACGAGGCTGTCCACTCACTCAATAAAGCGCCTTTGCTGAATGGCTTCATGGCGTTTCATCCTATAGGCTGATCAAAAAGCGACAAGAGTCCCGCTTGTGAACACCACGCCTGCCTATCGCTTGGCCGCGATCATTTTGCATGGCTTTGAAGCGTACCGAACCCGCTTTAAAGCGATCACCCTGGATGCTCAGCGCCGCTTTCAAGAAGGTGCCTGGCGGGAGAGCCAGCAAGCGTCCATTGCGCGGATTAATCTCTATCAGCAGCAGGTGGATGACGCGGTTGAACGTCTCCAGCGTACGTTTTCAAATGAGTTATTAGCCCATTGCGAGGTCTGGCGTGAAGCGCGTAGCCACTATGCCGAGCTAATTCGTCCGCGGCGGGATGTTGAACTGGCCGAAACCTTTTTTAACTCGCTCTTTTGCGCCATTTTCAAGCATCGCCATATTCGCAATGAGTGGATGTTTGTGATCAGCTCACGAAAGAAGGCGGCGCAGCATTCAGGCATTGAGTTGTGCCGACGTCGTTCAATTGATGGGGATTGGCAGGCGGCTCTGCGCTGGGCACTGGAAGGCGCTGCCTTGCACAATCCGTTTGCCGATATGGCACGAGATACTCGCTTGGGTGCCGCACTATTAAACAAAACGTTGCCAGACACTATATGGCAGGCAAAGGACGCCGCTATAGAGCTGCTCCACAGCGTTTTTTACCGCAATAAAGGGGCATACCTGGTGGGGCGAATCACCGGCGGCGGGGAACAAGTACCACTGGTCTTGCCAGTACGCCACCAGGAGTATGCCGAGCAGAACACTGAGGGCGTCCCCCGGCTTCATCTGGATACCGTACTGATTACGCCTGACGATGTAGCCATTATTTTCTCGTTCAGCCGGGCGTATTTTCAAGTGGATGTCGCGGTGCCGAATGAGTGTGTGGGTTACCTGCAGCGCTTAATGCCCCATAAGCCAGCCGGTGAGCTTTACGCGGCCATTGGTTTTTTTAAACATGGTAAAACTGAGTTCTTTCGCGCGCTTAATCAGCAGGTCGCCAAGCGCGAGGACGTGTTTATTATCGCCCCCGGCGTGCGTGGGATGGTGATGGCCGTGTTTGTACTGCCGAGTGCGCGTACGGTATTCAAGATCATTAAAGACACCTTTGACCCTGCCAAGGACGTGACACCTGATATCGTGCGCGAAAAGTATCATTTGGTGAAGCGCCACGACCGGGTAGGCCGCATGGCCGATACTCAGGAATTTTCTAACTTCACCGTGCATAACGATCATTTCGACCCGGAATGCTTGGCTCACCTGTTGGAAGTTGCCCCCTCTACCGTGTCGCTGAAAGGCAAGAAAGTCGTCATCAAACACTGCTATACCGAGCGCATGATGACGCCGCTGAATATCTATCTGGAGCAGTGTGACGATGAGGCGCAGTTAGCGGTGCTCAAGGACTATGGCGATGCCATAAAGCAGATGGCCGCCGCCAATATTTTCCCAGGCGATATGCTGCTCAAAAACTTTGGCGTTACGCGCCAGGGGCGGGTGATTTTTTACGACTACGATGAGGTGTGTTACCTCACTGAGTGCCACTTTCGCGCTATCCCGGCCTCAAGTGGTGACGATTACCTAAGCGGTGGAAATGAAAGCTTCTCCATTGGCCCGAACGATATCTTTCCCGAGGAGTTTGGCCCGTTCATGTTTGCCAACCCGGAGCGGCTGCGGGTGTTTAAACAGCTTCACCCGGAGCTGTTTGAGGTTAGCTACTGGCAGGGCCTGCAGCAGGCCATTGTCGATGGCCGTATCATTGACGTGTACCCTTATGGGAACGAGCAGCGCTTTGTAGACGCTGAACAGTAACCGCGGTAAAGCAGCGAGGTAATCATGACGACAGCGCGCCATCTGGTGGTATTTACCGGCTCGGGGATCAGCGCCGAAAGTGGTATCAAGACATTCCGCGCAAGCGATGGCTTATGGGAAGACCACCCGGTTGAAGAGGTGGCAACGCCGCAAGGCTGGCAGCGCGATCCCCAACGCGTACTGACGTTTTATGATCAGCGCCGAGAGCAGATTCGCAGTGCCCAACCCAATGCCGCGCACAGGGCGCTGGCAAGCCTGGAACAGGCGGGGTTCAAGGTCACCGTTATCACTCAAAATATTGATGATCTACATGAGCGGGCAGGTTCCAGCGATGTGATCCATTTGCATGGCGAAATTTTAAATGCCCGCTCCAGCGCGGATGAGCGCATGCGCTATCCGCTCGTTAAAGGCGGTATTGCGTTGGGTGATATGTGCGATAAGGGCAGCCAGCTGCGCCCTGACGTGGTCTGGTTTGGCGAGGCCGTGCCGCTGTTTGAAGAGGCCTGCGAACTAGCCAGCCAAGCGGATTTTCTGCTGGTCGTCGGAACCTCGCTTGCGGTGATGCCCGCCGCCTCGCTGCTCTCGTATATCGACTACGACACGCCCTGCGCACTGGTTGACCCGGATGCGGATGCCTTAAGCCCACCCGGTGTACTGGCGATTAATGCCACTGCCGGGGAAGGCGTGCCCGCGCTGGTAGAGCGCTGGAAAAGAGAAGGTGCGCTAACACTGCCTTAACGCTTTAGCCTGACAAGCGGGGTGACGATTTCAGAAACCAGGCCTTCATGACATCAGTAATGTGGGTTATCTGCTGCTCAGAGGTAATATAGGCGGGCATGGTATATAGCCAGCGCCCAATCGGGCGTAGCCAAACACCCTGCGCACGGGCAAACGTGGCAACGCCTGTTAACGCTGCTTCCGAGTGCGCTTCAATAACGGCCGTGGCACCCAGTATGCGCACATCGGCAACCTCTGGGTGCGCCATGAGCGCTTGATCCTCCAGTAAGGCGCGGCACAGTAACCGGTTTAAGAGCGCTATTTTTCCAGGATAGTTTTCCTCTTCAAATACCGCCAGGCTTTCCAGTGCTACCCGGCACGCCAAGGGATTGCCCATAAACGTTGGGCCATGCATAAAAGCGTGCTGTGCGCTGTCACCGATAAAAGCGTCGTGAATGCGGTCGGTCGCAAGCGTGGCGGCGTGGCCCAAATAGCCGCCAGTTAGCCCTTTGGAAAGCACCATGATATCCGGGGTAACGTTGGCGTGATCGGCGGCAAATAGTTTGCCGGTGCGGCCAAACCCCGTGGCAACTTCATCAAAGATCAGCACCACGTTAAATGCGTCACACAGGGCTCGGGCGCCGCGCAAATAATCCGGGGAGGTCATGTTCAGCCCACCTGCAGCCTGCAGCAGCGGCTCCATCAGCAGAGCAGCAATGTCCTGATGGTGACGCTCAAGCACCTCGCCTAGCGCATCTAAATCGGCGGCTACCTGCGCTTGCGTTGCGTTAAAAGGAGCGGTTGGCGCAGGCGCAAAATGGTGCTGGGGCAGCAGGCTTGAAAACAGGCTGTGCATGCCTTCTTCTGGGTCGCACACGGCCATGCAGCCCGTGGTATCTCCGTGATAGGCCTTCATTAGCGAGAGCATTTTGCGCTTTTTCGGTTGCCCGGTAAGCACGTGGTACTGCAGCGCCATTTTCATCGCCACCTCCATGCCTACCGAGCCGCTGTCAGAGTAGAAGACGTGATTAAGCCCGTCGGGCGTGACGCGCACCAGCTCACGCGCCAACTGGTCGGCGGGGTCATGGGTGAGCCCGCCGAGCATCACATGGCAGAGTGTTTCCGCCTGCTCGCGAATAGCCGCCACCAGGCGCGGATGGCCGTAACCGTGAATCATGCACCACCAGGAGCAGGTAGCATCCAGCAGGCGCTCGCCGCTTTCCAACTCAAAATAGGCGCCGCTACCGCCGACCACCCTGGGGGCGGGCGGTTGGGTTTTAAGGTGTGCGTAGGGGTGCCAGACTGGCGAGTTCATAATGCCTCCAACGAGAGATAGCGGTGGGCGGTGGCCGCATCGGGCGTTGTCAAATGCGGCACAATGCCCAGGCAGGGCGCTGCCAGCCTGGCGTTAAGGTGGGCCATGTTGGCCGTGAAACGGGTAGTATCCGCCGCAAAGGCGGGGTCAATCACGCTGCCTGCCCAGCCTGCAAGCGTCAGACCGTCGGCGCGAATGGCATCGGCCGCTAAGCGGGCATGGTTCAGGCAGCCGAGCTTTAAACCAACCACCAGGATCACCGGCAGCCTCAGCGCGATGGCGATGTCGGCAAAATCCTCCTGTTCGTTGATCGGCACGCGCCAGCCGCCCGCACCCTCAATCAGAGCGAACGCCCTCGGCATCTGGCCAAGGGTGTCGCGCAGGCAGTGGGCAACCTCAGACACGCTTAGCATCTGGCCTGCCTCCTGTGCGGCCAGGTGAGGTGCTATCGCAGGCTCAAAGGCCATTGGGTTAACCGTGGCGTAGTCAACCGGCGGTTCACACTGCTGCTGCAGTGCCAGCGCATCGCCATTGCGCAGCCCTTTCGTCGTTAGTGAACTGCCAGAGGCGATGGGTTTAAGCCCTAAGGTGCTCAACTGCTGGCATCGGGCGGCATAAAGAAGCGCGCTTCCGACCAGCGTTTTTCCCGCATCGGTGTCGGTGCCGGTAACAAAAAAGCGCTTCATCGGGGTTTCTCCAGCTGCAGGTTCAGGCAGTGATAGCTGATCGGAAGCCCTTGGCGCTTACGAAGCTGCTCAAAGCGCGTGGCAGCCGCTGCCAGGTCCGCCCGGGTGAGCATGGCGTTGGGCCTGGCCACTTGTGCGCCAACCCCCTTGATGGAAGCCATAACGGCCTTGATGTCAGGATAAAAGAAGGTTTCCACGCGGGTCGCTTGGTGAGTGCAGCGCAGGCCGCTTTTGTGAATAGCACCGTTAACCAGGCGGTAGGAGGGCGTCGTTAACAGCGCGCTTGAGCGCTGCCAGGCGAAAGCCACTTCGGCCAACGTGCCGGGTAATAGCGTACTGATGTACGCCAGGCCGCCTGGCGCCAGCACTCGATACAGCGACTGCATAACGGCCAGAGTGTCGCGACACCACTGAATGGCCAGGTTGGAAAACACCAGGTCGAATAGGTAGCAAGGGATGGGCAACGACTCGGCACTGCCTGGCTGCCAGGCAATGTGGTCGCCGTGGCGCGAGCGAGCGTGCTCCAGCATGCCCGGCGCAATGTCCAGCCCCGTGACGTGTCCATGGGGGTAGCGTTCGGCTAGTCGCTGCGACCAATAGCCAGTACCGCAGCCCAGGTCGAGTATATGGCTAGCCTCAGATGGCAAGTCGTTCCATAGCGTTTCACCGATATGGCGTTGGGCGCTGGCCAGTGCATCGTATTGCGGTGCTGCCCGGGAGAAAGCGTGCGCCACTCGGGCCTGCCAGTCGGCGCTGGGCCGCCGTAACTGAGGGGGGATCGAACTCATGCCATTTCCCTGGCAGATAGCGCAGTGGCTTGAGCGGCGAGCAGTGACGCCAAACGCGCTGGTTGCGAGAGCATTGGGCAGTGGCCGCCGCGTTCAAGTGTTAGCGTCCGCTGGCACTCAATAGCGCTGATCAGCGGGTCATGCTCGCCCACGAGATGAACCACCGGGCACGGCGACGTGTTTAGGCGTCGACGATTATCCAGCGTGGCCAGCCAGTGAAGGCCTGCAGAAAGCGTGGTGCGGTCTGCCGGGGGCGTACTGCCAAGCAGGGCACGCAGCTGTGCGTGAACCTGATACGGAGCGGGCTCTCCTTGAGCCTGCCAGCGCAGAAAGTGACGCCACGCGGCATCGCCACGGTGGGCAAAGATGGCCTGGAAGTCGGCAAGCGCTGCTGACATCGCGCTATCCGGCGTGCAGAACCTGGCACCTGCTCCTAGCAGTAGTAGCCCCTGTGGCGCAGGAAGATAGTCAAGCAGCGCCGTCGCCAGCAGGCCGCCCAGCGACCATCCGACCCAAACCGCATCGCTGGGCAGACGGCTTGCCATGGCCGTGGCAAGCTCACTCAGGGAAGCGTTGGCAGGCAGTGCAGGAACCTCGCCGTAACCAGGCCAATCAACGGCGGCAACCTCGACGTTGGTGGGCCAGTAAGGGTGCAGCGGCCGCCAGATGCGCCGGTCAATTCCCCAGCCTGAAAGCAGTACCAGGCGCGTCATAATGCCTCCAAGTGGCAGGCCGCCAGCGTTTCGAGAAGCCGGTCGATATCACTACGCGAATGGCGAGCGCTGAGCGTAATGCGCAGGCGAGACTCATCCCTGGGCACGGTGGGTGGACGAATTGCGCCAACGTCAATTCCCGCTTGATACAGCTTTTCGGCCCACTGCAGCACGCGCGACTCGCCTCCCAGATACAGCGGTTGAATGGGCGTGCGCGATTCACCCAGCGGCAGGTTCAGCCGTAGAGCCCCTTCACGAAAGTAGTCTATATGACGCGCAAGGCGCAGGCGGTGCTCGGGCTCGCGCTGGACAATCGCAAGCGCTTCCAGCGTCGCGGCGCTAACGCCGGGCGGTTGTGCGGTGGTATAGATATAGCTTCTGGCGAACTGGGTCAGATGGTCGATCAACTGTGCATCGCCTGCAACAAACGCACCGGCAGTGCCCAGCGCTTTGCCCAGTGTCCCGACCAGAATCGGCACCTGGTCACTTCCCCAGCGTGTGCCCACACAGCCGCTGCCGTTATTGCCTATAACGCCAAGGCCGTGGGCATCATCAATCATTAGCCAGGCAGCATGCTGTTGGCTTACCCGCACCAGCGCTTCAATATCGGCCACATCGCCATCCATGCTGAAGACACCGTCGCTCACTACCAGCTTGTGGGTACAGCGGCTGCGCGCCAGCAGGCGGCTCAAGTCGTCACTATCGTTATGGTGGTAGCGCTGTGAGCGGGCGCCGCTCAGCGCGCTTCCATCCAGCAGTGAGGCGTGATTGAGCCGGTCGTGAAAAATGGCCGTGTGGGTATCGGCTAGCGCCTGTAGCACGCCCAGGTTTGCCATATAGCCGGTGGAGAACAGCACGGCTCGCTCGCGGCCTGTCCAGACTGCCAGGGCGTCTTCCAGGGCATCGTGAATCGCGTGGTGGCCGTTCACCAGATGCGATGCGCCAGCCCCGGCGCCAAATCGGCGAGCGCCTTCGGCTTGGGCTGCCTGAACGCGAGGGTCGGTTGCCAGGCCAAGATAATCATTGTCTGCGAAGTTCACCAGGTGTGGCTGTCGGGTACGGCGAGTGCGCCACTGCTGGGCGTGCTGACGAACCGCCCGCGCCTTGGCTAGACGTTGATGCCACGCCTCAGACACTGGCATCCACCGCAAGCTCAGCGACGCGCTGGTTAAGCTGCTGCTGAGCCAAGCGCTCACTTTGCGCGGCCTCGCTTTCACAGGTTTCGCGCGTTTCTGGATGCAGGCCTAGCTTGGCAAACAGGGCCCTGTCTCGCGTGGCCTGGGGGTTGCTGGTCGTTAGCAGCTTGTCGCCGTAGAAGATGGAGTTGGCACCGGCCAGAAACGCCAGCGCTTGGGTGGATTCGCTCATCTGCTCGCGCCCGGCGGAAAGCCGTACATGGCTTTGGGGCATCGTGATGCGCGCTACGGCAATGGCGCGGATAAACTCCAGCGGGTCGAGGTCTTCCACGTTCTCAAGTGGCGTGCCGGGCACTTTGACCAGCATGTTAATCGGCACCGATTCCGGGTGCGGGCTGAGTTTGGCCAGTTGTTGCAGCAAGGCGCTTCTATCCTGAGCACCTTCCCCCATGCCCAAAATGCCGCCGGAGCAGACCTTCATGCCCGCCTCACGAACAGTCGCCAGGGTTTCCAAGCGGTCACTGTAGGTGCGCGTGGTGATGATTTCGCCGTAGTAGTCGGGGGACGTGTCCAGGTTGTGGTTGTAGTAATCAAGCCCGGCGGTTGCCAAACGGGTAGCCTGTTGGTCGTTGACCATGCCCAACGTCATGCAGGTTTCAAGCCCCAGCGCCTTTACCCGACGGACCATCTCTTCGACAACGAGCAGGTCCTTGTCCCGGGGGCTGCGCCAGGCTGCGCCCATGCAGAAACGGCTGGCGCCAGCTTGCTTAGCGGCCTGGGCCTGTTCCACCACCTTTTCGATTTCCAACAACTTCTCTTTTTCAAGCTGTGTGGTGTAGTGGCCCGATTGCGGGCAGTACTTACAGTCTTCGGGGCAGGCGCCGGTTTTAATCGACAGCAAGGTTGATACCTGGACCGCGTTAGGGTCGAAATGCGCTCGGTGTACCTGCTGAGCCTGGAACAGCAAATCGTTAAACGGCAGGGCAAACAGGGCGTTGATTTCTTCAAGCGTCCAGTCATTGCGTGGGGCAGCGGTCGCGATCATTGGTAAACCATTTTTATATAAAAAAGTTGACGAGACTCTAGCGACGAAACGTTTGTTATGTCAACTATGAAAATTTAAAAGGTTTACGGTGGTGATGGATTCGTCAACGATCAAGCACTGCTTTATACTCTGCGCCCTTTTTCATCCTGTTGATTACCTTTGGAGCGCGGATGCCTGCCTCAACTGAATGTGATTCTGTCGCTGGTCATCCTCGCCCACCGCGGCGTGAGTTCAAGGCGCGGGGCAGTTTTGTCATACGCTGTGAGGGCTGCAATTTGCCCGCGCTAAATTGCCTTTGTCCGTACCAGGTGAAGGCCGACAGCCACGCCCAGGTATGGCTGCTGACGCATCCGCTGGAACACTATAAGCCGACCAATACGGGCCGGTTGATAGGGGACGTTCTGGCGCAAACGCAGGTATTCACTTGGTACCGAACGGTGCCGGATGCGCAGTTAACCGAGCTTTTGGCAGACCCGCGCTACGTGCCCTTTGTCATCTTCCCGGATGACCAGCCCGATTATGCCGACCGGGTGGTGGGAATGGACGCCGTACACAGCGCCAAACAGGCGTCGCGTATTCCTGTGTTTATCATTCTGGATGGTACATGGCGGCAGGCGCGGCGCATGTTTCGCAAGAGTGCGTACCTGGATGCGTTGCCGGTATTGCCATTGCATACCGAGCGAGAAACCCGCTACCGGTTGCGTAAGCCCGCCTCGAAAGCGCATTTATGTACGGCAGAAGTGGCCATTGAGCTGTTGCGCCAAGGAGGCGACAACAACGCGGCGGCCGTGCTGGATGACTACTTCGATGTGTTTAACGATAGCTACGCCGCCAGCCGGTTCTACAAGAAAATTGCAGAACCCACTGAGGCAATGACACGCCTGTTAGCACGAAAGGAAGAGTTTGAAGAGTTGGAAGAGAGTCGCTAGCGGGCAGCGCCGGGTAGCCAACGCAGGAGTATCTTGCGCACCCAGTACCAGCGGTTAATCAGCAGGGCGGTAAAAATTAGCCCGCAGCCGAGTAGCTGTAGCGGCGCCATAACTTCGCCAAACCACCAAGCGGCAAATAATGCGGTCCATACCGCTTCCAGCATCAATACCACCGAGGCGTGGCTTGGCGTGGTCATTCCCTGGGCGGTAATTTGCAGGAAAAACCGCAGGGCGCTTGCCAATAGAACACTGGCCATAAACCAGCCCAGAATAGACGTGTTAAGCGCCACGGGCTGGCGCTCAAACATAAAGGACACCAGGGTTAATACGGTGCCCACGGATAACAGCTGAAGTGTGGTGAGCGGCAGGGCGGCTACGTTTCGCACGACGCGGGTATTAATATTGATGAGTAACGCAAAGCAGAGTGCTGCGCAGACCATCAAAAGCTGGCTGGTTTCTACCTTGAAACCAGCATTAAGGGAGAGTAATGCGAAGCCCAGCAGGGCAACGGGCAGGGCGATCCAGGTGGTGCGTGGTGGTCTGTCGCCAAACAGCAGCTTGGCAACGATAGGCACCAGCAATATCCCCAGGCTATTGATAAACGCACTTTCGCCCAGGTGATTTGACGTCGCAAGCCCCATGATCCAGAAGCCAATGGCGCCGCTAAACAGAAAGCCCACAAAAATACCGCGCCGAATACGCCGTGCTGGCATAGCGCTTAAGGCGGGCCAGGCAAAGCCCAGCAGGATGAGCCCAGCCAGCAAAAAGCGTGTGCCGATAAACAGCAGCGGCGGCATACCGGCTAGCGCTTCCTTGGAGAAAATCCATCCGCCCGCCGCTAGTATGGTTACCAGCAACAGCAGGGCATCTGCCTGCCAGGGCGAACGCTTAAGCGTACTCACGCCGCACCACTACCAAACAAGGCACCTGCAATTCGAAAGCCTGCGACCCAAGTGCCCACGGCTGAGCCGAGCGTGGCGAGGATAAACACCAGCAGCGTGCGCGACACCCGGTTTTTCCACCACCCTTTGAGGTGGGTGACATCCTGACGTAGCGAGGCGAAGTCGCGCACCTTGGGCTTGCGCATGTAAAGCTCCACCCCGGCGGCGACAAAACCGGCCCCAATCGTTGGATTAAGCGAGGTAAGCGGGGCGGCAAAGAAAGTGGTAATAACGGTGACCGGGTGGGCAAGCGCAATAATGGTCGCCCCGCCGGACAGAATCCCGTTGATCAAGAACCACTCCAGCACCAACTGCCAACCCAAGTCGGTATTGCGTGAGAAGCCAATGGCAAAGCCGGTAATGACCAGCGCGGTAATCAGCCAAGGCAAGGCTTTCCAGAGTTTGGAGGGCGGCGGTGAAGCTTCCAACGCTTCGCGCTCTACCGTTGGGTTCTCGGGTAATGGTGCTTCCAGGTGCTCAACGGTGCCTTTCAGGTGGCCAGCGCCCAGCACCACTAACACGTTCTTGAAGCGCCCAGGTGGCGCCTGTTCGGCAAGACGTAGCACCATGTAGCGGTCGCGCTCGCGAATCAGTGGGGTGTAAAGGGCTTCAGATTCAGCGGCAAACTCGCTAAACGTGGCTTCCAGCATATCGCCTTCTTTTAGCTTTTCGATCTCTTCCTTGGATACGTCCTGGCGCGATAGTACGCTGCCAATCAGGCCTGAAAAGAGTGAAAAGCGTTGCCACCAGGGCACGTTGCGGTAGATGCGCTTAAGCGTTATCCCGACATCGCGGTCAACCAGTAAAAGCGGCAGGTTACGGTTACGGCACTCTTCAAGCGCGGCGCGCATCTCGGCCCCTGGCTCAATGCCGGACTGCTCAGCGATGCGCTGTTGAAAAGCGCCCAGTGCCAGGCTTGCCGCGACCATGCCCGCTTTGCCCTGCTTGAATACCTGGAAAAGGTCCTGCTCACCCATGGCATCCGGGTTCGTCATGCTGTGATGGCGGGCGTCGCACAGCTCAATTGCTACGGCGTCATAAAGCCCGCTGTCAGCCAGCATTTTTACATCGTCAGCACTTTGTGCCGACACGTGCGCCGTACCCAGCAAAGTGTAGGTAGTGCCGCCCACGGTAACCGTTTTCAGCGGCCCGCTAGTGGCGGGTAGTGCGTCAGACGCCGTGGCTAGCGAGGGGGTGTCGTCTTGGGTCATTAGGTGTCTCAACTCAAATAGTAAACGGCATCATCCGAATTAGCGCCGCCAAAAAGCGGGCGTAAATAACACTAACACGGTAAAAATTTCCAGGCGGCCCAGCAGCATGGCAAGCACCAGTATCCATTTGGCAAGATCAGGTAACTCGCCGTAGTTGCCGCTGGCTTCTCCGAGTGCCGGGCCAAGGTTATTAAGCGCTGATCCCACGGTCGACCAGGCGGTGACCTGATCCACGCCGGTCGCCATAACGCCCATCAGCATTAAAAAGAACAGCATGACGTAGGCGGAGAAGAACCCCCAAACGGCCTGGGCGATGCTGTCGGGTACACTCACTTTGCCGACTTTAACCGCGATAACCGCATTGGGATGGATCAAGCGCATAACCTCGCGCATGCCCTGTTTGAGAATCAGGATAATCCGGATGACCTTCATTCCCCCAGCTGTTGAACCGGAGCAGCCGCCCACAAAAGCGGCAATAAACAGTAAAAAAGGGATAGCGCCAGGCCAGGCCGAGAAGTCGGCGACGGAAAAGCCTGCTGTGGTCGCGACGGACACCACCTCGAAAAGCGCGTAGCGCAACCCGCTTAGCGTATCGTAGGTGTGTGTCAGCCACAGGGTAATCGCGGTAATCGTGACAAGTCCTGCCAGAAACAGCATTAAAAAGCGTGCTTCCGGGTCTTGGAAGTAGTGCAGCAAGCGCTTTTCACGCCAGGCGATAAAATGCAGGCTAAAACTGAACGCGGAAATGAGTATAAAAGCCGCGCAAATCAGCTCAATCGCTGCGCTGTTGAAGTAACCGATGCTGGCATCATGAGTAGAAAAACCGCCAATCGCCACGGTAGAGAAACTGTGCCCTATGGCATCAAACCAATCCATGCCGGCCAGCATATAGGCCACCATGCAGGCCATGGTGAGAGTGGCGTAGATGTACCAAAGCGCTTTGGCCGTTTCGGTAATGCGTGGCGTTAGTTTGGAGTCTTTCAGAGGTCCTGGAATTTCGGTGCGGTAAAGCGCCATGCCGCCGACCCCAAGCGTAGGCAGAATCGCGACGGCCAGCACCACAATCCCCATCCCGCCAAGCCACTGCAACTGTTGGCGATAGTAGAGAATCGATTTGGGCAAAAAGTCGATCCCTGTAATCACCGTGGCGCCTGTCGTGGTCAGGCCTGAAAATGATTCAAACACCGCATCGGTAATGCTCAGCGACGTATCGCCAAACAGCATCAATGGTAGCGAACCAAACAGCGCCAGAACCGTCCAGAACATCGCCGCGATTAAAAAACCATCACGGATGCGTAGCTCTTTGTGGGCACGGCGGTTGGGTAGGTACAAGGTTAAGCCGGTGATCGCCGTAATGGCGATACCGATCATAAATGCGTACCAGACCCCATCGCGAAACCACAGGGAAATCAAAATGGGGGGGAGCATCGTCAGGCTGAACAGCATCAGCAGCAGCCCTAAAATGCGTAAAATGACCCGCAGACTCATGGTAGGTGCATGCTCCTAAAAGAACGTCAAACCGACCTGGAACATACGCTCGACATCGCGGATGCGGCGCTTATCGATCACAAACAGAATCACGTGATCGCCGCTCTCCACCGTGACATCCCCATGAGCGATAATGACGTCCTTGCCGCGCACAATCGCCCCGATCGTGGTGCCCTCGGGCAGGCCGATCTCGCGAACGGTACGACCGACAACTTTCGAAGAGTGTTTGTCGCCATGAGCAATGGCTTCAATGGCTTCTGCCGCTCCACGGCGCAGTGAATGCACATTGACGATATCGCCTCGGCGTACGTGGGTTAACAGGCTGCCAATCGTGGCCTGCTGGGGCGAAATCGCGATATCGATCTCGCCACCTTGAACGAGGTCTACGTAAGCGGCGTTGTTGATCAGCGTAAGCACCTTCTTGGCCCCCAGCCGTTTGGCCAGCAGCGACGACATGATATTGACTTCGTCGTCATTGGTCAGCGCGCAGAAAATGTCGCAGTCTTCAATGTTCTCTTCTTCCAGAAGCCGCTTGCTGGTCGCGCTGCCGTGAAGCACGACGGTGCGGTCAAGCCGTTCGGAGAGCGTGGTACAGCGCTCAAGGCTATGCTCGATAATCTTGACCTGATGGCTATGTTCCAGATGCTCGGCCAAGCGTTCGCCAATGTTGCCGCCGCCCGCAATGACGACGCGGCGAAAGCCTCGTTCGATTCGCCGAAGCTCGCTCATGACCGCGCGAATGTCTCTCCTGGCAGCAAGGAAAAACACCTCATCGTCGGCTTCAATGACCGTGTCGCCGCGGGGGATGAGGGGCCGGTTACGCCGATAAATAGCCGCGACGCGAGTATCCACGTTGGGCATATGACTGCGCAAAAAGGCCAGGTCCTGACCCACCAGTGGCCCGCCATACACCGCTTTGACCGCCACTAGCTGCACCAGACCATCCGCAAAGTCCAGCACCTGCAACGCACCGGGGTGCTCAATCAAGCGGCGGACGTGATCGGTGACCACCTGTTCGGGGCTGATCAATACATCAATGGGGATCGCTTCGTGGGCAAAAAGCCCCTTGCGAGTCAGATAGGGCGTGGCGCGCACTCGGGCAATTTTAGTAGGCGTGCGGAACAGCGTATGCGCGACCTGACAGGCGATCATGTTGACTTCGTCGCTGTTGGTCACCGCAATTAACATGTCAGCATCTTCGCAGCCAGCCTGCCGCAGAACGATAGGGTAGGAACCCGCGCCGGTGACAGTGCGAATATCGAGCTTGGTGTGCAGCTCGCGCAGCTTATTGGCGTCGGTATCGACAACGGTGATGTCATTTTCCTCGCGAGCGAGGTGCTCCGCCAGGGTGCCGCCGACCTGGCCGGCGCCGAGAATGATGATTTTCATTACTGAGCATCGGTTCCATTGAAAGCGCCAGCGCAATAGGTAGCGTTGTATATCTAACGTAATGCGCTGCAATAAAGACGGCGGCCAGTGTAAACCAGCCGCCGTCGAAATGCAGGTAAGGATTATTCCAGCGTGAAACCGACTTTAACGGTGACCTGCCAGTGGGCCACGCGGCCGTCTTCAATATGGCCACGTGTATCGGTCACTTCTAGCCAGCGCATGTGCTGGATAGACTCGGATGCCTTGGCGATTGCATTCTGCACGGCTTCCTCGATGCCTTTCTCGGAAGAGCCGGTGATTTCTATGTGCTTGTAGGTGTGGTGAGTCATGGTATCTCCATCCTTAGTCATGAGTTCACTGCCTTGGCACCAGAACGCGCCTAGGCAGACTGCTTCTCAAGCCTGGCATAAAAAAAGCCGTCATGACGTCCTTGCTCTGGAAATAGCTGGCGGCCCTGACCGCTTTGGATACCCCAGGCCACATCGCTGGGCGTGGTCACTTTGGCATCAGGTGTGCGCGCCAGGAAGGCCTCGATCTGTTGGGCATTCTCCTCAGGCAGTACCGAGCAGGTGGCGTATAACAGCGTGCCGCCTTCGCGCAGCATGGGCCATAAATTGTCCAGTAGCTGCTGCTGTAGCTTGGCCAGCTTGCGGATGTCCTCTTTGCGTCGCAGCGTTTTGATATCCGGATGGCGCCGTATAACGCCGGTGCCCGAGCAAGGAGCGTCAAGCAGAATAGCCTCATACGGTGTGCCGTTCCACCAGTCGCGCTGAGTGGCATCCACATTCTGAAGCGTGGCGGATAGCCCCAATCGCTCTAGCGTGCTTTCTACTCGCGAAAGGCGTTGGTTATCGCTATCCAAGGCGGTCAGCGCAATATCAAACTGTTCAAGCAAGTGGGCCGTTTTGCCGCCAGGCGCGCTACAGGCATCCAATACCTGCGCACCGGGGCGAGGTGCCAGGGCTGGGCCAAGTAGCGCAGCACACAGCTGGGCTGCCTCATCCTGTACGCTAACGTGGCCCTCGGAAAATCCGGGTAGCAGGGTGACATCGCAGGGCGTGTTAAGGGTAATGCCATCCGGCGAGTGGGCGCAGAGTTCACCGCTTAAGCCTTGTTCGGTCAGCCGTTCTATATAGGCTTCGCGGTCATTGTGATGCTGATTGACGCGCAGCGTCATGGGGCCAGGCTGATTATTTGCCTCAACAATTGCCCGCCACTGCTCCGGCCAGGCGGTGCGTAGTGCCTCCAGCAGCCAGCGGGGGTGGGCCAGCGCAATACTCTCATCCTTATCAACGGCGGCCTGAAGTTCATCGGACTCGCGCTGTAGGCGGCGCAGGCAGCCATTCAGTACGCGGGTCGCCCACTCTTTACCCAACAAGCGCGCGGCACCGGCGGTTTCGCCGACGGCTGCGTGGGCGGGAATACGCATATACAGCAACTGATAAATACCCAGCAGCAGCAGGGCGTGAATATCACTGTCACGCTTTTTAAAGGGCTGCTTTAGCAGGCTGTTAGCCAGCGCTTCCAAACGTGGAAGCTGGCGACAGGTGCCAAAGCAGAGCTCTTTTAAAAGGCCCCGGTCGCGGGCAACGACACTGTTCTCATCCAGCGCGGCCAGTGAGCCTTGCTGAGAGATGACCGGCGCTAACGCACGGGCGGCGGCGGCGCGCACGTCCTGGCCGCTATTGCCTGATGCGCGTTTACCGTGTTGTGAGCGTTGCTGACTCATAAAGCGTCTCCTTGCTGGGATTCAGGCTGACCAAGGCGGTTACCGGGCGTCAATCGGGCATGGCGGGCGTTGAGTAAGTCGCGCACAGCCATGGCCTTGCCGCCAGGAAGTTGGGCGCTGCTGATACATAAAACCTCGCGGCCTTCCGGGCCACAGGCAATACGCAGATGGTCTTCACCGTTTTCAAGCAGCGTGCCGGGCGGCGTTGCGCCCTGTTCACCGGCTGCAACGCTTGCCATGAGTAAGCGTAAGCGGTCATCACCCATCTGACACCACGCCACCGGCCAGGGGTTAAAGGCGCGGATTTTACGCGCAAGGCGTTCAGCAGGCTGAGTGAAGTCCAGCTCGGCCTCAGCTTTGCTGAGCTTGGTGGCGTAGGTAACGCCTTCTTCCGGCTGGGGTGTCGCACTGGCGTTACCGTTGGCCAGTTTATCCAGCACGCTGGTGAGCGCAGTGGCGCCTTGAAGTGCCAGGCGGTCATGCAGGTCGCCACCGGTGGTTTGCTCGGTGATCGGGGTGCGTACTTCGTGCAGCATGGCGCCGGTATCAAGCCCTGCATCCATTTGCATGATGGTAACGCCCGAGGCGTTATCACCGGCTTCAATCGCGCGCTGAATCGGGGCGGCACCGCGCCAGCGGGGTAGCAGTGAGGCGTGGACGTTAATGCACCCCAGGCGCGGTGTGTCCAATACTGCCTGAGGCAGCAATAAACCGTACGCCACGACCACCATAATATCGGCGTTTAAAGCGGCAAGCTCCGCTTGAGCGGCCGGGTCTTTTAGCGTTTGTGGCTGGTAGACCGGAAGCGCATGCTCAAGAGCAAGCTTTTTAACGGGGCTTGGCGTGAGTTTGCGACCACGACCTGCCGGGCGGTCGGGTTGGGTATAAACCGCCACTACCTTATGTTTGCTGGCCAGTAGGGCCGCAAGGCTTGAGGCAGCGAAATCAGGCGTGCCAGCAAAAACAACGCGCAACTGTGACATGACAACAGGTACCTGGTAACAGGGAAAATGAGAAAGCCTGGGGCAACAATAAAGGCCGAGAAGCAGGGTATACAACGGCTGTTGTACCGTTGTATGGAGTACCAGGCTTCTCGGCCTTAAGCGTTTTAAATACGCTCACTTACAAAACATCTACAAAAACCGAAGTAAACTGTGCTAAAACGGATGGCTGTTAAGCGTCGTCTTTCATCAGCTTATGACGTTTCTGCATTTTTTTCATGATGCGGTCGCGCTTTAGTGGCGAAAGATAATCAACAAACAGTACACCTTCAAGGTGGTCGTACTCGTGTTGAATGCAGTGCGCCAGCAGGCCATCGGCCTCAAGCTCATACGCCTCGCCGTTACGGTCAAGCGCGTTGAGTTTTACCGTAAGGTAGCGCGGCACTTCCGCGTAGTGCTCGGGAATCGACAAGCAGCCTTCAGAAAGCGGCTCTTGGTCTTCGCCGACCGGCGTATAGCGAGGGTTGATCAGCACCAGCGGCTGCGAGTTATCTTCGCTTACGTCCATGACGACGATACGACGATGGACATCAATTTGGGTGGCTGCAAGGCCAATGCCACGCGCGTCGTACATGGTCTCTAACATATCGTCGACAAGCTGGCGGACCTCGTCGTCAACGGTTTCCACCGGTACCGCCTTGGTGCGCAGGCGCTCATCGGGGAATTCGAGAATAGGAAGTTTGGCCATGGGGATTACCGTCATCGTTAAGCTAAATCTTGGATAATCAGGCCGAATAGCGGCGGCCTGGTACTTTGCTAATCGCCACTATATCACGCTGGCAGCGCTCCTGGGCATCAGCACATGCGGTGAAGCGCCATGAAAATGATCGAAACATCCTTCACGGAGTACGGGATAGTGCTAGCCAACTTTATGCGCCGCGCGGCAAGACAAAACGCGCGTTGTGACGTGCTCAAGAGGGTAGTAAGCCTGCTGTCTGGGTTGTTAATAAGTCTTCACGCCGTTGGCGCTGAAACGCTGCCGGTGGTGACGCTTTCTCCCCAAATACGCACCTTGCCAATGCCCGATGGAGCGCTAGACGCGAGGGTAAGTGAGCTCGGCACACTCTCGCTTGAAAGCCTTAACGCCTTTTGGCGTGAACACCGAGTAATAGAAGCCGGAGCGCGCCAGCCTGAGATGGCCTATGTGTTGGCTGGCGAGCATCAGCGATTGATCAACGGTGCAGGTGACCGGATTTACGCCCGTGGCGCTATGCCGAGTCATGCACTGGAAAGCGTACTGAGCAGCGTAACGAATAGAGCAACGACGGGCCTTGCCACCTTCGGTATTTATCGTCAGACACAGACCTATACTGCTGACGACGGCGCGGTGTTGGGGCAGGCGTTAAGTCACATCGGCGAAGCTCGCCTTGTACGCAGTGAGGAGGATATTGCCCTGCTGGAAGTGCTTAGCGCTCATCAAGAGGTGCGTAGTAACGATCTTATTCTTGCCCTGGAACCCGATGCGCCTCGAACGGCGCTTCAACCCCGCTTGCCGAGCAGTGCAATAAACGGTCGTATTCTTGCCGTGCCCGGCGGCGTACGTTTTATAGGTGCCTTGCACATCATTGCTTTGGATGTAGGCGCGCAAGACGGCCTGGAGCCAGGGCATCTGCTTCAAGTGAATTCGCCCAGCGAAACTGTTTTCGACGCGCGTCGCCAGGTAGTAACGCCGTTGCCACCGAGCCCCGCGGGCTGGGCAATGGTAGTGAAGCCTTACCAGCAGGTGAGTTATGCGCTGGTGATGCAAGCGTCCAGCATGCTGGAAGTGGGTGATCGTGTGGTGACTCCGGAATTATAACGCAATGGGGATATTCAGCATGCACGTTGAGGAGCGTCGATGAATACCAGTGAGTGGTTAGTGGTCAACGCCTTGCCGGGCATGGGCGCACTGCGCATTACCCAGATGGTGGCACGCCAGCCGCGCTGGCCGGAAGGTTGGCTGGCGACACTGCCCGCTAACGCCGCCAGTGCCTTACGGCTGTGGCTTGAACACCCCGAGCGCAGCCCGCTTCAGCGATGCGTAGACGATGCGCGGGCATGGCAGCAGAGCGGACCAGCGCGACATATTCTGCATCGTCACCACCCGGCCTGGCCTGAGCTGCTCAACGAGCTACCGGACCCGCCCGCCATTCTTTGGGCCCAAGGGGATTTACAGGCGCTTGAAGGGCCAAGGATTGCCATGGTGGGAACCCGCAAACCCACCTCGGAAGGTAATGCCAATGCCCAAGGCTTTGCGCGGGAACTGGCTCGCCGAGGCTGGTGCGTGGTCAGCGGTATGGCGCTGGGCATTGATGGCATCGCTCAGCGCGCCGCGCTGAGTGCCGGTGGAAGCAGTATTGCGGTGTTAGGCTGTGGCGTGGACGTTATTTACCCGGCTCGACATCGCGACCTGCATGAGCAACTGAGCTGCGCGCCTGGCGGGTTATTGTTGTCAGAGCATCCGCCGGGCACCAAGGCGCGCCCCGCGTTCTTCCCGCGCCGCAACCGGATTGTGACCGGGCTTTCATTGGGGACGTTAGTGATCGAAGCCACCGAGAAAAGCGGCTCATTGGTGAGTGCTCGCTTGGCCCTGGAGCAGAACAAGGAGCTTTTTGCCCTGCCTGGGTCTTTGCACAATGTTCAGGCTCAAGGCTGCCTGCACTTGTTGCGGAATGGCGCAACGCTGGTGCGCCATGTCGACGATATGCTTGAAGAGTTGCAGCAGTGGGCGGGTAGCTTTTTACCCGCGTCCGTGAAGGCTTCGTCTCCCCCTTCAGGGTCAATGGCGCCATCAAGCGAACCACTGCCTGATGAGCTGCTTAACGTTTTATCGGCAACGCCGGTGCCGCTTGATTCACTGGTTCAGCATACCGGGGAGTCTGTCAGCAGCTGCCAGCAGCGGTTATTGATGCTGGAGCTTGATGGATGGGTCGCTCAGCAGGTGGGTGGTTGGGTACGCTTACCCAGGCCATGATAGGATGTGAGCATTCTCTTATCGCTAATTGCTTGTAGAGCAGGAGAGCCAATGAAACCGGCTGTCGACCTCGAAGTTGCCATTCATGCACTGCATGCTGGCGGTGTTATTGCGTGTCCCACCGAGGCCGTGTGGGGGCTTAGCTGTGACCCGGATAATGACGAAGCGCTTACCCGGTTAATGCGCATGAAAGAGCGCGACCCTTCCAAAGGCATTATTTTGGTGGCGGCCAGTATCCAGCAGTTTCAGCCCTGGCTAAACCAATTGCCGCTTGAACTGCATGCTCCACTTGCGGCCAGTTGGCCTGGCCCTAACACCTGGCTGGTGCCGGATAACGGTCGCAGCCATGCGCTGGTTCGCGGTGCTCATCAACGCGTGGCCTTACGCGTGACCGACCACCCCTTAATGAAAGCGTTATGCGAAGCGTTTGGCGGGCCACTGGTGTCGACATCGGCCAATCGTGCGGGTGAGGCACCTGCCATGAGCGATGAAGAAGTAGCCACTATTTTTGGGCAGGAGGTCGCCGCGATAGTAGCGGGCGAGCTGGGTGGGAATCCACGACCCAGCACCATCCGTGATTTAGCCAGTGGCCAGGTAATGCGCGCTTAAATAGATAAGTAAACGGCTTAAGTACCAAGTGCTTAAACGCGCTATGGTGAAGATTACTGTGTAGTAAAAATTTTGAACGGGAGTCATCGTGGCGCACGAGCATTTAGACGACGTTAAGCAGTACCTGCTCGGCCTTCAAGACCGGCTTTGTGAGGGGCTGGCCGCGGCTGATGGTAAAGCTGCGTTTAAGGAGGACAGTTGGCAGCGTGAGGAGGGCGGTGGTGGACGCTCACGCGTGATTGAGCAGGGCGGTGTCTTTGAAAAAGGCGGCGTCAACTTTTCCCATGTGTATGGTGCTCAACTGCCGCCCTCGGCAACGGCAGCCCGGCCGGAGCTTGCCGGTCGCAGCTTTCATGCGGTTGGAGTTTCCTGGGTGCTACATCCTGAAAACCCGCATGTCCCTACCAGCCACGGCAACGTACGCTTTTTTATGGCTGAAAAAGAGGGCGAAACGCCCGTCTGGTGGTTTGGTGGAGGCTTTGACTTAACGCCCTATTACCCGGTGCTTGAGGACGTTGTGCACTGGCACCAGGCGGCCAAAGCCGCCTGTGACCCTTTTGGCGATGATGTTTATGACCGCTATAAAGCGTGGTGCGATGAGTACTTTTATTTAAAGCACCGTGATGAGACCCGTGGGGTGGGCGGGCTGTTTTTCGATGATTTGAATGCTGGCAGTTTCGAGGAGTGTTTCGCCTTTCAACGCGCCGTGGGCGATAGCTTTTTAGAGGCTTACGTGCCGATTGTTAAGCGCCGCAAAGCGGCTGCCTGGGGCGAGCGTGAGCGAGCGTTTCAGCTTTACCGTCGCGGCCGCTATGTAGAATTTAACCTCGTATGGGACCGAGGAACGCTGTTTGGCTTACAAAGTGGCGGGCGCACCGAGTCAATTTTAATGTCGATGCCACCACTGGCGCGCTGGGAGTATGCCTATACGCCTGCCCCTGGCAGTGCTGAAGCCACGCTAAATGATTACCTGGTGCCAAGAGACTGGCTCAACGTGTCGGATAGGGCTTAAACATCGTGATCCACAGAAATATAAAACAGCGTACAGGAACGAGTTGATGAGTGACCTTTATTGCGTATTGGGTAATCCCATTGAGCACTCAAAATCACCCCTCATTCATAACGAATTTGCCCTGCAAACACAGCAAAAAATTGAATACACAGCACAACTGGCGCCGTTGGATGGCTTTACCGATGCCTGGCGAACGTTTGTTGGTAACGGCGGGCGAGGGGCCAACGTTACCGTACCCTTTAAGGAGGAGGCGTTTGCGCTCTGCGATACCCTGAGCAGACGTGCTCAGCGGGCTGGCGCGGTGAATACGCTGATAGTCGGAGGTAATGGCCTTACTTACGGCGATAATACCGATGGCGTTGGCTTGTTACGCGACCTTGCATATAACCGTGTAGCGCTTGCCGATAAGCGCATCCTGGTGGTGGGCGCTGGTGGGGCCGTGCGGGGAATTTTAGAGCCGTTACTCGCAGAAAAGCCTGGCGAGGTGGTGGTCGTTAACCGAACGGCTGAAAAAGCCCAACAATTGGCCGACGATTTTGCTGATTTGGGCGAGATTCACGGCGGAGGGTTTAAGGCAGCAAAAGGCCCTTTTAGTGTCGTGATCAACGGAACCAGTGCCAGCCTAACGGGCGATTTACCCCCTCTGCCGGGTCATCTGTTTGCAAACGATGCCTGGGCCTACGACATGATGTATGGCGCTACGCAAACGGTTTTCTTGAAGTGGGCAGGAACGCATGGTGCCCAGCGGTTGGATGGCCTGGGAATGCTGGTAGAGCAAGCCGCTGAAGCATTTTATCTATGGCGAAATGTACGCCCCGAGACGACTCAGGTACGCCAGATGCTGCGCAGAATGCTCAACGCGGGTTAGCCGCTTGCATGTGTTCATCAAAAAAGGGCCGAGATGGATCGGCCCTTTATCGTTACAAATTAAAGCAAAGGGTTACGGACGCTGGCAGTTAGGTGTGTGCCCGCTGTTGCGCGCCTGCTCGTAGGTGGCAAGCGCTGTGTCCATATTGGCTTGTAGGCCCTCAATGCGCTGCCCCTGGCTTGGGTGCGTCGACATCCAGGCCGGTGGCGCGCCACCGCCCGAGGCGGCCTGCATGTTTTCCCAGAGCGTAACGCTTTGACGCGGGTCAAAGCCTGCCTGTGCCATCAGGTCCAGGCCAATCACATCCGCTTCGCTTTCATGGCTACGTGAGAACGGCAAGGCAATGCCGTATTGCGCGCCCATGCCCAGCACGCCCATCAGCTGTTGTCCGCCAGGGGTTTGCATACCCGATGCGCTGGAAATAACCGAAAGCCCTAGTGACGTAGCGTTTTCGGTCGATGCCCGCTCATTGGCGTGGCGGGCAAGTACGTGACCAATTTCATGGCCTACCACGGAGGCCAGTTGATCCTGGTTGGTGGCAACATTCAGCATGCCGGTGTTGACCCCCATATAACCGCCAGGCAGTGCGAAGGCGTTGGGCTGTTCGGCTTCAAATACCCGGATTTGCCAGTCAAGGTTACGCTGTTCAGCCGGTAATACATCCACGATGGCATTGGTGATGCACTGCACATAGCGGTGGCTTGCCTGGCCTGCGGTAGGAATATCCTGCTGGTACTGGGCGAATGCCTGTTGGCCCATCTCGTTAAGCTGGTCATCAGAAAGCAGCAATAATTGCGAGCGTCCGGTAGGGGACGTTGAACAGGCCGCTAAAGAAGCGCATAGCGCAGTAACAGCAAAGGGACGAAGCCAACGCATGAGATGATTTCCTTAAAGATGATTGAATTCCATGCACACAAGATAACCACTGTGCAGGGTAAATCAATCCCCTTGTTGCCACTTAATGCACTTGAGGACAGTGATTAAGGACAGGGATTGAGGCTAGGGGGAAACGCTGAACTGAGCCGACATTTAACCAGATGACTTGACCACGTGGAGCATTGGCTAGCCTCTGTTGCCATGCTGGGCAGAAACAGCTTAACGCTGAGGGATTAGCTGACCATCTTCACCCACATTAAGGCGAATGGTCGGTGTGAGCAGCCCCGCCGGTAGCGTCATGCCTAGGCCGCGTAAATCGCCCGGCGTGATCGCAAGCTCACTGCCTGCGGGTAGTTCGCCTTGAGAGGCGAGCTGCTGGACCAGGTTCAGCATTGGCGCCATTTTTTGGGCATCGGTGCCCAGGATATCAAATGCCACCGGCAAGCGTAGATTGGCGCCGTCGCCCGAGGTTAATGAAACATCCTGGGTATACTCCCCTTCCACGGGGTCAACACCTGGCATGTCCAGCGTCCAGTTAAAGCCTGACATGGCTACTGCCGGCATTCCCGCAGGCAGCCCAAGGCCCATTGCGAGTGTTGCCTGAACCGGCAGGCTACCCATGCCCAGGCTTGAAGCCAGCAGGCTGGTCAAATCGCTGGTGTCCAGGCCTGCGTCAACGGAGTAGGGGCCAATACGTACATTCTCCACGCCGAGTGAGGTAATGGCCAAGCGAAAGGCAAATAGCCCCGTTTGGGGGAGTGCAAGGCAGCCGGTAAGCAGGCTTGCCAAACTCAGCATCACAAGCCAGCGCCAGTAACGAACGGCATATAACATAAGGTTCCCTCCTGAGAAGGGTGGTGGCGGCAAGCGCCGGGGAGCATGAGCGAGAAGCGCGGCTATTTGAGGGGCCGCGCTGGTTTCTGTCAAGCAAATTTGCACATGTTAGCTTAAAACAAAAAACGCCTGCTTAAACAAGCAGGCGTTATTACTGCGGGATAGCGCATGGAGCGTTTAGCGACGGCTTTTGCGTGCATCTTTAGTGCGGGTAAGCTCGCGCTTTTTGGCTTTCTCTTTATCACTGGCCCCGGCCATAGAGTCAAACGGGTTATCGCCTGAGCGGAACTCAAACCGCATGGGCGTGCCGCGCACCTTCAGCACTTTACGGAAAGTATTGATCAGATAGCGGCGATACGCTTCAGGAACCGACGCGGTCTGATTACCGTGCACAACGATAATCGGCGGATTACTGCCGCCCTGGTGGGCCATACGCAGCTTAATACGCCGCCCGTTAACCATCGGGGGCTGGTGCTGGCTGACCGCATCCTGTAACAGGGTCGTCAACCGGTTGGTCGACCAGTGTGCGTTGGCCGCATTAAATGCCCGCTCAATGGAGGGGTATAAATCACCCACTGCGGTACCGTGCAGAGCTGAAATAAAGTGCATTTCAGCGTAGTCGGCAAAGCCCAGGCGGCGCTTGATATCGGCACGCATCTTGTCTTTTGCTTCGCTCTCCAGGCCATCCCACTTGTTGATCGCCAGTACCAGCGCACGCCCCGTTGTCAGCACGTAATCCAACAGGTGAAGATCCTGCTCAACCAGGCCGCTGCGGGCATCCAGTACCATCACCGCCACATGACACTCTTTAATCGCGTCAAGGGTTTTGATAATGGAAAACTTCTCGGCAATCTCGCTAACGTTCTTGCGGCGGCGAATACCGGCGGTGTCGATCAACACATACGGCTTGCCGCGGCGCTCGAAAGGAATCTCGATAGCATCACGCGTGGTACCGGCTTCATCGAACACCACGACACGATCTTCACCCAGCAGGCGGTTGACCAGCGTGGATTTGCCCACGTTGGGGCGACCAATGACCCCAATGCGGATGCCTTTGGAACCGATATCCGCTGGAATGCTGGGGTCGCGCTCGGGAAACGGCTCAAGCACGGTATCAATCAGCGTTGAAACATTACGTCCGTGCGCGGCAGCAATGGCCCAAGGGTCGCCAAGGCCCAGCTTCCAGAAGTCGGCCATGGCCGAGTGCTCTTCCAGGCCATCGGTCTTGTTCACCACCAACCAGGTTTTTTTCTGGTTAACGCGTAGGTGGTTGGCAATCGCTTCATCCGCTACGTTAAGCCCGGCACGGGCATCGACCAGGAACAGGACAATATCGGCTTCATCAATCGCGGCAAGCGACTGTTCAGCCATCGCTGCATCAATGCCTTCCTCATCACCACTGATACCACCGGTATCAATCACCGTATAGGCTTTGCCGCCCAGCATGCCGTTGCCATACTTGCGGTCGCGGGTGAGGCCGGGAAAGTCGGCCACGAGTGCATCACGCGAACGCGTTAGGCGGTTAAACAGTGTCGATTTGCCCACATTGGGGCGACCGACCAAAGCAATGACGGGTGTCATGGAGTGACTTCCAGGGTTTCCAGACGACCATTGTCGGCCTGGACATGAATGGTGCTGCCATCAGTAATGGGGGACACGCTAATGCCGGATTTATGCACCCGGGTGCGGCCCACGATGTTACCTTCACGCGCGTCGATCAAATGGACATAACCTTCAAAATCGCCAACCACGATACGGCCATCAGCAAAGGCTGGGGCGGTAAGCCAGCGATCTTCAAGTTCATTGTTACGCCATATTTCTTGGCCATTTTCGGCATCAAGCGCGACGAGGTGGCTGTCGTCGGTAACCACATAAAGATAGTTACCCACCATCAGCGGTGAATGGCGGCTAGAGAGATTACTTTCCCAGAGTACGCTGCCGCGTGTGGCTTCCAGTGCCACCACGCGACCGTTGTAACTGGTGACAAACAGGCGGCCGTCAGGCGTAATCAGCGGCTGGCCGGCAATATCGACCAGTCGCTCAACTTCGCTACGGCCACTGGGGGTGGCGATTTGCATATCCCACAGCGGCTGGCCGCTACGGTTATCAAGCGTGGCTAGGCGTCCGTTTGCGAGGCCGACGAAAGTGACCGGGTCAATGACCATCGGCGTCCCGGTACCGCGAAGGGTAAGGGCAGGCTGAGAACTGGTATAAACCCAGCGCTCCTGACCGTTGGTGCGGTCTAGCGCCGTTATCTGACCATCAACGCTTTGGACGACCAGCAATTGCTGGTTGGCTTGAGGCGCGGCCAGTACTTCGCTGGATACTCTGGAGCGCCAGCTGACGCTGCCATCGCGTTGATCCAGTGCAATCACTTCACCGTTGCGAGTGCCCAGGTAGACCTGGCCTGCAATCGCGGTCAGTGCGCTGGAGATCGGTGTATCAAGCTCTACGCGCCACTCACGATTACCGGTATTAGCGTTTAACGCCATGACCAGGCCTTGTGCATCGGCGGCAAAGATCGTGCTGCCTTCACGGGAAGGGGCGATAGGGTAACGCGCACGGCCCAGGCCGCTGCCGATATTCTGGCGCCACTGGGTGGTCAGATTTGATGTTTCATCAAAGCTACGCAGCTCTTTGGGCGTATACGCGGGTTCGCCTTTATTGGCACAACCTGCCAGTAGAGCAATGGCTACCGCACCTAGCGTCACGCGCATGATCTGTTTGGAAAGACGCAGATTCATCATTGTGTCGCCTCCTCGGCGCCAAGATCGTCAAGCTTGAATGGTACGCCGTAAAGCGTTTGGTCGAGGCTCTCTGCAAGTTCCTGCGCGTTTTGCCAAGCGCTCCGCGCCTGATCGGTTTGCCCTAAGGCTGCGTAGGCGTCACCGCGGACGTTGGCTTGCTGCGCCGCCAGGGCTTCGCTGATCGGCTCATCCAGTAAAGCAAGTGCCGCTTCAGGATTACCGTTGGCGACCTCAATGCGTGCCAGACGCAGCCAGGCCAGGCTTTGCACATAGCGACGCGATGAGTTATCAGCTACCTGTTCAAGAGAGACCTTTGCCGCATCGATATCGCCCTGCTGTACGGCTAACCGAGCGTCCATAAGCAGCGCCAATTCAGCATAGAGCGTTTTGCCATAATCGTCGGTAAGCTCGCTAATGAGCTCGCGGGCGCTGGCCGTTTGCTGCTCATCCAGCTCGTTGGCCATGGCAACGTTGATCAATTGCTGGTAGCGCACTGAGGCGGCTTCCGACTGACCTTGCTGATAGTTTTGCCATGCATTCCAGCCAAAGACGCCCGCAGCAGCAAGAGCGGCACCTGCAATCAGAGAGGTTCCATTCTCTTTCCACCAGCGCTTAACGATGTCCAGCTGCTCTTCTTCGCTTCGATCCGCCACGGGCGGCCTCCTATTGCATAAAATCGCCGCAGCACAGCGGCGATTAGTTATTTGTAAGCGCACAGCGCCTGTTCGGTTGGCTTAGTGGGCCAGCAGGTCGCCTAGCGTGGCAGAAAGTGCCGCTTGGCTCACGCGTTGCTGTTCGCGGTCATCGCGCAAGAACTTAAGCGTGGCGGCGTGTTCGGCCAGTTCGTCCTCGCCCAGCAGGATGGCGATGGGCGCAGCGCTTTTATCGGCCTTTTTCATGCGGCTCTTAAAGCTACCACCGCCGCAGTGCAGTTGAAGGCGCAAGTCGGGAAGCTCACTACGCAGCTGTTCGGCAAGCGTGAGCGCGGCAATCGTTGCGTTATCGTCCATAGGCAGGAGATAGACATCGCAGCCGCCCAGGGCTTCGTCCGGCACCAGGTTTAGCGTCTCCAGCAACAGGATTAACCGCTCAATACCCATGGCGAACCCAACCGCCGGGGTCGGTTTGCCGCCCAGCTGTTCCACCATGCCATCGTAACGACCGCCAGCACATACCGTGCCTTGGCTACCCAGCGCACTGGTGGTCCATTCGAACACCGTACGGCAGTAGTAGTCGAGCCCGCGCACCAGGCGAGGGTTGATCACAAAGGGGATGCCCGCCGCATCCAGCATGGCTTTCAGCTGCTCGAAGTGTTCGCGCGACGCATCATCAAGATGATCCATGAGCTGCGGGGCGCCGTTAAGCATGTCTGCCATGGCCGGGTTTTTAGAGTCCAGAATGCGCAGCGGGTTAGTGATCAAACGGCGCTGAGAGTCCTCGTCGAGAATCTCGCGGTGCTGCTCAAAGTAGGTCACCAACTTATCGCGGTAGGCGGCGCGCGCCTCGGACGAGCCCAGCGAGTTAAGCTCAAGCGTGACATGCTCAAACAGGCCTAGCTCTTTCCACAGGCGCGCCGAGAGCAGAATCACTTCGGCATCGATATCCGGCCCTTCAAAGCCGTATGTCTCAACACCTACCTGATGAAACTGACGATAGCGGCCTTTTTGAGGGCGCTCGTGACGAAACATCGGACCCTGGTACCAAAGTCGTTGGGTCTGGTTGTAGAGCAGGCCGTGTTCCATCGCTGCGCGCACGCAACTGGCGGTGCCTTCAGGACGCAGTGTCAGGCTATCGCCGTTGCGGTCGTCGAAGGTGTACATCTCTTTTTCGACGATATCGGTCACTTCACCAATCGAGCGGGCGAACAGCGCTGTTTGCTCGACAATCGGCGTGCGAATTTCATCGAAGCCGTAGCGATGCATTAACTGACGTACTTTGGTCTCAAAAAATTGCCAGCGAGGACTATCGCTGGGCAACAGGTCGTTCATACCACGGATGGCTTGAATCTTTTTAACAGCGGACTTGCTCAATGAAAACTCCTCGTTCTGCATCCTGGCTGATGCATGGCCCCGGCATTAAACGCTGCGGGCGATCATGTCATCTTCTTGCTGCTGTTTTTGGCGCACTTTTTCGCGGATCATCCGCTCAAGATCATCCACCAGGTGGTCGTTACGCAGTTTGCTGGCCGGTTTGCCGTCGATATACACCAGGTTGGCGGGGCTGCCGCCGGTCAGGCCAATATCGGTCTCTTTTGCTTCACCCGGGCCGTTAACGACGCAGCCAATCACCGAAACATCCAGCGGCGTCATGATGTCTTCCAGACGCTCTTCAAGCTGATTCATGGTGCTGATAACGTCAAAGTTTTGGCGTGAGCAGCTGGGGCAGGCAATAAAGTTGATGCCCTTGGCGCGCAGGCGCAGGCTTTTGAGCATATCAAAGCCGACTTTAATCTCTTCTATCGGGTCGGCGGCAAGTGACACACGAATCGTGTCGCCGATACCATCCATCAGCAGCATACCCAGGCCAATAGACGACTTAACGGTGCCCGAGCGCAGCCCGCCTGCTTCGGTAATACCCAAGTGCAGCGGCTGCTCAATACGCGTGGCAAGGTCACGGTAAGCCGCAACGGCCATAAACACATCAGAGGCTTTGACGCTGACCTTGTACTCTTGAAAATCGAGCCGATCCAGGTGGTCGATATGGCGCATGGCAGATTCTACCAACGCGGCAGGCGTGGGCTCGCCATACTTTTTCTGAAGGTCTTTTTCCAACGAACCGGCGTTAACGCCAATGCGGATAGGAATGCCGTTATCACGTGCGGCACTCACCACCGCGCGTACGCGGTCTTCACGGCCAATATTGCCGGGGTTGATGCGCAGGCAGTCAACGCCTAGCTCCGCGACGCGCAGGGCGATCTTGTAGTCAAAGTGAATGTCGGCCACCAACGGCACACCCACCTGCTGCTTGATTTTGCCAAAGGCTTCCGCAGCGTCCATGTCCGGTACGGAAACGCGTACGATGTCAGCACCGGCTTTTTCCAACTGCTGAATCTGCCCAACGGTAGCCGCCACGTCCAGCGTGTTGGTGTTGGTCATGCTCTGTACGGAAATAGGCGCATTTCCGCCTACCGCCACATTGCCGACGTGAATCTGGCGGGACTGGCGGCGTTTTATCGGAGAAGGGGCGTGCATAAGACGGGTCACTCTCCCAGGGTGAATCGGGCGACATTGTTGGCGCCTGCGCGTTCTGCAAGGTTGATCTGCTCACCTTGGTAACGCAGTACGACGCCAGTGGCGTTTCCTACGGTTAAACGAAACGGCGGCACACCTTCAACGGTTACATTGGTGCCGGGCGTTTGTAAGCCAACAAATACACGTTGATTGTTGGCATCGAAAATTTCAGTCCAGGACTGCTCGTTAAACGTGAGCTCCATCTGGCCTGGGTTGCCTGCCGGGGCCGTTGCCGCTTCCTCGGTGGCACCTTCATCAGCGTCTGCTGCATCAGTATTGGTCGCATCCGTATCTGCCGCAATATCAAGCGCGGCAGACTCGTCGACTGTCGCGGTCTGCTCCGCGTTATCAGTAGGCAGTGTTTCACTATTACCAGCGGTATCACCCGTGGCCGTATCGTTTTCCGGCTGGGCAGGCGAGGTGATGGCGGGCTGCTGAGGCGGCGTGGGCTCAGCGCCAGTATCTGATACCGGCGGTACTTCGCTACCTTCTTCAACGCTGGACGTCTCATTAAAGCCAGGCGGCTCGCTGCCACCACGGCTCTGCCACCACATGACGGTTACGCCGATCAGGCCAGCAATCACCAGCAAGGTCACCAGCTTAAATAGCCAGGCGCCCAGCTTTGAGGGGGGCCGACTAACCGCCACCGGAATAACTTTTCGCTCGGCATCCGCGGCGCCATAGCGCTCCTGGTAAGCGTCCAGGATCATATGCTCGCTCAGACCCAGGTATTTGGCGTAGGAGCGCAGGTAGCCACGACGGTAAGCAATAACCGGAATTTCGTCATAATGATCATGCTCAAGGCCATCAACGACGGCCGGGCGTAAATTAAGCGCGCGCGCCGCCTCTCCAATGGGCACGCCGAGCTCTTCTCGTTGGCGCAAGAGCATCTCGCCGGGTGAGGAGGTGGTACGGGAGGAAGTAACGCTATCTTGTAACTGTGTGTCGCTCATGGCTGAGCATCCTTAAAAATTAAGTGGTCAGGGCGTCAGTTCATAAGGCCAAGCTGGCGCTGGTAATCGGCTGCCGTGGCATGGTCGCCTTGGGCATGAGCGATATCAATTGCCATTTCCAGCGCTGCCCGGTCTGGCCCGGCCAACTGCAAATAGGTGTGCAACGGTGACCAGGCCTCATGGTAATTGCCCTGTGAAACTTCCAGTTCGGCTAACGTCAAGTACCCCCGCGACTGCCGCGGGTCGATACGCTGCGCGCGGGCTAAACGCCCACGCGCTTTATCAAATTCTTCCAGCGCCAAATAACATTGGCCCAGGTTGGTAAAAAGCTGGGCACGGTTGGCGTACTGGGCATCGTTAGATGCGTTTTCCAACTGATCGCAAGCGGCAGCAATATGCCCCTGCTGATACAAAAATGCCGCGTAATTATTGCGGGCACGGGTAAATGTCGGGTCGGCGTCGATCGCTTGTTTAAAATATTGGTCGGCAAGTTCGATGTCGCCCTGCTGTTGATAGACCATGGCTAAGGCCTGCAATGCTTTGGCATGGTGCGGGTCGATCTCCAGCGCGTGACCCAGGGCGGCGCGCGCCCGTGGGAGATTGTTGCGCTCCAGGTAGGCAACGCCGAGCTGCGTATACGCATCCTTGGCGTCATTGCTTGCCTGAGAGGGTAACGTGTTTGATGTGGCACAACCGGCGAGCCATACGCTGCTCAACAGTACAGCGAACATGGGCACCCTAAACGGGTTAAAACGCCTGTAGTGACAGATCATGTTGATCCTCATGGTGTAAATAGCTAACTAACCGCCGGCACAACGAATAAACCGTGTCCATCAAAGCGCTGTGCTCGTCGGAAGTCAAGATAAGCACCGTTTAGTCAGCGTCAATCTGTACCGATTGGATATAGCGAGCGCTGCGCTTTGTCCGGTCTTTCACGCGTCCCACTAACTGACCGCAGGCTGCGTCGATATCCTCACCCCGAGTCATACGAACCGTCGCGTTATACTCCAAATCATACAGCCACTGTTGAAAGCGCATGACCTGGTTGCGTGATGGTTTTTCATATCCTGAGTTAGGAAACGGGTTAAACGGTATCAAATTAATCTTACAGGGCAACTCTTTAAGCAGCGCGGCGAGCTGTTCGGCATGCTCTTGCTGGTCGTTAACATCCTTGATCAGCGTGTATTCAATAGTGACCTGGCGATTGTCCGGGCACTTGGACAGGTAGCGATGACACGAATCCAGCAACATTTGGATGTTGTATTTGCGGTTGATAGGCACCAGCTCATTGCGCAGCTCGTCTGTCGAGGCATGCAGCGAAATAGCCAGGCTTACGTCCATCTCGTCGCCGAGCTTGTCGATCATCGGCACAACGCCTGAGGTCGACAGCGTAACGCGACGCTTGGAGAGCCCGTAGCCGTTGTCATCCAGCATTAACTTCATGGCCGGCACTACGTTGTCAAAGTTGAGCAGGGGTTCGCCCATGCCCATCATGACCACGTTGGTAACCGGGCGGTTAGCGGTGTCACGGCGCGGCCCGACGCTGCGCTGTGCAACCCATACTTGGCCAATGATTTCGGCGGCGGTAAGGTTACGCTGAAAGCCCTGTTTGCCGGTGGAGCAGAAACTACAGTCCAGCGAGCAGCCCACTTGAGAAGAGACGCACAGCGTACGCCGCTTGCCGTTTTCAGCGGGAATCAGCACGGTTTCAACGTAGCTGCCATCCTCTACTTCTAATACCCACTTACGGGTACCGTCGGCTGAGGTGCCTTCGTAAATAACGCTGGGACCACGAATTTCGGCCACTTTTGCCAGCTTTTCGCGCAACGGTTTGGACAGGTTGGTCATCGCGGTGAAGTCATCGCTACCTTCCTGGTGGATCCACTTCATCAACTGAGCGGCGCGGAATTTCTTCTCGCCAATCGACAAAAAGAACGCTTCCATCTGTTCGCGCGACATGCCAAGCAGGTTCTGGCGCTCAGGCGCTTTTGCCGCTGGCGTTTCACTGTCAGGCGCAGATTGGGGAGCGGGCGTATGTTGGGCTACGGTGGTGGTCATGGTGGTCAGCGTTCTAGAAAGGGCGGGGGCCAGGCCCCCGCGAAAATGGCCGGCAACGAATGTTGAAACGGCGCCGCTAAAAATTAGCGCGGGCAGATTTCGTCATTACCGAAGAAGTAGCTAATTTCGCGCGCAGCGCTTTCTGCAGAATCGGAACCATGGACAGCGTTAGCGTCGATTGTTTCCGCGAAGTCAGCACGAATAGTGCCCGGGGCCGCTTCTTTAGGGTTGGTAGCACCCATCAGGTCACGGTTTTTGGCAATCGCGCCTTCACCTTCAAGTACTTGAACAACCACCGGGCCGGACGTCATGAAGCCCACGAGGTCTTTAAAGAACGGACGCTCTTTGTGCTCGGCGTAGAAACCGCCCGCTTTCTCTTCAGAAAGGTGGGTCATTTTAGCAGCAATAACCTGCAGGCCGGCTTTTTCAAAGCGAGCGATGATGTCGCCAATGGCGTTTTTGGCAACGGCATCGGGCTTGATGATAGACAGAGTGCGTTCAGTAGCCATGTAAATATCTCCTTGAGGCCTTTAGAGAAAGGGATAAAGCAGAAATTGCCGCCTCGGCAAACCGGGGCGGCGAAGGAAAATCGTTTCGGCAAAATGACGGTAGTGCCCACCGATTACCGAGTGGGCGCGATTATAGCGCCTCAAGCGGGGGTTGAATACCGATGATGACATTGGCGCCTACGGTTTACACCGTAAAGCTTTCACCGCAGCCGCATTCATCTTTAACATTTGGGTTGTTGAACTTGAAGAAGCGGTTCAGCCCTTCGCTGACATAGTCCACTTCGCTACCATCCAGCATCTCAAGTGCATCAGGTGCCACATAAACGCTGGCGCCGTGATCTTCAAAGAGAACTTCGTCACTGCCGACTTCATCGGCAAAGTCCAGCACATAGCTGTAGCCCGAGCAGCCGCTGGGCTTGACCGATACACGTAGGCCTAGGCCTTGGCCACGTTCATCAAGCACATGGCGGATCTGTTGTGCGGCAGCTGGGGTAATGTTGAGTGTTGCCATAAGGCGTGCTCCTTGTAAAAGCGCTAGCCGCTTAGCGTGGCAGTGTTCGTAAACCGCTCACCGCGTGGCGAATGAGGGTTAGCGCGTGATCAATATCGTCTTGCGTGGTGAAGCGTCCAAAACTAAAGCGTAGCGATGAAAGTGCTAGCGTGCGCGGAACGCCTACCCCGAGTAAGACGTAAGAGGGGTCAACGCTTGCCGAGTTGCAAGCGGAGCCGGTAGAAATGGCCACATCGCGCAGGGCCATCAACAGCGACTCACCGTCGATGCCTTCAAACGCGAGGTTCAATATATTGGGTACTGCGCGGTCAAGCGGAGTATTGGCCACCACGCCATCCAGTGTTTCAAGCCCCTTTAAAAAGCGCTGTTGTAGGTGCGTGATATGTGCCTGATCGTTAGCATGCTCTTTTTGTATTAACAAAAATGCTTCACCCATCCCGGCAATTTGATGCGTTGGGAGGGTGCCGGAGCGCATGCCGCGCTCATGCCCGCCACCGTGAATCAATGCCTCAAGGCGAATGTCCGGGTGGCGTTTTACATACAGCGCGCCCACGCCTTTGGGGCCATAGGTTTTATGCCCGGAAAGGGACATTAAATCGATCTTTTGCGCCACCACGTCCAGCGGGATTCGGCCAACGGCCTGAGCTGCGTCGGTATGGAAAACCGCGCCAAATTCATGAGCGACCTCGGCAAGCGCGGCAATATCGTTAATGCTGCCTAGCTCATTGTTGACCGCCATTAATGAAACCAGCGCGGTGTCATCACGCATGGCAGCACGTAGCATCTCCGGCGAAATGGTACCGTCGTGTGCGGGCGTAAGCCAGGTAACGTCAAAGCCTTCTCGCTCAAGCGCAACCGCCGTATCAACGATTGCCTTATGCTCAATGGTAGACGTGACCAGGTGCATGCCGCGTTCGCGGTTGGCGCGCAGGTAGCCAATCAGCGCCAGGTTGTCAGCTTCTGTTGCACCGCTGGTCCAGACAATTTCACGCGGGTCGGCGCCAATGGTATCGGCTACCTGGCGACGCGCCTGCTCCACCACTTGTTCAGCCTGCCAGCCTAGCATATGGCTGCGCGAGGCAGGGTTGGCAAATAGCTGGTCCGCGGTCAGATAGCGCTGCATAACCTCGGCTACGCGGGCATCCACCGGCGTAGTGGCGGCGTAATCCAGATAAATAGGCAGTGAAGGTGTGGTTGTCGTTGTCATGAAGACCCGCTTAATTTAATAGCGCCAGGGCAGCGGTAATAACGCCCTTGGCCATTACGGTGATGAGGCGAGAATACCCGCTTCAACGCGATTTTTTTGCCGCGAGGCGATACGTAGAACATCGGGGCGCTGCATCAATTGGGCAAGGGTGATGTCATCAAGAAAATGTCGAATCTGGCCGGATAGTTCGCACCACAAGTGGTGGGTCAGGCAGGTGCTTCCCTGCTGACAGTCGGATAATCCTTGGCAGCGGGTGGCATCTACCGTTTCATCAACGGCATCAATGACTGCTGAAACGCTAATATCGGCCGCCGGTTTGGCCAGCAAATAGCCGCCGCCCGGGCCGCGAACGCTGCGGACAAGCCCTGAGCGGCGCAGGCGCGCAAACAGCTGCTCAAGATAGGAGAGGGAAATCCCCTGACGCTGCGAAATATCCCCCAGACTGGTCGGGCTGAGCTCGCCGTTCAGCGCCAAGTCGAGCATGGCGGTAACGGCGTAACGGCCTTTGGTAGTTAAACGCATGACAGGCACCTCGGCGCTGAACGTTCAGCGTGCTCCCGGCAAATGTGCTGCCATTATGGGAAAGCCTGAGTAGTTTGGTCAACCTTTAGCCGGAGGCGGCGTATTGTCATCTGAGCTTTTGGGAGCGCAACCGGTATCGTTTTCATCCAGAATATCGGCAAAGTCTTCATCGCGCAGCGCGGGCAGGCTTCCTTCATGGTAACTGCCATCAAGCTTACGCAGCGTTGAACACATTCGTTCAATGCGCTCATCCACCGCGTGCATGTGATCCAGCATTGCCTGCATGGAGCGCGCCACCGGGTCGGGCATGTCCTGGCTGACACCGTAGGCGTCAAAACCAAATTTTTGGCAGATGGCCTCGCGACGAACCGGGTCTACCTCTAGCGCTTCTTCAACGTCGGGGTCGGTGCGTTTAACAATCTTGCCGGGAATGCCCACCACCGTTGCGCCAGGCGGTACTTCCTTGGTGACCACCGCGTTCGAGCCAACCTTTGCGCCAGCACCCACGGTAAAGGGACCGAGAATTTTAGCCCCCGCGCCGACAATAACGCCATCCTCAAGGGTGGGGTGGCGCTTGCCCTTGTTCCAACTGGTGCCGCCGAGTGTGACGCCCTGATACAGCGTTACGTTGTCACCAACCTGCGCGGTTTCTCCAATCACGACCCCCATGCCGTGATCAATAAAAAAGCGCCTACCGATAGTGGCCCCTGGATGAATTTCGATGCCGGTCAGCCAGCGGGAAAACGTAGACAGCGTGCGGGCCAGCCATTTCAGGTTTTTTTTCCATAGCCAGTGACCGCAACGATGAATTAACAGCGCGTGGAGGCCGGGATAGTTGGTCAGTACCTCTAAAAAATTGCGGGCCGCCGGGTCGCGGTCAAATACGCTGTTAATGTCTTCACGTAGGCGTTGGAACATGAGTGATCCTTGGTCAGGGCTGGCACGCGGTCATTTAAGGCATCGCGGATGACGTAACGCATCGTTCATCGTTAGCAGGATAGCGAGGTTGGGGCGCGGGTGCGTAACTTCAAGTTTTGCCCCACCCCAGATTTGCGGATGCCGGTTATTGTTTGTCTGCTGATTTTTCCGTTGCGGTTAAAATGCCGCGTAAAATGTTCATCTCCATTTTTTCGGGGCGGGCGCGCAAATAGAGCCTGCGTAGCCGCGCCATCAACTGACGAGGCTGGGCTGGGTCATGAAATTCAATGGTAATTAGCGTGCGCTCCAGGTGCTCGAAATAACGCTCCAGCTCTTCGTGGGGCACTAGCTCATCATCAGTATCAGGCGTGGGCGCTGCGTCCTGCTGGCTTAACCATGCCATGCGGCTTTCGTAGGCAAGTACCTGAACGGCGGCGGCCAGATTCAGCGAGCTAAAGTCAGCATTGGTGGGAATATGGACATGGGCGTGGCAACGCTGCAGCTCGGCGTTGGTCAGGCCGCTATCTTCCCGGCCAAAGACCAGTGCGACGCGTGATGTTGATGCCTGACATTCGCCGGATAGGCGGTCTGCCAGTTCGCGCGGTGTCAGCATGGGCCAGGGCAGGGTGCGCGAGCGCGCACTCGCGCCAACGGCCAGCGTGCAGTCGGCAACGGCATCTTCAAGCGTTGCATGTACGCTGGCCTGATGCAGAAGATGATCCGCACCGGAGGCGCGCGAAATGCTGTCCTGAGTAATGATCTCGCAGCGCGGAGCCACCAGCGCCAAATCGGCCAGGCCCATGTTGTGCATGGCGCGAGCAACGCCGCCGATGTTGCCTGGATGGCTAGTGCCGATTAAAACGATACGAATGCGCTCAAGCATAATGATAGGGCTCGATAAATGTGAACAGGGCTTGATGAAGAACAGGGCTTGATAAAGAACATAGCGAACAAACGCGGAAAACGAGCAGTTTAGCACGAGTCGATAGCGTGCCCGAGAGGGGTCTGCTAGAATTGCGCGCCATAGGCAATTATTCCTTCGCCTAACGTTCTTTAACATCACTGTGACAAGGCCCGATCATGAATCCGATGGTCCAATTTACGTTGCGCGCAGCGCGCAGCGCAGTTGAACAGTTTCAACGTGTTCGTGAGCGTATCGAAAACGCTCATGAAGAATCCAATCTTGACCGTCTGCTTGAAGACACGGCGCGCAAGGCCGAGGCGACCATTATCCACCAGTTGGAGCGTGGCTACCCCCAGCACGGCTATGTGGGTCGCTACACCTCGCATAAAGCGGGTGAAGACGAAGGTAGTGAGACCGTTTGGAAGATCGAACCCATTCATGGCTACTCTAATTTAGCGGTAGCGGGTAAAGGCTTTGCTCTCTCAGTGGTGTGTCTGGTTAAAGGCCGCCCGGAACACGCGGTGGTTATCTCACCGTTTGGCGATGATGAATATATCGCCAGCCGTGGTCGTGGCGCTCAACACAATGGCAAGCGTATGCGGGTTAGCAAACCCACCGCGATTACCGGTACGCGTTTAGCCATGAGCCTGCCCGAAGCGTGGCTGCGTCCTGGCAACTTGCCGGCATTTCTTACCGTTACCCAACAACTTGCACCTCAGGTAGAAACTCTTGTCGCGACGGGCTGTGGCCTGCTGGACATGTGTGAGCTGGCCAGCGGCCGAGTGGACAGCGCCTTTGTACTGGGTATGGAAGAGCAGGATATGCAGGTGGGTACGCTGTTTTTGAAAGAAGCCGGTGCGCTAATGGGCACGCCCGATGGTCAGCCGAGCGTTAAGGTGGAAGGCCAACTGATGGCCGCTGGTCCACGTCTTTACAAGGCGCTGATCAAACAACTGGCGCCGCATTTTTGATGGGCTGGTAGTAAATGAATAGTTGGAAATGAATGGCTGGTAGTTAATAGCACGCTGTGAATGTTGAGTGGTAGACGTTCCAGGTTGCCAGCCAACCACTAAAAAGGCCCTGCCGGGTTATCCCGGCAGAGCCTTTTGTCGTTATACAAGAACGGTTTGTTACGGCAGCTCTTCTTCCTCTTCATCAAGCTCTTTTTTGGTGGGGATCAAGTCCTCACGCGAAAGCTTGAGCGGCAGAAGCAGCGCGCCAGAGATGTAGATGGAGGAGAACGTGCCGACGCCAATACCGATCAGCAAGGCGATAGCGAAGTTCTCGATCATATCGCCACCGAGGATTAACAGGGCAAACAGTACCAGCATGGTCGTGCCGGAGGTTGCCAGCGTGCGCGATAGCGTGGCGTTGATGGCTTCGTTGATGATCTGCGTCATATCGTCGATACGTGACGTACGGATATTCTCACGAATACGGTCATAGACGACGATTGTGTCGTTCAATGAGTAGCCGATAACCGCCAGAATCGCCGCCAGCACGGTCAGGTCGAACTCAAGATGAAAGAGTGCGAACACGCCCACGACGATAATCACATCGTGAAGCAGCGCCAACAGCGCACCGATGGCAAACTTGTACTGGAAGCGGAAAGCGACATACAGCATGACCACACCGAGCGCGACCAGCAGGCCAAGGCCGCTTTGATCGCGCAGCTGATCGCCCACCTGGGCGCCAACAAATTCAGCGCGCACCAGAGTAACGCTGTCTCCGCTGGCACTTAGCAGGTTGACAACGTCGCTGCCAACGTCAGGATCAAAGGCCTGTTGCAGGCGAATAAGCACCTCGGTTGATGCGCCGAACGTTTGTACAGAAACATCCTGGAAGCCGCTTTCTACCAGCAGAAGGCGAATGGCATCCAGCGAGGGTGCGGCGCCGTAGCGAACTTCGATCAGTGTGCCGCCAGTGAAGTCGAGCCCCAGGTTGAGCTGTTGGGAGAGCAGGGCGCCAATCGACACGATGAGCATCACGGCAGAGGCGATAAACGCAATATTGCGCCGCCCCATAAAGTCGATTTGCAGTTGTGATAGGGGTTTCATTGCCACCTCTTGCATTCGGGGCTGAGCACGTGGTTCAGATCCATGCTTTTTAAGTCTAGGTTCTTCAGATCCATATTGTTCAGATCCATAGCTTTTTGACGGGCCTGCTGCCATAGGTCAGGTTGACCAAGGCACGTGTCACCATTAGCGCGGTGAACATGGACGTCAAGATGCCGATAGACAGTGTGACCGCAAAGCCTTTGACCGGGCCGGTGCCAATCGAGAACAGAATGATCGCCACTAACAGCGTGGTAATATTGGCATCGACAATCGAGGTAAAGGCACGCTCATAGCCTGCATGAATGGCCTGCTGAATCGACAGCCCGTTACGCAACTCTTCACGTATTCGCTCAAAGATCAGGACGTTGGCATCCACCGCCATGCCCAGCGTTAGCACGATGCCCGCGATGCCAGGCAGGGTGAGCGTGGCGCCCAGCATCGACATGACCGCGACCAGAATCGTCAGGTTAAGGGCGAGCGCAATGTTGGCAAAAATGCCAAACACTTTATAGCGCGCCAGCATAAACAGCACGAGCAGCAGTAGGCCCACCTGAACAGAGAGCAGGCCGCGCTGAATGTTTTCCGCACCCAGGCTTGGGCCGATAGTGCGCTCCTGTACAAAGTAGATCGGCGCCGCCAGCGCACCTGAACGTAGCAGCAGCGACAGTTCGGCAGCTTCAGTGGGAGAGTCGAGCCCGGTGATTCGGAAGCTGTTGCCCAGCGCGCTTTGAATGGTGGCGAGGCTTATCAGGCCGCGCTCTACATAAGGCTCACGCTCAATCGTCTCTTCGCCGGTCTCAGGGTCAATGACGACCGTATCTTCGCTCTTGTGCTCGATAAATAGCACCGCCATATTGCGACCAATATTGGTGCGCGTGGCGCGGTTCATCAGCGTGCCGCCAGTGCCATCCAGGTTGATATTTACCTGCGGACGACCGTTTTCATCAAAACTGTTACTGGCGCTGGAAACGCTGTCGCCGGTAATGATCACATCGCGCATTAGCTCAGCAGAGCGTGATGCATCATTACGGAATACGTGAGTTTCCGTTTCCATGCTCGGCGTGTCGTTACGAGCTTCCAAGCGGAACTCAAGGTTGGCGGTCGCGCCCACGATCCGCTTGGCGGCCACTGTGTCCTGTACGCCGGGGAGTTCAACCACGATCTGGTTAGGACCTTGACGCTGCACCATCGGCTCGGCAACACCCAGCTCGTTCACCCGGTTACGCAGGGTGGTCAAGTTTTGGTTGATGGCGTAGTCCTGAATTTCGTTAATGGTCTGATCGCTCAGCGCCATCACCAGCCTGGAGGAGCGGCCGCTGCCTTCATTGGTATAGTCAAAGTTGGGGAAGTCACGGCTGATCAAACGGCGTGCATTGTCGCGGTCTTCAGTGCTTGCAAAGTCGATGGAGAGGGAGCGGCCTTCAACATCGGTATTGCGGTAACGAATACGCTCGCTACGCAACAGCTCGCGCATGGCGCTGGCATTCACTTCCAGGCGCTGGGTGAGTGCCGCTTCCATATCTACTTCCAACAGGAAGTGAACGCCACCGCGCAGGTCAAGCCCCAGTGTCATGGGGGAGGCGGAAAATGCTTGCAGCCAGGCCGGCGTGGCTTCTGCCAGGTTTAGTGCGACCGTCGCGTCATTGCCTAAAAGGTCGGCGGCAATATCGCGAGCATTGAGCTGGTCGTTGTCGTTACGCAGGCGAATCAGCCACAGGCCGTTAACTTCTTCGACGCCTTTAACAGCGATGCCGTTTTCGCCGAGTGCGTTCTCAACGCGTTCAATTTGGCGCTCATTCAGCGTTTCGCCTTGGGCGCTACTGAGCTGAATAGCGGGATCTTCGGGGAATAAGTTGGGAAGCGAATAGATAAGGCCAACCACCAGGACGACCAGTATCAGCAGATACTTCCACAGGGGGTAACGGTTGAGCATGCAAGCCCTGCCTTCAATTACAAACGGAATTGCTGTGCGGGGAGCTCCACGCACAGCAAAATTTACCATCGTATCTACCATGGCACCCCTGCCGGGGTGGCTGGCACTGAATCGGCAGGGGTGTTTTAAGCGTTAGATGGACTTAATGGTGCCCTTCGGCAGCACGGCAGCAACGGCGTTTTTCTGTACGTTGACTTCGGTGCCTTCAGATACTTCCAGGGTCAGGAACTCATCACTGACTTTGGTGACGCGGCCAACCAGGCCACCACCGATCACGACTTCATCGCCTTTGTCCAGGCCGGTGACCAGCTGTTTGTGCTGCTTGGCACGTTTAGCTTGGGGGCGCCACAGCAGGAAATAGAAAATCAGCACAAAGCCGACCAACATAACGATTTGTGCGATGCCACCGCCAGCTGCCCCTTCCTGGGCATGGGCTGATGAGATGAAGAAATCCAGCATTGCAGAGAACTCCTGGGTTAAGACCCTTAATGGGTGAAAGGGTTAGAGGGGGCGCTAATTAACAATTATGTTGATAAGCGGCCCTTGATTCACCCGCCAGAGCGGGTGATGACTATTCGGCCAGGGGAGGCACCGGCAGGCCGCGCCGAGCATAAAAGCCTTCCACAAAGGTCGTCAATGTACCCGCTTCGATTGCCGCGCGCAAATCAGCCATTACACGCTGGTAGTAGCGTAAGTTATGGATGGTATTGAGCATCGAACCGAGCATTTCATTGCAGCGGTCCAGGTGATGCAAATAGCCGCGCGAGAAATTCTTGCAGGTATAGCAGTCACAACCCTCTTCAAGGGGGCTGGTGTCATGGCGATGCTTGGCATTACGAATCTTGACTGTACCGTCAGCGGTAAACAGGTGGCCATTACGTGCGTTGCGGGTCGGCATGACGCAGTCGAACATGTCGACGCCCCGGCGCACGCCTTCCACCAGATCCTCCGGTTTACCTACGCCCATCAGGTAGCGTGGTTTATCGTCTGGCATCCAGGTGGGCAGGTAATCCAGCACCTTGATCATCTCTTCTTTGGGCTCGCCAACGGAAAGCCCGCCAATCGCCAGGCCGTCAAAGCCGATCTCCAAGAGGCCTTTGAGCGAGCGCTCGCGAAGCTCCGGGTGCATACCGCCCTGGATGATGCCGAAAAGTGCGGAAGGCGAGTCACCGTGGGCATCGCGTGAGCGTTTGGCCCAACGTAGCGACAGCTCCATGGATTTCTCGGCTTCCTCGTAAGTGGCCGGGTAGGGCGTGCACTCGTCAAAAATCATGACCACATCAGAACCCAGCGAGCGCTGCACGGCCATGGATTCTTCCGGCCCCATAAAGACCTTGCTGCCATCTACCGGCGAGCGGAAGTGCACGCCCTGCTCGGTGATCTTGCGCGTCTCGCCTAATGAGAACACCTGAAAGCCGCCGGAGTCGGTGAGGATCGGCTTGTCCCACTGGGCGAAGTCGTGCAGGTCGCCGTGGGCTTCAATGACCTCGGTGCCGGGGCGCAACCACAGGTGGAAGGTGTTGCCCAGAATGATTTCAGCGCCGATCTCCTTGATGGAGTCTGGCGTCATGCCTTTTACTGTGCCGTAAGTGCCCACCGGCATAAACGCAGGGGTTTCGACCGTGCCACGGGGGAAGTGGAGGCGACCGCGACGAGCGCGGCCGTCGTCGGCCAAGCGCTCAAAGCGCATAAAGCATTCGTTTCGCATTGTGGTAACTCGTCAAAAAATCATCGGTAAAACGCTAAGGGCAACGTAAAGGCGCTTAGCGGGTGAGCAGCATCGCATCGCCATAACTAAAGAAAGCGTAGCGTTCGGCAACGGCTTCACGGTAGGCGTTCATCATCGTGTCATAACCGGCAAACGCCGACACCAGCATCAAAAGTGTCGATTCCGGCAGGTGGAAGTTGGTAATCAGCGCATCCACACAGCGCCACTCGTAGCCGGGGTAGATGAAAATATCCGTATCCCCGCTGTAGGGCGCCATCTGCCCATCGCTGCTTTTCTGGCAGGCGCTTTCCAAACAGCGCACGCTGGTGGTGCCCACGGCAATGACCCGGTTGCCTGTGGCTTGCGCCTTGCGTACCTGCTGGCAGGTGGCTTCTGACACCTCGATCCATTCGCTGTGCATATGGTGTTCAAGAATATTGTCCACCCGCACCGGCTGAAAAGTGCCCGCGCCCACATGCAGAGTGACAAACGCGCTGTTGATGCCTTTTTCAGCCAGGGCATCCAGCAGCGGTTGGTCAAAATGTAGGCCCGCCGTGGGAGCGGCCACGGCGCCATCTCGGCGGGCATAAACGGTTTGATAGCGCTCGCGGTCGCTGAGTTCATCTTCCCGGGTGATATAAGGCGGCAGTGGCATATGGCCGTGCTGCTCCAGCAGCGCGATCATTGGCGTCTCGCCTAAAAAGCGCAGCTCAAACAACGCGTCGCGGCGGCCTTCTACCACGGCGTGAATATCACCTTCAAAGATCAGCTCGGTGCCGGGCTTGGGCGACTTGCTCGAGCGGATATGTGCCAGGCCCCGGTGGCTGTCCAGCGGACGCTCAAGCAGCATCTCCACTTTGCCGCCGCTGGCTTTATGGCCGTGCAGGCGGGCAGGAATCACTCGTGTGTCATTAAATACCAGCAAATCGCCGGGGTTTAAACGCTCAAGAAGGTCCGTAAACTGGCGATGCTCAAGCGCGCCGCTCTGGCCATCCACGCACAGCAAACGACAGTCGCTGCGCTGCTCAGAAGGGTAGCGAGCAATCAGCTCATCGGGTAGCTCGAAATAAAAGTCCGCGCGCTGCATGGGTTGGCTCTTAACGGTGGTCAAACAGGCGGCATAGGATACCCCCTTCGCTAGATAAAGTCAGTCAATGTGATTGACCTGCGTGGTTATCTCCGTATAATGCGCATCCATTGCCGGTGTGGCGGAATTGGTAGACGCAGCGGATTCAAAATCCGCCGCCTTTACGGGTGTGCCAGTTCGAGTCTGGCCACCGGCACCAAATTTTAGGGCTTAGCGTTCATCGCTAGGCCCTTTTTTGGTTTTTGGCATTCCAAAAAATACCATAAAGCATTGCAAACATTGCTCATACCCTCCTTTTCTCACACCATCCATTGGCTCGACATCTAACATTTGATGACACTCATCTAAACTACACTCCACAGTGACAGTGCCGTTGTTGTAGACAGCTATTGCATGCCATGGATACAGGTGCTTGATTAACGGCCTGGCACGCTTTATAGCGAGCTGGGAGCTCAATAATGGCCGAACACACGACGCGGGCACTCAGCGAGGTTCTGAACCACCTTGAACACTCGGTTCAAGGGCAAAAAGTAACGATCGGGTCGCTTGTGGACGAGCTTGGTGCGCACTCCTTTGCGTCACTGATGCTCATGTTTGCCCTCATTTCGACGTCTCCCGCAAGCTCGATTCCGGGAGTCACTGCCATTGTGGCCTTCATTGAGTTTATTCTCGTGGCGCAGATAATGCTGGGGCGGGATTGCCTCTGGCTGCCAGGCTTCATTTCACGCAAAGCGCTATCTACCCATAAACTCTGTAAAGGGATTAACTGGCTGCGCAAACCGGTGCACTTTGTTGAGCGTTTTCTCAAACCGCGCTGGGTATTTTTCGTCAAGCCGCCCTGGTTGTACCTGCCACTCGCCGTTATCCTGGCCGTGACACCCTTTATGCCGTTTATGGAAGTCATCCCCACGTCGGGTTCAATAGCATCTGCGGCTATCGCCTGCTTCGCGGCCGGGCTCTTAACCAGAGACGGGTTGCTTGCCATGGTCTCTATCCTGTTTTTGGCCTCGGTGCCTTTAGTGATCTGGTATGTAGGGTTCAGTGGGTAGGTAAATCGCTTGTCTGAATGCAGCAAGAAGTTGGTGTATTTGCAGGCAAGCATTTTAAATGTAAACGCGGTAATCTCAGCTGTATTTCTTATGACGGAGAGACTTCATGAGTATTACTTATTACGAAAGCAATGCACGTATGAGCCAAGTGGCTATTCATAACGGCACGGTTTATCTAGCAGGCCAAGTGCCCGCCGACGCCACGGCAGATATGCGTGGCCAGACCGAACAAGTGCTTGCGCGCATTGATGAGTTGCTGGCTCAGGCAGGGTCCTCAAAAGAGCACCTGATTTCTGCCCAGGTATGGGTAACCGATATGGCCGAGTTTGATCAGATGAACGCGGCATGGGAAGCGTGGGTAGTCGCAGGGCGTACCCCGGTTCGCGCCGCGCTTGAAGCCAAGCTTGCCAAGCCTGAGTGGAAAGTGGAAATCATGGTTATCGCGGCACTGCCTAACGCTTGATTTGTAACGTTCGGGTAGCGCTAGTATCGAGAAAGCCCCTGCCTTGGCAGGGGCTTTCCTGTAAAAAGAGTTGCCTTATCAAGCGTGCCCTTTAATAGCCTGCTCAAGCGTTGCCAGCCGGCCCGGCACCAGGGCATCCGCTACGGCGGTAATGCGTATCACGTTGGCGAGCGCCGGGTGCGCCAGGCGAGCGACAAGCACACCTTCTGAAAGCAGTTGCTGATGTACGTGGACGGCCAGTTCCTCACTGGGCAGGCGAATGCCGATAAAGTTGGTGGCACTCGGCAGTACATCGGCCCCTAAAGAGCGAAAGTGCTCGGCCAACTGCTCTCGGCGGGCTTTTACATCTGCCACGTGCTGGCGCACTTCTTCAGGATGGTCGAGTACTACTTCGGCGGCGGCCAGCGTCAGTGCGGAAACCGCGTAGTGAATACGCACCTTCATCATCATAGCCAGTACGTCAGGCTCTGCAATGGCGTAGCCAATGCGCAGCCCCGCTAAGCCGTGGGCTTTGGAAAGCGTGCGCAGGCGAATCACGCCGGGTAGCGCGTTAGCCGAAAACTCGCTTCCCGCATCATCACGAAAATCGCCATAGGCTTCATCCAGCAGCAGCCAGCAGGTATCTGGCAGCGCCTCGCGAAACTTGATAATGGCACTGTCGCTGTGCAGGTGGCCGCTGGGGTTATCCGGGTTGGCCAGGTAAACGAGGCGGGCGTTTTCCTGTTGCGCGGCGGTGGCCAGCGCTTCCAGGTCCGGCGCCAGCACGCCGGGCGCTTCATGGTAGCCAGGTTCAATCAGGCGGCAGCCTTGGCCTTTCGCAAAGTAGCCAAACGTGGGATAGGTGCCCGCCGTGCATACCACCGTAGCGCCGGGCTCGCAGGTAGTGCGTAGCGCCAGCGCAATCAGGCTATCGGCACCCGCATCAACCAACAGGTGATCAAAAGGCGTGCCCAGCTGGGCGCTTAACCGGGTGCGCACACCAAACGCCTCGGCGTCGCCATAGCTGTAAGCGTGCGCCGCCAGTGCATCACCAAAGTGCTCGCGCAGTGCCTGGTGAGGCATGTCCAGCCCTTCGTTGGAACCCAACTGATGGGGGATCGCTCGGCCCAGGCGGCGTTCAAGTACTTTAATTCCCGGAAAGGGGTTAACCGGGCCTTCGCCGGTAAGGTGCTCGGGGTAGCGGGGCATGGCGGTTTCCTGCAATGAAAGTGAAGCGTGGGCGTGAATGTAATTGCTGAGCGTTTAAGTCGCTAGTGGGTTAATGATTACATAAAGCGTTTGGGAGAGTGAATCGGTGAGTCGAGTCATCCAGTAGGTGTCGCCTTGCATTGTGTCTGGCAAGATAGTCGTTTTCGAAACCCTATCGATCAAGGACACGGCATGGCCCACCTGCTACGCATCGTGATGATTCACGGCCACCTTGAAGGCGTGGTTGAACTCAGTGTGGATGGCCACACCAATATTTGCGGCACCAACGCCTCGGGTAAAACCACGCTTCAGCGCCTGGTGCCGGTGTTTTATGGCGAGCTGCCCAATAAGGTAGTGCCCAAAACGCGCATGAAGTTTGATGCGTTTTACCTGCCGCATCGCAACAGCTACCTGGTGTATGAATACCGTCGCGAGGCGGGCAACATCTGCCAGGCAGTGCTGACCCGTAAAGCCGAAGGCGGGGTAGAGTACCGCTTTGTGGGCGGGCCTTATCAGCCGGAAGATTATTTGGTGGAGAGCGAGGCGGGCGTGACCGCACTCGACTACACCCAGTGGGCCAGCGGCCTGCGCCGTAGCGGCACGCCGGTGTCGTCCAAGCTGGGCGCGACCTCTGAATTTCGCTCGGTGATTCAAAACGACTTTACTCAGCTACACGGCAATAGTCGCGACGGCCTCAAGCTGCGCCAGATCGCTGCGCAGTTCAGCCTAGTCAAGCCCGAGCGGCGCATTCGCCATATTGAAAAGCTGGTGTCGGCGGTGCATGCCAAAGAGGGCAAGATGGATACCCTCAAAACCATGCTGGCAGCGATTTTCGAAGAGGATGGCGTTGAGCTGCCGGTCACGCGGATTCGTAACACCAAGGCGCGTGAATGGATTGCCCAGATGCGCCAATCCATGCGCTTGGAACCCCTACAGGCGTCGCTCACCCGGCTTGCCGGGATTGACCGCGAGCTTGCCCATTTGGATGCCACCCTCTGGCAGCTTAAGCCCCAGCTTGAAGATGACCGCCAGCAGGCTGAGCGGCGCATGGCCGATGTGGACGCCGAGCTTGCCCGCCATCAGCGCGATTTTCAGCAGCGGGAAAGCGACTACGCCCAGGCGCGGGATGAGCTTAACGACCGCCATAGCGAAGTGGTCAGCGATTTACAGCAGACCCTGCGCCGCCTTAATGATCTGCAAACCCAATACGAGCACTATTCTGAGGCGGACATGCCCGCCCTGGAGCGCGACATCAATGCGCTGCCCCAGTGGCGGGAGCAGCGTGATCAACTGCGTGCCCATCTGAGCGTGATGCAGGACGCGGTAAAAGAGAGCCAGGCACGGCTTGATGGGCGCCTGCGTGAGCTTTCCGAGGCGCTGGCCCGCCAGACCGGTGAAGCCCAGGAGCTAATTGATGCCCTGGTGGAAGAGAAAGCCCTGCGTCGTGAACAGCAGTGGGAGGCCGAGCAGAAGCTTAATGAGCGCTATCAACAGGAGCGCCAGCGCCTGGAAGGCGAGTATCAGGCGCAGCTTGAATTGGGCGTTGAGCAGCTGGCCGAGCTAAAAGCCCAGCTTTCGCTTTCAACACAAACCTCTGAAGAAGCGGCTGATGCTGAGCTTGCCCAGGCGCGGCTGGATCAAGCCCAGCAGGAGCGCAGCGCATCGGCCGCCACGCTAGACGGCCTGCGCCGCGAGTTTGAAAGCAACCGCCGCGCCCGGGACGATGCCGAGCAGCAACTGGTTCAGCTTCGCCAACAGCTTGAGCGCGCCGAGCAGCGCAGCTACGCGCTTTACCAGCAGCGTGATCCTGAACAGGGCAGCCTGCGCCATTTTCTGCGCTACCATCGCCCCGGTTGGGAGCAGCAGTTGGGCAAAGTGATTGCCCCGGAATTGCTGGAACGACGCGATCTAGCGCCTCAACTAGCCGACGGCGGCAGCGACGACCTGTTTGGGCTGGCGCTGGATCTCTCGGCCATTGCCTTGCCTGATTACGCCCAGGACGAAGCCACGCTGCTCGCCGCCATCGAAGAAGCAGATAGCGCCAAACGACGTGCGCAGGCAGAGTGCCAAACGGCCGAGAAAGCGCTTAAACAGCATAACGAGCGCGTCCAACAGGCCGATGAAGCTCAGGATCAGGGCCGTATGGCTCATAAGCGTGCCGAGCAGGAAGTTGAGTTTGCGACCGAGGCGCGCCGCCAGCAGCAAGAGCGCCACGCCAAGCATCAACAGGAGCGCCGCGCCACTCATCAAGCCGCGTTAGCCCGCTTGGAACAAACACAAACCGAGCTGCGTGAAGAGAAACAGCAAGCCCTTAACGCGTTGGGTGAAACCCATCAAAGCCAGCTGTTAGAGCTAAAAGCCGACGGCCAAAGCCATCTGGACAGCCTGGATGCCCAGCTGCGCCAGTACAAGCAGCAGCTAAGCGACGCCAACACCGAACACCAGCGCCAACGGGCGGAGCTGGAAGAAGCCTTCAGCCAGGAGCTGGCCGAACAGGGCGTCGACCCGGCACAGCTAAAAGACACCAAGGCGCGGCTGGCAAGCCAGGAGGAGCGCATCCGCGTTACCGCCGCCCGTCAGGATGAACTCACCGAATACACCCGCTTTATGCGCGTGGAGTGGGGGCAGCACAAGCCGCAGCTGGTTACCCAGGAAGCCGAACTCGAACAAGCCGAACAGCAGCTTCAACGCGATAAAGAGCGTCTGAAAAACGATTTTCAGGCCGCGCGTAAAACTCACCAAAGCACCGTCAGCACGCTTAAAACGCAGCGTGAAAGCGAACACACCAGCCTGGAAGCTTTAAAGCCACTGCTGACACAGTTGGAAGGCCTCGCCATTGAACCCGATGGCCAGGCCCCGGCGGCGCCGCTGGGTGATGTGGACGAGCGCATTGAGCGCGCCCGCCTGGCATTGGGCAATCGCCACCAGCTCATCGAGCAGCTGCGCCGTGGCTGCCTGGACGTTGAAAGCCAACTGATCAAGGACGCCAGCAGCGGCTTTGCCGAAGCGCTGGAGAGCGAGCGCAGCAAGCTGCAAAGCGACAACCCGCGCCTACAGCTGCCGCTCCTGCGCGACATGCTCAAACTGCTTGAAGATCAACAGCAGCAGTTGATCCAGGAAGGCCGCAACCTGAGCGACGACCTGGATAAATTCTTTACCGTGTTCCGCGATTTGAACCGACGCATCAGCGCCCAGAGTCGCCGGCTTTCGGAAGAGGTCGCCGACGACCTGCGCCTGGAAGGCATCACCAAAGCCGAAGTGCGTATTCAGTCCACCATCGACGAGCTGGGCTTCTGGGAGCCGTTGAAGCTGTTCGCTCAGCGCTATAAAGAGTGGCGCGAATCCGGCCAGACACTGCCCAGCGACGATTACCTGAACACCCTTGCCGACGTGGTCGATTTACTGCGCAGCGACCAGCAGTACAGCTTTGAAAGCCTGCTGCGCCTGGAGCTGCACTTGAACGAAGGCGGCACGGACCTGGTGATTAAAAACGACCGCCAGCTGCTGGAGTCCTCCAGCCACGGCATGGCGTACCTGATTCTGTGCAAATTCCTGCTCGCATTTACCCGCCTGCTGCGCGGCGACGCAGAAATCGCCATCCACTGGCCCATCGATGAGATCGGCACCTTGGCCTATCACAACGTAGAAAAGCTGTTTGAGGCCTGTGACAGCAACCATATTCATATTGTCGGCGCGTTCCCTAACCCTGAGTCCGACGTGCTGCTGCTGTTCGCCAATCGCTACTTGATTGACCGCGATAACGCTAACGCCAATAAACGGGTGTTAAAACGCATTGAACCGCGCCTGAGCCGCTTGGCCGAGCGGCTCCAGGAACGTCAGCAGGAGGTGACAGCATGATCGAACATGGCCCACTGCTTGAGCGTTTACTCGCCGGGGAGTTTATCTGCCCGGTGAGCGATGAAACCGGCTATCGCCACTTGAGCAACGCAGAAACCCGCGAGGAGATCGACACCTACCTGCGGCCACTTAACCGCCGCCTGGCAAGCAACGAAGACGGCAGCGTCTATTTTCTGGCCTGGCGACAGCTGAATGACAGCGCCCGGGATCAGCTCTCACGCCAACTGGGCGAGACGCTCAACAGCCTGCTGCCGCTGCTGGAGTGGCTACAGCTGGTTCAAGAAGCGCTGGGTCGCGATACTCTGGCCGCCCCCGGCGATGTACTCAAACCGGCCGAATTCAGCGCCAAGTGTGAAGACAACCAAAGCCTGCGCGAGCGGCTGGAACGCCTGGCTACCGACAGCTTTTTTGGCTCACAAAGTGACCAACTCGATGCCCAGGTAAAGCAGGTCTTTAAGCGCCTGAAAGAGCACGGCTACCTGCTTCAGCCGCATTCCGAGCGTCAGGTATTTGTGATCACCGGCAAGATTGATTACTTGGTGGACCTGGTGCGCTTTATTCGCGATGAAGAGAACCTGCCGATTGATGCCGAAGGAGAAGAAGGCACGCAGGAGGCCCTGTTGTGAATAAGAGCGTGGGCAAAAGTGTGAATGAGCTGGAGAGTCGCCTGCTCAAAACAGGCGCTGAGCGCTTGGCGCTACTGGGCAAGCATTCTGACGTGCTGATGCAGGCCTACACTCGCGATGAAGTACCGCTGGAATCGCTCAGCGATAGCGCGCTGCGTAAGATGCTGGCGGCGCGTATTCTGTGGCGCCCGGATGAGCAGAGCGGCGTGAAGCTTGCCCCAAAGGTGCGCGAGCTGATCGCCGAAATGCTCGCCGACGAGACCCGCCGCCATGTGAACGCCGACGTAGCGGAAACCCTGGAGCTGATTCGCTCCTTGGTACACAGCTACCGCGAAGCGCGTAGCCGAGGTGAGCACTGGCGGCTGGAGCAGCAGCTAATGCGCCTGCGCCAGGAAGTCGACGACCTAAACGGCCGCTTCGCCGATGCCATCGACAGCCTCTGGCAGCGGCTGAATAGCGATTTTGGTTTCGTCAGCCAGCTTAACGATAAAATTCGCGAAAACGACCGCGCCCAGAAACAGATCGCAAGACTTCTGGATGGCCTGGCACTGATTAACTTTGACGAGTTGATAGAGCTGGTAGGCAGCGACGGCAGCCTGCGCAAACTATTGATCAGCCAGCTTCAGCAGCAGTTAAGCCACCACTACACCGGTTTGCGCGAAGTGCAGCGGCGCTTGATCGAGCTGATGGCGCGCTTTCGCAAGCAGCAGGCGCGCAGCCGCCTGATCAGCGGCATGGCCGCGTTTATGCGCGAGCACCCAGGCTTTGTGCCCAGCAATTACGCCCGGCGCAGCGAGGTGCCAAGCTTGGTCAATCAAGCCGCCCCACTAAACGCAGCGGCCGCCCCAGCGCTGGATCGCAACCTGGAGTGCCAGGTACTCGCCGACCTGCTGCACCAGCTTCCCCAGCCGCGCCACACCACGCAAACAGTCGAAGCAGCGGCACCCGCCCAAGCGCAAGAAAGCAGCCTGGCCGCCGCCCGCCAACAGGCGCTAAAGCAGGATGTGGAACACTTCTATTTAAGCGTGATCGACCAGCCCGACGCCGAGCCGGTCAGCGCGCTTGAATACCTGCATGAAAGCCCGCTGGAGTGGCCCGATGAAATCTGGCTCTTCCAGGTGATTGCCGAGTACCAGGGCCTGCCGCGCAGCGACCAGCGCGCGTTTCGCCTTAAACAGCAGGAGACCCAGGCGAGTGCCTACAATCACCTGCGCCTGATCCACGACGTTGAACTGCAGCTGGCCGTATGAATCTATCCAGCCGTGCGCGTAATAGGCTAAACGATGTCGCCCGCGAACTGCTCCGCCAACCCTCGGTGGAAAAGCCCCGCGGCCAATGGGTAAACAACGTGGTGGCTTGGTGTAATCAGCATGATATTGACCTGACCACGCGAATAAACAGTAAAACGCTGCGCTTTGACGCCGCCTTGCTCGCGCAGATCAACGATGTATTAGACAGCGCCCGAATAGCACCGCTAGGCCGCTCCCTCAGCGGCCTGACCAGCAGCGCCCAAGCTAAAGAGGGCGTGGAGGAAGATAAAGCCAACCGCGAAAGCCCCCGCGCACGGCGGGTGCTTGTAAGCTTTCCCCCTCAGCCAATAGCGGGGCTTGCCATCGAACCACGCGCTATTCGCGATGTAGATATACAGACACTAAAGCTGAGCGCATTCAGCGCCATGATTCAGGTCGAAAACCTGGACAGCTTCTATGAGTTTTCGCCGGATATTGCATCACTGAGCGGCTACACAAACCCGCTGGTCGTCTACCGTGGCGACAGCCACTACGGTGGCGGCTTTGCGTTACTGGCCGATGCTTGGCGCAAAACCCATCGGCCACATATTTACGCCGGTGACTTTGATGTTAAAGGCGTTACGCTGGCGCTTGATAGTAACGCCACGCACTTACTTCTGCCTTCTATCGAATGGCTTACCCAGAATGCTACGCCGCTGCATGTGCCTGCTGAGCAGTTTCCTTATCAGCGCAGGCTGCGCAAACACCTTGCTGCGCTGCCAGCTGCCCACCCATTGCACGAGTATCTGACGCTGCTTCTGGAAAAGCAGCGGGGGCTCAAGCAGCAGTGGTTTGGTGGGGAGTTGGTGTGTGTGGGACTGGTGTAATTGCTTACCTGTTTATCGCGAGACCTTTGGATTGTGTCCTTCGACCGTAGGCGCATTGCAGAGTGATGCTCCAGCAGCAGTATGATTGAAACCGGCAAAACGCGCAGGCACGCGAATTTTGGATATGACGCCAAATTTTTCTTTGCGAACAATAGAAACAATGGGATAGAGTCAGTTTCTGCGGCAGCATAACCTCAATGAATGTGCCGTCGCGTTTATTGAGGTTATGTAGCCTTCCGTATAATCACTGTTAGGCCCCTTGTCACACACACTCGAGATTTGATTCAAACATGAAAATGACACCTGAGCTGGCTCTTGATTTGATCAAATTTCAGCCACTTAACGACAAGGCCTGCCAGAGTACGGCTAGCCAAGTTGACCTCGATATTGCTTCTCAGGCAGCGTTGTCGATCACACGCAATCACATTCAGCCCATTGCGGACTTTTTTTCCAATCGCCTCAATGGGGCAACTCTTTCCGTCAGCAACAACACTCTCAAATTTCACTTCAACGACCAGAACGAGGTTTCTGAGACGTTCAAGATGGCAGTCCTACAGGTAGTAGATGAGCCGCGCGCTAAAGCCGCTGCACTCTCAACAATGAACCTTCTCTTGTATGACATGAAGTATCCATCAGCATTCACAGATGAGGACGACCACATCATGGCTACCCTGATGGTTGCACACGCCATTGATGGTTATCGCCGATCAATTGCACATGAGTTTCTTCACATGGCGCAAGAAAGAATCGGGCAAAGAAGGCGCAAGCAGATTGGCATAGGAGCAGCCATCTTGGCTGCAGCAATCATCTTTCTCTGGTTACGGCTATCTTAGGCATCCCGCCATGATCACGCCGGGGCCTAACAATTCATTCAAGCCGACGCCGCTTCGCGGCGCGGCTTAATTCAGGTGTTAGGCATCAGGGGAGAGATTTTCGTGTTTGGAATATTCAAGAAGAAGCAAGTTGCGCTTTCGCCCGAGTGGAGCGATGCAAAAGCGAACATTGACCAGAGTGTTCATCAACAGATGCAGCGCGCTGCAGATCTGCTGCAAATGCAATTGATGATTTGCACAACGGTTGAAGATTACGACCAGAAGACAAAGAGCAAATTCTTTCGTGGCTATCTCGTTGGCTTCTTTGATTCAGCTCTTCAGTGGGCTGACATCCCGGTCAATAGTGATGAGCAACTCATATCGTTCATCTCAATCGGTCATGGATATCTTGCTCGCCCAATGGGAACCTCTTCACCTTTATTCAACGGAGACTCAAGCAGAGCTATTGAATTCTGCTTTGACTCCATGGCCATGCAAGCAGACCCTGAGTTCAGCGCGGCGCAACGGCAAGGCGGAGAGGAATTTTATAGCTTTGCGAGCGGACAGACCCGCCACCCCAATGGACTGATGAACTACTTCCATGGGACAAAGGCTGATGCCTAACAATTCGTTCAAGCCGAACGCGCTTCGCTATACCAACAACATGGCAGAACAGCTTGCCATGTTGTTGGCTCCGCTACGCACGTCGGCTTAACTCAGGTGTTAGGGGCTGTAATTTGCCCCAATTTACGACGCATGAAAGAAAAACTATCAATCTAGGAGGGTAAATGGCATACCGAAACGGAAACTACACGGCTTTTTACGTTGCAGAGCCTTTTGATCCCAGCGCCTTGGGTGCTCATGCAACCAAGGATTTCTGTTACTACAGCATGTTGCGTGCTTGGAAGGGAGCTGATGCAGCGTTCCCTTTCAACGATTCACATAACAAGAACTACAGCGTCCGAGACAACAGTGATTGGGAATCGACCCTGAAGCCAAGACTAAGGGAGCGTCTAAGGGGATCGAAAAATATCGTGCTTTTCCTTAGCTCAAATACAAAAAGTTCCCGAGCGCTACGAGAAGAGATAGATTACGGAATTAATAATCAAGGGCTACCAGTTATCGCTATATACCCTGAGTATGATTCTAAGGAATCTCTTCTGACGAATGGGTCCCTGAAACCTGCTGTAAAAAAGCTATGGGATAACTTGCCAATATTTAGAGACTCGATGAAAAATGTTCCGACCCTACATGTTCCGTGGAAAAAGAGTCTTGTTGAAAAATCATTGCGTGATGAGGATTTCATGGTAGGAACGAAAACTAACCCAAGCATATTCATATACAAGATATGAGGATTTACAGCATGAGTCTTGGGGTCCGCACATGACAAAAGTTAGATTTTTTGACAGGAGGGTAATCGAGAACTTTCTTAAGATTACTTCTGTGATAAGTGCCACCTTATCATTAGTAGTTTTATTCGTTGACATTCCGACTGAGAACAAAACTCTCTACGGGTGGGGTTTTCTTGGGTTGTTGATCCTGATTTATCTTGCAATTTGGATATGGTCAAACAATCTCAACAAGATTGATATTAGCATTGAAGGCAGCGATGTTACGATCAAGGTCGGTGATATTTTTTTGCAGGAAGGTTTAAAAGCGATTGCATTTAACGAGTATTTTGATACCCAAGTTGACAACAAGATTATTGCTGAAAGGTCGCTAAATGGTATCTTCGTAAATGAACACCTTCAGGTTCCTGTTTCCGAGCTAGATCAATATATCGAAGGATATAATTTTGAATCCAGTGAAATAATTGAAACTAATGATGCGAGAAAAGAAGGAAAGAAGATCCGTTATCAAATCGGTACAATTTGCATATATCAAGAATTTTTATTGACCGCATTTTCAAAATTCGATGAGAACAACAAAGCCATACTCACAATGCCTGAATACTTGGAGTTTCTAATAAGCTTCTGGGACAAGGTAAATAATGTATATGCTCAGAAAAGTGTATCTACACCGATATTTGGATCGGGAATTGCACGCATTAAAGGGCATAAAAATATCAGCGACGAAGACCTTTTGAAAATCATGTTATGGACATTTCGGATAAGTGAAATGAGGTTTAAGTATCCGGCAAGGCTAACTATCATAATCCATAAAGATAAAATTGATAAGATCAACCTTCTCGATATTAAATCTGCTAGGAACGGAGTGTAGCTGTTTTATTATTAATCACGCATATTCATCCGATTCTGGCTTCCCCTAACAATGCCAAGCACGGTGACAGCTTTTTCGTTGCGGCTTCGCCTCCACTACAAAGCTGCGCGTGTTGGCGGCGTTAGAAATACAATGAGGTGTAGACTTGACACGATTTTTCTCTAAATGGTTTTACCTATCAGTAATTTTAATATTGATCGGATTAATATCGTCGGGCCTGACAAGCCAAGATAGCATTATACAATACATCCTAGTTCTAATGTCGCAGCTTTTTCAAAGTACAGGCATTGCTATACTAGTGGCGAATATATTCACATTCATTTTAGGTACAGAGCAGTTTGTTACTTATATTCGTGAAAAGCTTGTTAGTATCGTCATGGAACACGCGTTTTTTTCTGCAGGCCATGACCAAGTTTCATCCATGGCAAGAGGGGGATGACGTGGTGGTTTTTCCATCTTGAAAAGCGCTACCTGTTAATTCCTTGTCGGTTTTCTCACGATGGCCATTGAGGTAGGGTTTTATGGCGACGCCGCTGAGGCCATCGCCCGCTCTGATCAGTACGCGCATGACGTTCGTGCGGCAGAGTAGTGATTCATGGAAGCCGGGGTGAATGCGGTGCCGGGGATCATCCTCGACGGCTGCTACCTGATTTCCGGCGCAGGGCTAGTCGATCAATATGGCGCCACACACGTGGCGCCATGTGCCTTGTGGGCTTTACTCGCTCAAACCCACTTTCTCCATAAACGCCCGCGCGTGCACATCCACCGCTTTAATAGCGTGAACAATCTGCTTGGGCGTTAGCTCATACGCCAGGTTATGGCTTGATTCACCCTCTTTAAGCGCCGCTTCGGCTACACGATAAAGATCTTCCTCGCTTGCCTGGTCGAGCTTCAGTGCTTTCAGCGTCACCGGTAGGCCCAGCGCCAGGTAGAGGTCTAAATACTCTTCAAGCTCCGCTTGCGGCGCTTGATCGAGAATCAGCTGCGCGACCGTGCCGTAAGCTACTTTTTCGCCGTGGGTCAGATTGTGGATTTCTCCATGCAGGGCGGTAAAGCCGTTATGAATGGCGTGCGCTGCCGCCAGGCCGCCGCTTTCAAAGCCCAAGCCGCTGAGCAGCGTATTGGCCTCAACCACGGCTTCAAATGAGGGCGTGACGATCTGCGCCTCGTTGGCTTGGTAGGCCAGCATGGCGTGTTCGAAAAGGATGTCTTCGCACTTCTCGCCAATGGTCGCGCCTAGCAACGTGGCTTTACCGCCTGCCATGTTGTTGGCGTTAGCGCGAATGGCGGCGCGTGCTTCAACCCAGGTGGCCAGTGCATCGGCAATGCCCGAGGCCAGAAAACGCGGCGGCGCTTTGCAGATGATGCCGGTATCGACCAGCACCAGGTCGGGGTTCTTGCTGTAGAAGCGGTAGGACTCAAACTCGCCATCGTCACTGTAGATGACTGACAAGGCGCTGGTAGGCGCATCGGTAGAAGCAGTGGTTGGCAGTATGGCACAGGCCGCTTCGAGCTTTTCAGCCACACCTTTGGCAGTGTCGATGGCTTTACCGCCACCAAAGCCGATAACGACATCTGCCTGCTGCTTGCGGCCGAGCTCAACGAGGCGGTCGATTTCGCGGGTAGAAGCCTCACCCTCGAACACTGCGCGCTCGAAACTGACGCCTTCGCCTTCCAGGCTCGCGCTTAGCTCCTTACCCGCGATGTCCCAAACCACATCGTCGGCAATCAGCAGCGCCGTTTTCCCGAGCGCTGACACATAGTGTCCGGCGCGGGCGGTAACACCTTCCCCCTGCACGTAGCGGCCGGGGCTGATAAAGACTTTCTCGTTGATGGCTGTCATGGCAAATCGTCCCTAAAAGAGAGTGGGTTGCCTGACCATTGGTAACACATGAAAGGTGCATGTGTATTGCGTTCGTGTGACTTATTAGCGCTTATGTTGACCGCTGTCAGTTTAGGCGGCTGGATGCTTATTCCGCCTGTGGCCGTAACCAGAGCTGCCGCTTCAGAGCCGACATCAACCAGCGTGGCGCCCATAACCAGGCGGCAAACGCGATAACGCCATAAAGCAGCCACACGGGGAGTGCTAAAAGCAGTTTAGCGATAAGGGCCAATAGGTCGCCTTTATACACCATTTTGGTGCTGCGGCTGGCAAGCTTGGTGAATGTCAGCGCGCCCACCCTATCCAGCACTCTTAAGCCTGTTTTGCCGAAGGTCGCCGCGAGCAAAATGGTCTCTTTTCCCAAGGTGGCTGTACGCTGGCTAATATCAACAGCGGCCTTGCCGCCCACTCGGTACAAGGTGGCGCTTTGGCTACCGAAGGTGTCGGCAAAGCGTGCCATTCGGCGCAGTTCGGTGGCATTTTGGGTATTGGACAGCATATTTAAACCGCCACGCGTTTTGGCCAAACTATTGATGTCGCCGAGCATGTTTCGTAGTTGGCCCATGTTCCCGGTTTGCCGCACTTGTCTGGCGGCCGTCATTACCGAGGTTTTTAGCCAGCCTGGCAGCTTGCCAACTCTTTTTGCGGTCTTAAGCGCTATCAGGCTACTTTTGGCGATCGTGGTTCCTGCTACCGCAGGCGTTGCGGCACCTGCAGTAGCGCTGGCGCCCATCGTGCTTATTACTTGTGCGGATGTGGCCACCAATCCTAGCGTTGCCAGGGCGACTAAAAATTCGTCAACTTCTTCGCCTTGTGCAAGGTTTAAGCCTTGGTAAGCCAAGTCACGCAGGTCACCTATCACAAAAAAATCTGAGGTAACGCTGGCAACTTGCCCAATGGTTTCGTCACTGCTGCCCTTGAATAAACCTTCGCCCAGCTTATTGAGCTGGTAACGCCAATCGCTTCGCTGGTCTTCAATACTTTGATAAAGCGCCTGTGCTTCAGGGGCATCGCCCACGTAGTCATAGGGCATAAAGAAGCCCAAGTAGTTAGCCGCTTCAGCGTATTGCTCCTCCTCGACCAACGCATAGGTTTCGGGTAGCGGATCAATGCGCGTTAATGCCATCAGCATAAACGTGGTTCGCTGCCAGATGACGCTCGCTGCCACCAAGGCAACCAGGAGGATCGTGAGTTTAAAGGGAAGCCTGAAGAGCATGTTTCTGTTCCTGATTTATCATTCTTTAATGAGGACGATGATTTTTTAAATCTTGAGAGCCAAGCCAATAGGGCAATTCAAAAGAGTGGTAGCGACTATCATGTGCTGTTCAACCCCTTGTGGGCGTAGTTTACTTAATCACTGTTAGCAGTAATGAGCTTTAATATGCTTAAAAGCAGCGTCTAATAGACGGATCGTTAACACGCTAAAGGTTAGCGTTGGCAGGTTGGTAATGAAAAATCGTATTTTCCACATCGTTGAGCGGCTATACCACGCCCCATGCCATAGAGATACTGGAAGGATATGAACCTACTGTTCTTGGGCACCTCCGCCGGTGTGCCCACCAAAAGCCGAAATGTGACTGGCATTGCTGTGCGCGAGAGTAAGGGCAAAGGTTGGTACCTGATCGATTGTGGAGAGGGCACCCAGCATCAGGTTTTGCGTACGAAGCTGTCGTTTCATTCATTAAACGCCATTTTGATTACCCATGTGCACGGCGACCACTGCTATGGGCTGCCGGGCATACTGGCGAGTGCGGGAATGAACGGCCGAAAAGCGCCGCTTACCATTGTCGCACCCGCAGGTATCAAAGCGTGGTGGGAGGCTACTTGCGAGGCCACGCAGCTAAGCTTGCCTTTCGCGCTGGAGTTTATCTGCTCAGATGACCTGCCGAGCATTGAGTTTGAAAACATGGCGGTTGCCACGTTCAAGCTTTCCCATGGGGTGGCGTCTTATGCTTATGCGTTGACAGAGAAAAACGTCGACGCTGCTTTGGACATCGAAAAGCTCATCCAAAAGGGGGTCCCCAGAGGGCCGTTGTGGGGGCAGTTGAAAAAAGGGTTCGATATTGAGTTCGAGGGTGAGACATTAACAAGCCATGAATTCTTACTCCTCAAACACAAACCCAGGAAAGTGGTCATCGCGGGGGACAATGCCCAGCCTGAGCTGTTGTGGGAAGCGTGCGCAGGGGCGCAAGTGCTGGTGCATGAAGCCACGTATACGCAGGAAATGGCCCAGAAGGCGCTTGAAGTAGGGCATAGCTACGCCAGGCTTGTGGCTGTTTTTGCCGAATCGGTAGCGCTGCCCAACCTGGTGCTGACTCACTTTAGCCCACGTTATCAGCTAAACCCCTTGGCATCACCCTCCATTGAGGATATCCGCAAAGAGGCCCAAAGCGCCTATTCGGGCGCGCTTTACCTGGCGCGGGATTTTCTTGAATTTAGCCTGGATAAGTCGGGCCACTTTTCTGAAGTGGCGAGCGAATAAGTTTTCCCGGTTTTAACGATTCTTGCGAATGGGCGGCTACCCGAAAGCAGGTAGCCGCTTCTTGTGATTGCCGGGAAAATCAGTCGCGGCAGTAGCCTTCGCCTGCTTGCACTACCAGGCAGTCTTCCTTCTCCGCTAGCCATTTCAAGCCGGTGGCTTCGCCGTCTCCGGCGCGAAGTCGCTGCTGGCCGTCATCGCGGCTGAAGCTAATGCCGTCGTCTGTGGCTTGCCCTTCGAATGTGCCGTGTTGGTCGGCGTCCAGGCCGTACTGCATTTCAAGCAGATAATGGCCGGGGCCTGCCGTCTCGTCCTGTTGGACTTCAAGGTATAAACCCTCCACACCAGTCCATCTGCCGACCCATTGATCGGTAACCTCGTGAGAGAGCTGGCTTTGCTCGGCTACCGTATCTGAATCGGCGGCACTTGATGCGGCGGTATTGGTGTCTTGATTACACCCGCTGATCAGTATCATGGTGCCTAGGGCTAACGCTGTTTTCATCATGGCGAGTGTCACCGGCGGTGGGGTAGTTGAAGGGTAATCTGAGATTCGTCTTGATCAAGCCCTTTGGCGGAGATTAAAGGTACAGCACTCCCAATAGCGAGCTTTACGAGAAATAGACTACCCCTTTTTTTGCGCATCTATTCGCTAAAACACGGTGCTTATAT
>NZ_VIFN01000012.1:0-81507 GCF_013183775.1 Halomonas hibernica
TACTAACACCTTCTGAGCGTATTCAACCCACAGACCGCTGCATTAATATTCAGTATCATTTAGAAAATCCGATATTGTTGCGTTGGAAAGTTGGGATGCTTTACTGGCTGAAGGCAAGCAAATGCATCACTGCATTGGCAGTTATGCGGCACAAGTCAGCGCTCGCCAGGTATTTGTCTACCACATGGAAGCACCAGAAGCGTTAACCATCGCGCTCTCCCCACAAGGCAGCCAGTGGGGAGTGCAAGAAATACGTGGCTATTGCAATGCATTACCGAGCGAGGCGTCACTTAAGGCAATACAGCGATGGTTAACTGCTCACTATTAGGCGTGGGTTGTGGCTTGGGCTTCTGGCAGGAAGGCGTGCTCGTTCACCCATTTAGCTAAATCGCCCAGCGCTTTCATGGCGCCTGCTTTAGTGTACTCGTGGGGCCATGCACTCAATGCTAACCAGCGCCCTTTAACTTCGTACCAGGTATGCGTGTCATTGCCGTCTCTGTACCAACTACAGCTCGGCTGCTTAGTGACAGGCGTTACGTCCAGGAAAGCTTGCTCGATATTTTTTAGCCAAGGGTCATTGCTTGTTTGGCTTTCCAGATATACTCGAACTTCAAAACCGATACTTTCATCGCCTTCTGACACTGAAGAAGGATAATAAATGAGACATATTTGGGCAGCTCCTGAATTACCCCAAGTACTGGGGGAAAAGCGCCAGGCTTTTATATTGTCACCCCAGTCCTCGGGGTTATTTTTGGTATTAATGTCTGTCGTCGCTATTTGCAATGCAGCAGCAATATGACTTTTACCTTCCGCCACCAGTTCTTGCTCGAATTGTTTCAAACGTTGAGATGCTTCATATAAGCTATTGAAATGCTTTAACGAAAAATCCAGTTCGTTTTTTGTCATCGTCTTTTCTTCAGTTGGGTGGGCGATAGAGGCGAGATGCTGTAATAATTCCTGGTAGAAAACTTGCCATTTTGTCTGATTGGACGGGGCCACGTCTTGCCCGTAAAGTTCATACGCCGAGGCCACTATTTCCGAGTAGGATAGCGTCGGCCAGCCTGCGTTACGGGCGGGTATCCGAACACCTTCTTTGGTGTCATCCGGGCATAAAACGCACTTGTAGGTGGTAACCGCATAGCTTTCCAGCAATTTGTCATAGGCATAAAACGGATTATTCGTCGCTGCAGCCCATACTTTATGCTCGATGCCTAATACGAAGTCGTTTCCCGAAACCACTAAGTCCAAGCGTTTGGTTGACTCGCTTTCAACATTCCAGCTTCCTACTTCCCGTTCGGTAGTGATTGCTTCCCAGTCGACTTGCTGTAGATCGTCATGATCAAACTTACGAGCTAGCGCATGCAAAATGGCCTTGGCTAACCAGTGCGGTGCGCCGGGATAGCCGCCCATAAAGAAGGCCATTAAGTCGGATAGCCGGTTCTCATGCTGACCTGGCCCTGCAACGGAAAACAAATTGGGTGTTAAAGGTTCTGGTTTAGGCAGCAGTGCCAATTTCTCGAAAAAACGCTCCAACGCTGCCAAATCGGCCGATTCTGAAGACATTGATTAATCCTAAAGAGTGGTAAATGGATCCCGTCCATTAGCTTGCTGCCTAATTATACTATTGGCGAATGCGAATCGTATGACTAGGTAACCTTAAATTATCCAGCGATAATTGGTCACGCGATAGCATAGCGTTAAGGGAAACTGTCGGTATTCGTCATCGTTGCCAGGCGGGCCACGTGGCGCTGACGCCTTCTACGTTAACTGATAAGAGCGAATTAAAAGCTCAGCAATAGCTCACAGGTAACGCAGATAGCATTTCGCCCAGGGGCAAGCGCTCCTTGATGTTGTTCGCCACCGATACCGACAGAGACTGCTTGAAGTGAGGGTTGCCCATCTTTCAATGTTCCATCGAGTATCAGTATTTCATTCGCGTGGCTTTTAAGCTGGTGGCCGTCTGTAAAACAGGTTTGCACCAGGCTTCCAAGGCCCATGATCTGTGCCGTATCAATCCCGTAACGTTTAGCGGTTGCTGCGATGGCGGCATTGAGGTCTTGATTCGGGCGTAGCGTCAGTAAAAGCGCATTGGGCTTAGCAGCACTGCTGGCACCCTGGTAAGGCGCAAAAAGAGGAAACCGGGTTTCTTCATCAGCCGTGACGGCCAAATAGGCGCCTTCTATCGCGATACACGACACCTCAATGTCATTGGCTAATATCGACGCGGGCGCTAGCAGATGGCCAACCGCGGTATGCCCATCGCCTTGCTGCCATATCCCGTGGCAATGCAGGAAAGGTTCACCATCACGCAGGCCTACATGAATGCCTGCGGTGTGTATGTTTGCCGGTGGTGATAAGCGATGCGTTTCACTATACCAGGCAGCATGTTGCCCACTTGGGTCATCGCCCGGGATGACATAGTGAAGCGTTTGCATCGCTGCATTATTGATCGTTAAGTACGCTGACGAGATGGCCTGCTTTTGAAGCGCCTGGACGATGGCGTCATGTAGCGTTTGGCCGCCTTCAAGCGTGAGTGATCGCTCTTGTGTATGGCAGAGCTGCGCCTGGTAGCGCGTTTGTGCAGGCGTGCCTGGGTGTTCGATATAGCCAAGCGCTACCGCATTGCTGGGAGGAGAACTCATGTTGCCTCCTGTAATTCACCACGCTCAGTTAATGTTTCACGAATGAGCTTTTTAGTGATTTTTCCGTAAGCCGTTTTGGGCATTTCTTCCCAGAATACGTAGCTTTTAGGCATCTTGTAGCGAGCAATGCGCTCACTCAGCCATGCATTCAAGGAGGCAGTATCCAGTGGCTGGCCGGGGTAAAGCACACACACGGCCATGCCGACTTCACCCCAGACAGGGTCAGGTACGCCCAATACGGCTGTTTCGGAAATGGCAGGATGGCTAAGCAGCTTCTCTTCGATCTCGCGAGGATAAATGTTGGAGCCGCCCGATATATACATGTCCGAAACGCGCCCGGTCAGGTAAATGAATCCTTCTTCATCCCGATGGCCCAGGTCGCCCGTTAAAAACCAGCCATCTCGAAAGCTCTTTTGATTGGCTTCGGCGTTATTGTAGTAGCCCGCAAAAACAGCCGGCCCGATGACGGCGATTTCTCCCGTTTCACCGGCGGCCACTTCAGCACCGTTGCTATCCTGAATTTGCACCTGCATGCCGGTACGCGAAAAGCCGCAGCTCCCGATTTTCATGCGGTTATCGTCAACGTGGTGAAGCGCAGGGGGCAGCACCGTTATATTGCCGGTCACCTCGCCAAGCCCGAAATACTGGACCAGTACGGATCCTAATGTTTCCAGCGCTTTCACCTGGTCGGACCGGTACATGGGCGCACCAGCGTAGACAACGTAGCGTAAGGAAGAGTGGTCATGCCGCTTTACACTGGAGTGCTCAATGAGCATTTTGACGATAGTGGGCACGGTGAAAAGGTTGGTCACGTTCCACTTTTCAACCAGCTGCCAAATCACCTCGGGGTCAAATTTCTCGTCCGCCGGGAGTATGGTTTTAACGCCGTGAGCGACTTGGGCAAGCTGGTGAACGCCCGCGCCGTGAGACAAAGGCGCGACGACGATAGACGCGTCAGAGGCGTTGGTTCCTGGCATCAAGTCACATAAATGATTCGTGACAACGAAGGCCATTTGGCCATGGGTCAGTACCGCTGCCTTGGGGCGCCCGGTGGTGCCAGAGGTAAAGAAAAACCACGCAGGGTCATCGCGATTAACCGCGGCGGTTGGCATGTGCTGGCCTGAAAAGCGTTCCACCAGCGTTTCGTAATCGACGGCGAAATCACTCTCTCCAATCGAGATCGCTACATCAACAAGAGGGGCGCAAGCGGCGGCGTGATGGGTAAAGCTGGCGCCACAAAGCAGGCCTTTTGCCCCAGAGGATTCAGCCAGGTAAGCCACCTCGTCGGGCGACTGACGATAGTTGGTCGGCACCCATACGGCGCCTATTCTCCAACAGGCGAACATCGCTTCAAACATTTGGTGGCAGTTGGAGGACTGAACCAGCAAACGGTCACCCTTTTGCAGGCCCATTTCATGGCGGAGCGCGTACGCAAACGCTTGTGAGCGCTCCTCCATCTGTTTCCATGTCCAGGTCTTTTCGCCCCATACAAAGCCAATCTCATTCGAGAAGCGGCGCGCGCTTTCGGTGAGAAGGTGAGACAGGTTCATTACTCGGGTAGAAACAGGCATGACGCTATTGTGTTCATTCAGGCTCATTTCACACGCTCCAGAATAGACACGTAATTAGTGACGGCCGCGCCGCCCATATTGAAGACGCCAGCCAGGCTTGCATTGGGTATTTGCATCTGTTCCGCCTCACCCATTAACTGCATGGCGGCCATTACATGCATGGAAACACCCGTAGCGCCGATAGGATGACCTTTGGACTTTAGCCCGCCGGATGGATTGACGGGCAAGGCGCCATCTTTTTGCGTGATACCTTCCTGGATAACACGATAGCCTTCCCCCTTCTTGGCGAGCCCCATCGCTTCGTACTCAAGCAGCTCGGCGATAGTGAAGCAGTCGTGCGTTTCGACGAGGGATAAATCCATAATATTGACGTCAGCGCTTGCGAGCGCTTTCTGCCAGGCCATTGATGCCCCACGAAACTCCAATATGTCTCGTCTTGAAAGCGCCATTAAGTCATTGGCTTGCGTTCGTGCCCGAAAGGCAATCGCACGCTTTAATTGAGCGGCCGTCTCAGCATCGGCAATAATCATGGCTGCGGCGCCATCCGAAATGAGCGAGCAGTCTGTGCGGCGCAAAGGGCCTGCGACCGTCGGGTTGCGCTCAGAAACGGTGGCGCAGAAGTTGACGCCGATATCTTTACGCATTTGGGCATAGGGGTTAAACACACCGTTGGCGTGGTTTTTGGCCGCGATCATGGCGAGTTCGTAGGAGCGGTCCCCGTAGGTTTGGAAGTAACGTTCCGCAATTTCGCCGAACACCCCCGCAAAGCCCCCTGCAATATGGGCTTCTTCACGGTGATAGCTGGCACTTAGCAGAATGTTGCCCACTTCAGCAGTGGGCGTTGCTGTCATTTTTTCAGCGCCGATGACCAGGGCGATGCGCCCACGTCCAGACTCTATAAAGTCGAGCGCGCCATGCAGCGCTGCGCTGCCTGTCGCGCAGGCATTTTCGTAACGCGTGGCGGGCGTGTGCGCAAAGCGCTCATCGCCCATCGCAACCAGCGCTGCCTGGAAGTCCTGAGCCGAGAAACCGTTGTTATAGACACCGACAAAAATGCCGTCGATAGCCTCATGATCGACGCCTGCATGAACGAGCGCATCCTGAACGACGCTTTGCATCAGCGCTTGGGTGTCGGGTTCGGGCAATTTTCCAAAAGGGGAGTGGGCCCAGCCGACGATCTGTGCTTTTGTCATTATTTGCTCCTGGCGAGGGGAGTGGGAGATGTTTGATGTCTTGTAAATTCAGCGGCTAACAGATGCTCAATCGCTAACGCCTCTTCTTTTAATCTCGGCACAAGCGTTTGGGAGCGGCGTGGTTCCTGCATGCGGCTCTCTATCGCTGCCAACGAAAGTGAGCCGGCCAGTACGCCATCAGGCCAATGTAGGGCAATGCCGATTCCCCATGAATCCGCAAACACCAGCCCAGGGTTAACGGCATAGCCCTGCAACCGCGTTTCGTTCACCAGATTTACCATATGCTCTGGAGCCAGTTGGGGGTACTGCTGTTCAAGGAGCGGGCGTTGTGCATCTAACACGTGGGTAATTTCAGCGTCAGGCAGCGCTGCCAGCATGGCGAGTGAGCCTGCGCCTACTCCCAGAGGATGATAGGCGCCTTGCACAAGGGCATGGGTCCGAATGGGATAAACGCCGTCTTCACGATACAGACACAGCGAGAAGTGGCCTCGGCGGATAGAAAGACAGGCGGCATCTTCCGTTCGCTGCGCTAAACGAGCGACATTGCACGTAGCCAGTCGCGTCAGGTTATGTTGCTCGGAAGCTCTGTGGCCCAGCAAATAGGCTTCTGGGCCTAATTGATAATGATGATTAGCGGGCGATTGCTCTACCATTCCTGCATTAATAAGTGCCAGCAGCAATCGTCTTACCGTGGGCTTGTTTAAACCACTGTGCCTGGTTAAATCGGCCAGTGAGCTGCCTTCGGCTTGTCGAGCAATCAGGCTTAATAACCCCAGTGCACGGTCGACGCTTTGTGCACCAGCGGTTGTGCTCTCCGTTATTAAGGCTTTGTGTTCCATATTATGGACCGATTGTTGTTTTAGTGGCGCGTGTATTGAGCTTATTTTGCTGATACTTTGACTTTCTGGAGTGCTTTTGGCAAATTTTTATTGTCGTATATATAACGAATGGTCCATATTGTGGATTATAACAATCAAGTGCGTTAGCACGGATACGCCACGAGGAATAGAACATAATGAAACGCCATGCTTTTTTAAAAACTGTCTGGGCCACCTCTGCTGCAAGCTTGCTTTTTGCCAGTGCGGCATCCGCTGAAACATTAAGGCTTTCTCATAACACCGGTGACACCACCACGTGGCATGAAGCCGCTGAACTCTTTAACGACTTGTTAAATGAAGCCTCAGGAGGCGAACTATCGGTTCGTACGTTTCCTAACTCGCAGTTAGCGGGTGGCGACCAGATGCGCCAGTTTGAAATGGTGGGTAGGGGCGCTATTGATTTAGTGATGACCTCCGCCATTAATGTCACGCCGTTAATACCTGAAATGGCTGTTTTTTCACTGCCTTATCTCTACGACGGTTATGATCAGGTGGACGCCACCATGAACGGCGAGCCGGTTAAGTTGCTTGAAGAGATCATGGATGAAAAGGGCGTTAAGGTGCTGGCCTGGGGTGAAAGCGGTTTTCGTGAACTGACCAATAGTAAACGGCCGATTCGTAGCCCTGACGATATGCGCGGGTTAAATATGCGTGTGGCAGGCCCTATGTATGTTGATGTTATGGATGCACTGGGCGCCAACCCGCAGCAAATGCAGTGGGTCGAGACGATCTCGGCATTACAGCAAGGCGTTGTTGACGGCCAGGAGAACGGAATTGGTGCCGTTATCATTCCCCAGCGTATTTATGAAGTGCAAGACTATATAACGCTCTGGCACTACTCGTATGACCCTGTCTTTTTAGGCGTTTCCAAGCAGCGTTGGGAAAGCTTCGATGCTGAAACGCAGGAGATGGTTCAGCAAGCGGCTGACCAGGCCATGGCGCATCAGCTCGCCATCACTCGCGAAAATACGGCCAAGGGCGTCGACTTCCTTCGTGAGCAAGGCATGGATATTACCGAATTGACTCCGGAAGAGATCGAGGTATTTAGGCAAGCAACGGCACCTGCCTTTGATATCTGGGCTGAAAGAGTCGGTCCTGACATCGTTTCCAGCTTTGTCGAAACGATAGAAAGTTCCAAGCAGCAATAACGAATAGCATTTACTGACAATAACTCTGACTAACCTTAGTCAGAGTTATTGGTGTCAGTATAGGGTCAATGCCTTATGAAATTTATAATTAACGAATTTGAAAAAATAGTATGCACTGGCCTCTTTTTGAGTATGGCGCTGCTTGGTTTCGCTAATGTCGTTGTTCGATACGGTACTAACTACTCGCTTGCCGCGACAGAAGAGCTTCTTACCAATGGGTTTTTGATATTAACCATTTTTGGCGCGGCGATTGCGGCAAGGCGGGGTGAACACTTGGCGGTAACTGTTCTCTATAACGTATTGCCAAGGCACGCTAAAACAGTCGTCTTTATGTTGTCTGTGCTGCTGTCTGTAACGTTACTATGCATGTCAGCCTATTTCTCCTGGGAAGTGCTAAGCAATCAGTTTAATAGTGGAACCCGCTCTTACGGCCTAGGGTTACCCGCCTGGTACTACCACGTTGCGATACCTTTTGGCTTTATTCTCATTGCTATTCGATTTTTGCAGCGTGCATGGCAAGAAATGAACGGCAACGTGGAAGCCACGATCGGAGGCGCCGATGTTTGATATCTTCGGTACGCTTTCGACAGGTTCACAGATGATTACCGTCTTTTTCCTGCTGCTTTTGTTGAGAGTGCCCGTCGCATTCTCACTCGGCCTGTCCGCTATTTATGCCATGTGGCACATGGGGTTTGGATTAGATCTCGCCGGTGATTTGATTGCGACAGGTATTACCAAATTTTCATTATTAGCGATTCCCTTCTTTATTCTTGCTGGAACGTTGATGGGAAGGCTTGGAATCGCTGACCGGATGATCCGTTTTTTCAGAGTACTGGTGGGTGGTCTGCCCGGAGGAATGGGCATCGTCGGTACGGTCGTTTGTTTGTTTTGGGGGGCTGTTAGCGGTTCTGGCCCGGCATCGGTTGCCGCCATTGGGCCCATGATCATAAAAGGCATGGAAGAAGACGGCTACCGCAAGGCCTATGCTGCAGGTTTGGTGTGTACGGGCGCGGCCTTGTCGATCGTTATCCCGCCTTCTATCGGGTTGGTGATTTACGGCGTTATTGCTGAAACCTCAATATCGAAGCTGTTTATGGCTGCCATTTTACCTGGCCTGATGATGGGCGGTTTAATGATAGTGACCCTGCCGTGGGGGCGCGTGAAAAACGCGGGAACTGCGGGATCATCTGGCCTGTCATCTGAACCTTCCGTTATGTCGATGGGCGATAACCCTTACCCGCAACTGGGCTATGCAGGTCGATTATGGGCTTCCTTTAAAGACTCTTTTTGGGGCCTGCTCACACCGGTCGTTATTTTGGGAGGGATATACGCCGGTGTGTTTACCCCTACGGAAGCCGCATTAGTGGCCACTATCTATGCGTTACTGGTGGGCGCGGTCATCTATAAAACATTAAGCATCAAAAAATTGTATGAAGCTGTTAGTGATGCGGCGGCATCGTCTGCCGTCGTTATGCTGGTGGTTGCTTACGCAAGCCTGTTTGGTTGGGTGGTAACGGTTGATGACCTGGTAGGCACTTACTCTTCCATGCTGTTAGGCATGAGCAACAACGAGTGGGTTGTTTTATTGGTTATCATGCTGATTCTACTGATTATTGGCATGTTTATGGATGCGGTAACGGTAATGTTTATTTCGTTACCGGTGTTTCTTCCTATTGTGCACCAGCTTGGCTGGGACCCTGTCTGGTTTGGTGTTTTGGTGATGATTAACCTCTCCATTGGCCTGATAACACCACCTGTGGGTATTAATCTTTATGTCGCTGCGAATGTGACAGGTCTTTCCATTGAAAAAATAGCGCGAGGCACCTTTATTTGTGTTGGCGCGTGTTTGGTAGGGCTCGCATTAGTGGCTTTCTTCCCGCAGATATCCATGCTTTTGGTCAGTCAATAATAACGAGAGAAGAGGTGCTTGATGGTCACTAAAAAAGTTGCCGTTGTAACCGGTGGTGCACGGGGAATCGGGCTTGCTGCCGTAGAGGTTTTTCTTGCAAAGGGTTATGACGTAGCCGTGGTGGACATGAGCTATACGGTTGCCAACGAATTGGCCGAGACGTACAGCGGCGTGCTGCCAATCGAATGTGATGTTTCTAATCCTGATGACGTTATCGCCATGGCTGCGGTCATCGAGCGCCAATATGGTCGTGTCGATGCGCTCGTCAATAACGCAGGAATAGCCGCTCTTCATCCGATAGAGGAGACTGGCTTTGATAGTTGGAAAAAAATCATGTCGGTGAACCTGGACGGCACTTTTCTTGTCACGCAGGCCCTTACGCCGCTGATGAAAAAGGTATCCGGAGCGATTGTTAACGTAGCTTCTATCGCGGGTTTGCGCGCCAGTACGTTAAGAACGGCTTATGGTACGTCCAAGGCGGCGGTTATTCATTTAACCAAGCAGCAGGCAATGGAGTTGGGCGAGCACGGTATAAGAGCCAACTGCGTAGCGCCTGGGCCCGTAGAGACGGAGCTATTGGCAAAACTGGTGGAAGCCGCGCCGGAAATGAAAGCAAGCTACCTTGAGACCATTCCTCTTAACCGGTTTGGTCAGGAGAAAGAAATAGCCGAGGTGATTGCCTTTTTGTGCTCCCCAGAGGGCGGGTATGTCACCGGGCAGACGATTGCGGTTGATGGTGGTTTTCAGTCAGCGGGAGTGGGGCTCACCGCCTTACGAAGTGCTAATAACCCGTAAGTAGCTGGCGCAAGCTCCACTACTTGGCAGCATGCGCCACTGCGTTTATCGGCCGTTATTAAATACTTTTATCCCCTCTTAAACGGATTCAACCCATTGGCCTGCTGCATCATCATGCGCTTGGCGAGTGGGAAGCGTTCGGCCAAATGCAGGCTTAGATCACCCAGCTGGCGCAGAGGTTTGGCGCCGGTGAACAGGTGGTGGAAGCTGTCGGTCGCGGCGATCATGGCCTGGTTTGCCACGCGGCGCTGGCACTCGAAACGGTGTAGGTTAATGTGGTCGCCCGGGTCGCGGCCTTTAATAACCATCTCGGCCAATGTATCGGCATCGTGCAGGCCAATATTCAACCCTTGGCCTGCCAGCGGATGAACCACATGGGCAGCATCGCCAATTAACGCCAAGCGCTTGCCGATATAGCGGCGGGCGTGCTGGCGCTTAATCGGGAAGCTGGCGCGGGCGACAATGCGGGTCAGTTTGCCCAACCGTTTGGGGTACGCGTTTTCAATCGCCGCTTTAAGCGCGTCGTCATCCAGCGCTTCGCGGGCTTTGGTCGTCTCATCATGGTCGTACCACACTAACGATGCCCGATGGCCGGGTAGCGGCAGCATGGCGATGGGCCCGGTCGGCGTAAAGTATTGCCAGCTCACATCCTGCTGAGGAAGCGCTGTTTCCACGTTCACAATCAGCGCCCGCTGATGGTAGTTATGGCTAGTGACCTCAATGCCTGCCAACTGGCGTAGCGTTGAACGCGCACCGTCGGCACCGACCACCAGACGCGCGCTCAGCATCTTGCCGTTATCCAGCTCGACCACCCGCTTGTCGCCAGCAATCAGCGTATTGATAGGCGCGCAGTGGGTATAACAGGTAACGCTGGGCAGCTCTTTAAGGCGCTGCCAAAGGGCGTACTGAAGCGTTCGGTTTTCAATAAACAGGCCAAAATCGTCCATGCCGCTATCACTGGCAGAGAACACGCTATGCCCAGTGCCGTCCAGGTTGGAGACATCAATATGACGGAAGGGGCAGCAGCGTTCCTGGGGCAGTTCTGTACCGCTAAGCTTAACAAACGCCAGCGAGCGGGCGTTTAACGATGAAATACGCAGGTCATAATCGCCGCTCATGGGGGTAGGCTCGGCACCTCGCTCGATCAGTCCGATAGCGTAGCCCGCGTTACCCAACCGGGCCGCCAGCGCGGCTCCCACCATACCGCCGCCAACAATAATAATATCGTGATCGCTCTGCATGAGGCGCTCCTTCAATGCATGGTCAGGCATCGCTGCTCAGTACGCTGAGACCAGGTACGTTGCATGTGCCCATAATGTCCTACAGTATCGTCGAGATAGGGGAAACTTGCCTAGGGCATCAATTGACGCAGGCCGTGGAAATGGAAAAAAGTGTGGCCCAAGCGGGGTTTGAACTTGCTCGCTTTATCGAACAGCACCCCAGGTTGTGGGTAATTACCGGCGCAGGTGTGAGTACGGATAGCGGTATTCCCGACTACCGCGACGCTAACGGGCAGTGGAAGCGGCCACCTCCTGTTCAGCACGGCGACTTTATGGCATCGCTCAGCGTGCGTCAGCGCTATTGGGCGCGTGCGCTGGTCGGATTTAAAGCGCTCCGCGAAGCCGAAATAAGTGGCGCTCACCAGGCGTTGGCGGCGCTAGAGGCGATGGGGTTTGTAGAGCTTTTGGTAACGCAGAACGTTGACCGCCTTCATCAACGGGCAGGTTCAAAGCGTGTCATCGACCTGCACGGCCGGGCAGATTTGGTGAAGTGCATGACTTGCCATTACCAGATGATGCGCCACGCCATGCATAGCGAAATGGCGCGCATGAATCCTGCCTTTGCGGTACTTAATGCCACGCACGCGCCGGATGGCGACGCTGACCTGGAAACCGATTTCAGTACGTTTCGCGTGCTTGATTGCCCGCGTTGCGGCGGTATTTTAAAGCCGGACGTGGTTTATTATGGCGACGTGGTGCCTGCAGAGCGTCGCCAAGCGGCGCAGGCAGGCTTGAACAAGGCGGATGCGGTGCTGGCCGTAGGCACGTCGTTAATGGTGTTTTCGGGCTACCGCTTCTGTCGTGATGCTCATGCCATGGGCTTGCCCATTGCCTCGCTGTCGCTGGGTGTTACCCGGGCAGATACGCTACTCAGCCATCAATGGCGTGCCCCATTAACGCCGGTATTAACCCATGCCGTTAAGCGGTTGACGCTGGGTCAGCGCGCTTTGGATACCCACGGGTTGCCTTCCAGCCAAAACCGCCAGGGCGCATCACGGTCATGAGGCTCGGCGTAGTCGATGCCGACACGCGGGCCGCTGGCAATGGGCGTCGAGTGGCTGCCTGCACATACCCACAACTGCTCGGCGCGCGTCATATCGTGGCCGTAAAGTGCTTTATCCACGCCAAGTGCCCGGGTGAGTTTGCCGGGCCCGTTACATAATTGCCTGCCCGGTATACTGCGCCGCTCGCGCATGGCGTGTTCGTTAAGCACGGGTTCAACAGCGCGGATCAGCACTGCACAAGGCGACCCTTCAGGTTCGGTGACGATATTAAGCAGCCAGTGCATGCCATACACCAAGTACACGTAGGCGTGGCCGGGCTGGCCGAACATCGCCGCCGTGCGGGGCGTTAATCCACGGTGGGCATGGCAGGCTGAGTCGTGGGCGCCGCAATAAGCTTCGGTTTCAACAATACGCACCGCCATTTGAACGCCGTCTATGACACGCACTAACCAGCAACCTAACAGGTCGTTGGCGACGGCGACGGTATCGCGTTGATAGAAGTCGCGTGCTACCGGAGGCAAAGGTAACCCGTGAAGAGATGACATTATCTCACCGCCTGCTTGAGTGAACTGCTAGGGTATTAGGAGATAACGCCCAATGATAGAGGAGGTGACTGTGCTGACGTTTGAGCATTTTTACAAAACACTACCTGAGCCGCTGTGGATGGCGTGCCAGCCCACGCCGGTAAAAGCGCCCAGCTTAATTGCCTTTAATCACTCCCTTGCTCAAACCCTGGGGGCGAGTGAGGTGCCTGATAACGCCACGCTGGCGCAGTGGTTTAGCGGTAATACGCTGCCCCCAGGCGCGGACCCTATTGCGCTTGGCTATGCGGGCCACCAGTTTGGTAATTTTGTCTCTCAGTTGGGGGATGGCCGGGCACTTTTGCTGGGCGAAGTGGTAGACGAGCAGGGCCAGCGGCGGGATATACAGCTGAAGGGCAGCGGGCGAACTCCTTTTTCACGCGGTGGTGATGGCCGCTCGCCCTTGGGGCCTGTGCTGCGTGAGTACCTGGTCAGTGAATTTATGGCGGCGATTGGCGTACCCACTACGCGGGCGCTGGCAGCGGTAGCCAGCGGAGAGGTGGTTAGACGCCAACTACCTGAGCTAGGGGCTGTTTTTACCCGAGTGGCTCGCAGCCACGTGCGCGTTGGCACCTTTCAGTTTGCTGCGGTGCTGCGCAATGAACAGACCCTAAAAGCCCTGGCGGATTACGCGATTGAGCGCCACTACCCAAGCGCGGCCCAGGCCGATGATCCTTACCTGGCACTGCTGGAGGCGGTTGTTGCCCGCCAGGCCGCGCTGGTGGCGCACTGGATGAGCGTAGGCTTTATCCACGGTGTGATGAATACTGATAACACCAGCATCACCGGGGAGACCATTGATTACGGCCCCTGTGCCTTTATGGAGCAGTTTGATCCGCAAAAGGTGTTTAGCTCTATTGACGAGGCAGGCCGCTACGCCTTTGGCAATCAGCCGGCGATTGCCCAATGGAACCTGGCCCGCCTGGCGGAAACGTTACTGCCGCTAATGCAGGCGCAGGGCGATGAGGCGGTGGAGCAGGCAACCCAAGCCATTCATCGTTTTACCGATATACATGCCGATGAGCAGCGCAAGCGTCAGGCGGACAAGCTAGGGCTTTCGTCTGATAGCGAGCAAGCCAATACGCTGATGGCGTCGCTTGAAATCCAAATGGCCCAAGGCAAGATGGATATGACGGCGACCTTTGACGCGTTGACCCAGTACGCGGCCTCACCGGGTGCCCAAGCCCATGATGCCTTGCTTGCGTTAACCACTCAGCCTGACGCCTTGGGCGCGTGGATAGAAGCCTGGCAGGCCGAGTGTGTTGCTCATCAGGATGCAGCGCGTTGGGAGGCGATGCGGCACGCCAATCCGATCGTTATTCCGCGTAATCACCGCGTTCAGGAGGTCATTAATGCCGCTTACGAGGGCGACTACGCACCTTTTCATACCTTGCTTGCAGCGGTGACTAAGCCCTTCGAGGATTCACCGGAAGCGCGCTGCCTAGCCGTTCCCGCCACCAGCAGCGAACAAGTATTGAGAACATTCTGCGGGACCTGAACAGGAAAAACCTGTGATAAACTGTGTTTTTTTACAGGTGAGAAGGGTGGCCAGTGCGCAAAATTATCCACTGCGACTGTGACTGCTTTTACGCGGCGGTAGAAATGCGCGACAACCCGGCGCTCAAGGATATTCCCATTGCCATTGGGGGGAGCGTCGAGCAGCGCGGGGTGGTCGCAACCTGCAATTACCCCGCCCGCGAATACGGCATTCATTCCGCCATGCCGATGGCTCAGGCACTGAAACGCTGCCCACATTTAACGCTTATCCGTGGCAATATGGCCAAGTACAAGGAAGTGGCGCGCCAGGTCTTTGCGATTTATCGCGAGGTGACCGATTTAATCGAACCGCTGTCGTTGGACGAGGCGTTTTTGGATGTCTCCGAGGTGACGCTGCACCAGGGCAGTGCCACGCGCATGGCGCAGGCGATCCGCGAGCGGGTTCGGCGGGAGGTAGGCATCACCGTGTCGGCGGGGGTGGCACCCAACAAGTTTCTCGCCAAAATCGCCAGCGACTGGAATAAACCGGACGGCCTGTGTGTGATTACGCCTGATGAAGTGGAGCACTTTGTTCAGGCGCTGCCGGTGAAAAAGATTCATGGAGTGGGCCCACGCACCGCTGAAAAGATGGCGCGGCTGGATATCCATACCTGCGCTGACCTGCGCGCTCGCCCACTTACTGAGCTGGTGGAACAGTTTGGCCGCTTTGGTAAACGCCTGCATGAGTTAAGCCTCGGCCATGACGAGCGGCCGGTTAAAACCCATCGTGAGCGTAAATCGGTAAGTACCGAGCAGACCTATGCCAAGGACCTGCCCACGCTTGCGGCGTGCCGCCAACAACTCCCCGTGCTGTTAGAAGATTTAGAGCGCCGCTATGCCCGCCTGGACCCACCACCTGGGGTAAGAGGGTTAATGGTCAAGGTGAAGTTTAACGATTTTACCCAAACCACGGTGGAGCATGCCGACCCCGCGCCCAACCTTGAGCAGTTCGAAACGCTGTTGAACGTTGGTTGGGCGCGCGGCGAGCGCCCGGTGCGTCTGCTGGGGGTGGGGTATCGCCTGGCAGAAGCCGCACCGGCCGAGCAGCTCTCTCTGTTTTAGAAATCAGCGCCTACCGATATTTTGTTAGCCTGTTAAACCTTATGTCGATTGACGCTCTTTAGTTCGCACGTTAAAACGCTTATATGAAAACGGTTGTATGAAAACGCTTGTATGAGAACGATTGTATGAAAACGGTATTGCCACGTGTACTGGCGACCATAACGGCGGCGTTAAAGGCCCAAGAGTTTTTTTATGACAACAACCCCCGCACGGCCTCATCTGATGTTTGCCCATGCCAATGGGTTTCCTGGGCTAAGCTATAAAAGCCTGCTCGAACCCTTGGCCGATACCTTTGAGATCCACCCCGTGGATCGGCTTGGCCATCATCCGGACTACCCAGTGAACCACAATTGGGCCAACCTGGTGGATGAGCTATTAAGCTATCTGCCGGATACCGAAGCACCCCTGCTAGGCGTGGGGCATTCGCTGGGCGGCACCCTGATGGCCATGGCGGCCGACAAGCAGCCCGAGCGTTTTTGCGGGGTGATCCTGCTCGATCCGCCGTTGATGTTGGGAGCCGATGCCTGGGCCATGAAAGTGGCCAAGCGTTTTGGTTTTATAGATCGCATCACACCGGCAGGTAAGACCCAAGGGCGGCGCAGCGTGTGGCCAAGCCGCGAGGTGATGGCTAAATCCTTAAGTCAGCGCGGCCTCTTTAGCCGCTTTACCCCGGCAGCGCTTAACGACTACATTGAAGCAGGTACCCGGCTTTTAGAGGATGGCAGCGCAGAATTGACGTTTGATCCGCGTGTCGAGGTGGAGATTTTTCGCCACTTGCCGGACCACCTTTCGCGCTTGCCGAGCCGGGTAGGCGTGCCGCTGGCGATTATTGCCGGTCAGGAGTCGGATTTGCTTACCACAGCGCGTATCAAACGTTTGAAGCGGAAAGGCTTAACCGTGAGCGACACGCCAGGAACCCATATGTTTCCGATGGAGCATCCCGACGAAACACGGTTAGCCATTTTGGCCGCTTGGCAGCGCTTTTCGAGTGCAGCGGGTAGGCCACCACACACAGCGTAAGGAGGCGTTATGTATCTTTCTGTGCAGCTTAGTTACTACCCGCTGGGCAATGATGTTAAACCGCTGGTAAAAGACGTGGTCAAGCGCCTTGAGGCGACGGGGTTAGAGGTGTATCCCAACCGCATGAGCACTCAGATATTTGGTGAGTTCGATGCGGTGATGGCAGCCTTGAGCGAGGTGATGAAGTGGTCGTTTGAGACGTACGGCAAAGCGGTGTTTACGGCCAATTTCCTGGAGGGCGATCGACGACCCCGTGATTGATTTGGCGACGAAACGCCGCTCAATTTGAGCGGCGCGTTTGTTTTCGACACGTGGTCGTTCTAAGCCAGCGATTCCAAACATGACTCGATAATATCCAGTCCTTCGTTCAAAACGTCGTCTTCGATGGTAATGGGCATTAAAAAGCGGATGGTATTGCCGTACATCCCGCAGGAAAGCAGAATCAAACCCTCTTCGCGGGCCTTTTTGCATAATGCGCTGGCAAGCTCTGCATTGGGTGCTCGGGTAGTTTTATCAGCGACGAGTTCAAAGGCGGCCATAGCGCCCATGTGGCGAACATTAGCGACGCTTTCGTAACGTGCCTGCCACTGATTAAAATGCTTGGCCAGCTTATCGCCGAGGGCTTGGCTTTTCTCCAGGATGTTCTCTTTCTCAAACACTTCCATAACGGCAAGTGCGGCAGCGCAGGCGGTTGGGCTGCCTGTGTAGGTGCCACCCAATGAGTTGGGGCCTGAGGCGTCCATTATTGTATCGGTGCCTACCACGGCTGAAATCGGCATGCCGTCGGCCATGCTTTTGGCCATGGTCATGATGTCGGGCTCAACACCGCTGTGCTCAATGGCGAACATCTTGCCTGTGCGCCCGAAGCCAGACTGCACCTCGTCAATAATCATCAGAATGCCGTGCTCATCACAGATGTCGCGGATCTTTTTAAGAAACGAGGCCGGCGCCGGGTAAAAACCACCTTCGCCAAGCACGGGCTCCAGGATGATGGCGGCGGTATTGGACGGGCCCGCGTCGGTTTTAAGCGCCATCATCAGGCCGCGAAGGGCTTCATCTTCACTAACACCGTGATAATCGACCGGGTAGGGCGCCCGAAATACGGTGCCAGGCATGGGGCCAAAGTCGGTTTGATAGGGCGCTACTTTGCCATTCATTGCCATGGTGAAGAAGGTGCGGCCGTGGTAGCCGCCATCAAAGCAGATGACGTTAGCGCGTCCGGTCGCTGCGCGGGCAATCTTGACGGCATTTTCCAGCGCTTCGGCGCCGGAGTTGGCCAGCATTACCTTGGCATGGCCACGAACCGGTACCAGGTGGCTAAGTTTTTCGGCTACACGAACGTAGCCTTCATAGGGCATGACCGTTTGGCAGGTATGCATTACCTTGTCGAGCTGTGCCCTCACCGCGGCAACCACTTTAGGATGGCGGTGGCCGATGTTCAGGACGCCGATTCCGCCAGCAAAATCGATAAATCGGTTGCCATCAGCATCCCACACTTCAGCGTTTTCGGCATGGTCGGCAAACGCTGTGGCAGGGCTCGCTGCGCCGTTGGCAACGTATTTCCGCTTTAGTTCGTTTAGCTCAGCATTGCTCATGGCTCAACTCCTATCTAATAAGGGATAGGCTTTCAGCATAGTGCGTAATTAATAGGCGTAAACACCGTATACGCCGAGCAATCAAATAATACCTGCCTCACGCAGTGCCTGTTGTTGGGCCGGGCTAATGCCGATGTCGTTTAACACACGTTCAGTATGCTCACCCAAGCCTGGCGGTGCTGTGCTGGCGCTCATGGAGTGACCATTGACGCGAATAGGGTTAGCCACAAGGTCCACCTGGCCCGACTGTGTGTGGGGCAGAGTCTGTTTTAAGCCGCGCGCTTTTACATGTGGGTCATCAAATACGCGGTCCAGCGTATTGATGGGGCCGCTGGGCACGCCTGCTGCTTCAAAGGCGGTCAGCCATGTATCCATGGTTCGCTGAGCAAGGGCCGTTTCGAGTAGGGGCACGAGTGTTTCACGGTGGTTAACGCGGGCACCGTTGGTGGCGAAGCGCTCATCGAGCGGCAGATCGCTTAGCGAGAGCACCTCACAAAAGCGCGCAAACTGTGCGTCATTGCCTACGGCCACGATGATGTGTCCATCCGCGGTCGCAAACGCTTGATAGGGAACGATGTTAGGGTGCGCATTGCCCAAGCGTTGAGGCACGTTGCCGGAGGTCAAGTAGTTAAGCGCTTGGTTGGCCAACACGCCTACCTGGACATCCATCAGCGCCATATCAATATGGCAGCCGACGCCGCTGTCACGGCGTTGATAAAGCGCTGCCAGCACAGCGTTGGCGGCATACAGGCCAGTAAAAATATCGGTAAATGCCACGCCGCTCTTCACCGGGCCGCCACCGAGTTCACTGTCGGGTTTGCCGGTCAAACTCATGATGCCGCCCATGGCTTGAATCATAAAGTCGTAGCCTGCGCGGTGGGCGTAGGGACTTTGCTGGCCAAAACCGGTAATTGAGCAGTAGATCAGTGCCGGGTTAAGCGCTTGCAGGCTGGCGTAATCCAGGCCGTATTTCTTCAGGCCGCCGACTTTAAAGTTCTCAAGCAGCACATCTGACTGGGCAACGAGCTGCTTGATCAGCGTTTGGCCTTCTGGCCTGGCCATATCAATCGTCACCGAGCGTTTCCCCCGGTTGGCGCACAGGTAATAGGCTGATTCTGCGGTGTTTTCAAGCCAGGGAGGTCCCCAGTGGCGCGTGTCGTCGCCGCTGCCTGGGCGCTCGACCTTCACTACATCGGCCCCCATGTCCGCGAGCATTTGGCCACACCAGGGCCCGGCCAGTACGCGAGAAATATCGAGTACCTTAATGCCCGCCAGCGGTTTGGTTACGTTGCTCATGATGATTCCTGTGGCCTATTGTGGTTTGTGCGCGGCAGCTTAGAAAAATGCCTGAATGCCGGTTTGAGAGCGGCCAAGAATCAATGCGTGAACATCGTGGGTACCTTCGTAGGTATTCACCGACTCCAGGTTCACCATATGGCGAATTACCCCATACTCGTCGGAAACGCCGTTACCGCCGTGCATATCTCGCGACATGCGCGCAATATCCAGCGCCTTGCCGCAGTTGTTGCGTTTGATCAGCGAAATCATTTCCGGCGCCCAGTTGCCGCTATCCATCAGACGACCCACCTGAAGCGCGGCCTGAAGGCCCAGGGTAATTTCCGTTTGCATATCGGCCATCTTTTTCTGGATCAACTGGTTAGCCGCCAGCGGGCGGTTAAACTGCTTGCGGTCCAGGGTGTACTGGCGGGCGGCATGCCAGCAGAATTCAGCGGTGCCCATTACACCCCATGCAATGCCATAACGCGCTTTGTTCAAACAGCCAAAAGGCCCTTTAAGGCCGCTGACGTTAGGCAGCAGGTTCTCTTCAGGGACAAAGGCGCCATCCAGTACGATTTCACCGGTAATCGAGGCGCGAAGCGACACCTTGCCTTCAATTTTGGGGGTGGAGAAGCCTTCCGTGCCGCGCTCGACGATAAAGCCTTTGATCTGGTTGTCGTGGGCAGCCGACTTGGCCCATACCACGGCGATATCGGCAATCGGGCTATTGGTAATCCACATTTTGGCGCCGGTTAACCGATAGCCGCCGTCGACTTTTTCCGCGCGGGTAATCATGTTGCCGGGGTCGGAGCCGTGGTCGGGTTCGGTAAGGCCAAAACAGCCGACCATTTCACCGCTGGCAAGCCTGGGCAGGTACTTTTGTTTCTGCTCTTCTGAGCCGTACGCTTCAATGGGATACATCACCAGCGACGACTGTACGCTCATGGCTGAGCGGTAGCCGGAATCGACACGCTCCACTTCTCGGGCTATCAAGCCGTACGCAACGTGGTTAACGCCTGCACCGCCGTACTCCGGGGAAACGGTCGCGCCCAGCAGGCCCAGTTCTCCCATTTCCGTCATGATCTCGCGGTCAAAGCGCTCTTCACGAAATGCACTTAATACACGGGGCTGCAGGTTGTTTTGGCAGTAGTCGTGGGCGGCATCGCGAATCTGGCGCTCTTCCTCTGTGAGCTGGTGCTCCAGCAATAGCGGGTCGTCCCAATTGAAGTGTGTCATTACGTAGTCTCCTGAGAATTCTTGAGGGGAAACAGGTTCGCGTCGACACATCCAGGCGCCCACGCCGATCCAGCGATCTACTTTGAAAGCTATTCCAATTTATCGCCGTTATTTAAAAATATCTACATTTTTTTGAAATGAAGAATTTATTGGATGCCGCGAGCCTTAAGCACTTGCGTAATGATGGGGACTGGTGTCATCAAGTGATCGCGCATTAACGTGTCAGCCTGCTCGGCATTGCGGGCCAAAATAACCTCAACAAGGGCGGCGTGCTCTTGGCGCTTTTGCGCTAGTGCGGTGGGTGACATAACGGTTTCCTGTAGCCACAAGTGGCGGTAACGTTCCACCTGATCAAACAGAGTGTGGCGCATTTGCAGCAGGTGAGGGGAGTTGCAGCCGCTGGCAATCGCGGTATGGAACGCCTTGTGACGTGTATCCCAGCCATCAAGTAGTTCATCGGGCGAGCTGATATCGGTTACCCTGGAAAGCCGGTGTGCCGTGGCTACCACCGAGGCTTCCCACTCATCGTCGCCCCGCTCGATGGCCAAGCGCAAAATAAGCCCTTCCAGCTGGGCACGTGCGTCATAAATATCATTAAGCTCAGCAAGTGACATGGGCGCTACGCGGTATCCCCGCTGGCTAATAGCCACGACCAGGCGGTCGGCTACCAGTTGCGAAAGCGCCTCCCGTAGCGGCCCGGTGCTAACGCCGTAATGCTCCTTTAAGCGGCTCATAAGGAGCTTCTCTTCAGGCGCATAGCGGCCTCGGATAATGTCGTGCTTGAGCGTTCGGTAAGCGTTAATCGCTAAGTTTTGACGCGGCGCATCTGGCTCCATGGCAATCTCCATTGCTATAACGTCGGCTCGCTGGTGAAAGGGTGGCAAACCGGCGAAGATATAAGAATAGCGGCTATTATTACTAAAAATTAACACTTTGGCATAAGAGGCGTGATTGATGTGGGATTTCATCATTATTGGCGGCGGAATCCTTGGGATGTCTACCGCAATGCAGCTGCAGCAGACCTACCCTGATAAGCGTCTGCTGGTGCTTGAAAAAGAGCACGGCCCCGCTCAGCACCAATCCGGCCATAACAGCGGTGTTATTCATGCCGGGGTGTACTACACGCCGGGCAGTTTGAAGGCGCGGTTTTGTCTTGAGGGCAACCGAGCAACGCGGGCGTTTTGTGATCAGCATGGGGTCGATTACGCCATTTGCGGCAAGCTGCTGGTGGCCACCGATGCCCTTGAGATCCAGCGCATGCAAGCGCTTTGGGAACGTACTGCGGCCAATGGTCTGGAGCGTGAGTGGCTTAGCGCGGAGGCGCTTAAAGAGCGTGAGCCGAATATCCGTGGCGAGGCCGCTATTTACGTCCCTTCAAGCGGCATCGTCGACTATGCCCAGGTGACTCGTGCCATGGCCGCTGAATTTGAACGTCTTGGCGGGAAAATTCGCTATGGCGTTGAGGTGAAAGGGTTGGAAGAGCGCCGTGCCGAGGTGGTGGTCACCACTTCCAGCGATACGTTGAGCAGCCGCTATCTGGTGACCTGTGCCGGGTTAATGGCTGACCGGGTGATCCGCATGCTGGGTCAGAAACCAGGCTTTACCATCTGCCCGTTCCGGGGGGAGTACTACTTACTGCCCGAGCAGCATAATCATATCGTTAACCACTTGATTTACCCTATTCCGGACCCGGGCATGCCGTTTTTGGGCGTGCATTTAACCCGAATGATCGATGGCCGGGTAACGGTCGGCCCCAACGCGGTATTAGCGTTAAAGCGTGAAGGCTATCGAAAACAGGATATGTCGCTACGCGATATAGCTCAGATGTTGTCCCATCCCGGTACTTTAAAGGTATTGGGCAAGCACCTTAAGCCAGGAATCGGGGAGATGAAAAACTCGTTTTATAAGCGTGGCTACCTGGAGCTGGTCCGCAAATATTGCCCTGATATCACTATTGATGACCTTCAACCTTACCCCGCAGGCGTTCGCGCCCAGGCCGTATCCCGTGACGGTAAGTTGGTCGATGACTTTTTATTCGTCAATACACGGCGGACGGTGAACGTAGGCAATGCTCCTTCGCCAGCGGCAACATCAGCGCTTCCTATTGGGGCGCATATTACTCAGCAGGTCGTGGCACTATTGTCCCATTAACATCAACGCAACAGCCGTGCTAACGTCACGTGGCCGCCGCTGCGAATGCAGCGGCAAGCACAACAAATATTCTGATCGTCACGCATACTTATAAGTCCAAGCCGGACGGAGGCAACTCGCATGCAAACACTAAAATATGCAGCCGCAGCATCGCTGCTCGCCATAGCACTGCCCGCCAGCGCCCAACAGCTTTCTATCGCCACTGGCGGTACCGGGGGCGTTTACTATCCTATTGGCGGCGGCCTGGCTGAAATGATCAATAACCATATTGAAGGTGCTCAAGCGACGGCGGAGGTGACCGGCGCCTCGGTTGAAAATATGGGGCTCATCATGCGCGGCGACGCCGATCTTGCCACCGCACTGGCCGATACGGTGTATCAAGCCTATACCGGCACCGACGATTTTGAAGGGCGTCAGGTGGAAAACACCCGGGCGCTGGCATCCCTCTACCCCAATGCGGTGCAGTTGGTGACGCTTGCCGAGTCCGATATTCAAAGCATCAATGACCTGGCGGGCAAGCGAGTTTCGGTTGGCGCACCGGGTAGCGGCACCGAGCTTAATGCCCGCGCCGTACTGGAATCCAACGGCATTAGCTACGAAGACTTTACTCCCCAGCGGCTCAATTTCAACGAAACGGCCGATGCCATCCGCGATGGCGATATTGATGCCGGTTTCTGGAGCGTAGGCCCGCCTACCAGCTCAATTCTTAACCTGGCCGCCACGCGCGACATTCGCTTGATCAGCCTGTCCGATGAAGAAATTGCCAACGCGCAGGAAGAGGAAGCGGTGTTTGCTCCCTATGAGCTTGCCGCTGGCATGTACGACGGCATGAACGAAGCCGTTCAAACCATCGGCATCCCCAATGTCCTGGTGGTTAACGCCGAGATGGATGAAGAGCTTGCCTACCAACTGACCCAACTGCTGTTTGAGCACACCGATGAGCTGATTGCCGTCCACCCCGCCGCCAACGACACCACGATTGAGTTCACCATGAACTCAACGCCCGTGCCGCTGCACCCGGGCGCAATTCGCTATTTTGAAGAGATGGATGTCGAGATTCCGGACCGTTTGCGTCCGTAACGACGCCTTCATCTAACGGAGCATTCGTCATGCAGTGGCAACAAAAACTGATGGCGCTCCTGTTGGTCTGCTTACCGTTCGCCGAGGCTGGGGCTTCCCCCGCCTCGGCGTCTGCGTACCTTACGGTTACCACTGAAGATGGCGAAACGCTGTTGGAGGAAGCCGCTCCTGAAGGCGTGCGCTGGTGCATTCAGTGGCAGCATTCGGTTGAACACTTCACGGTACTGGATTGCTATCGCAACGCCAACGGTGTCATGCAGCTTGAGCGCAGCCATCAGCCTGACTTTGCCGCAGGGCTTGGGCACATTGTTGGCCGAGGTGAGCAAGTGTCTGATGGCCAGGGTGGCTACTGGATCAATGCGATTAACGAGCCTGTCATCAATAACCGGTATGTACTTCGAGTCGGTGCTAATGCGGTCAATCATCAAGTGGTGTGGCCCGATGGCGAGCACCCTGACATTAGCCTGAGCGAGCAAGCGGCAGGGCAGCGAGTCATCATCCAACTGGGTGAGCCAGAGCGCTTCTAAAAGAAACAAGCGAGACAACACTTCCGAGGACTTCATGAACGAATCCACTCCACCGCCGGTATTAATGCCGGGCGGTAATGCGATTCAACCCCGCCTGGTGCTGCGGTGTATCACCATCGTGGCTGTCGGGCTTTCCCTGTTTCAGCTCTACTCCGCCGGTATTCAGCCGTTGGGGCTGTTTTATCAGCGCGGTATCCACTTGGCGCTGATTATGCTGTTAGCGTTTTTAATGTTCCCGGTTTTTGGGCCGAACCGTAAGCGAGGTGTACTTGGCTGGGGAATTGATCTTGTCTTTTTAGCGGGCGCGCTGATTACCGGCGGCTATCTTGTGCTGTTTTTAGACGAGATTATCAATCGTGCGGGTTTCTGGAGTGAAACCGATATTCTGGTGGCCTGCATTGCGACGGTCACGGTATTGGAAGCTAGTCGCCGAGCCGTGGGCTTCGGGATGACGATTATTGGCGTGCTGGCCATCTTATACGCCTTTGCCGGGCCGCGCGGTGAGCTGCCTTGGTTAGGCGATTGGATGCCCGGTATTTTAAATCATCGCGGCTATTCTCTGGACCGAGTGGCAGGTCAGCTTTACTTGGGTCAAGAAGGTATTTTTGGTTTGCCGTTAGGGGTTGCCGCGACCTACATCTTTATCTTTGTGCTGTTTGGGGCGTTTTTAGAGAGCACCGGGGCGGGAAAATTCTTTATCGATATGGCTTACGCTGCAACGGGCCGCCAGCGCGGTGGTCCGGCGAAAGCGGCTGTGCTGGCGTCGGCGGGCATGGGGTCTATCTCGGGTAGCGCGATTGCTAACGTGGTAACCACGGGCGCGTTTACTATCCCGTTGATGAAAAAACTGGGCTATCAGCCCAGGCAGGCGGGAGGAATTGAAGCCGCTGCCTCCACCGGTGGGAAAATTATGCCGCCGCTGATGGGCGCAGGCGCCTTTTTGATAGCCGAGTACACCAATACGCCGTACCTGGATATTGTCAAAGTCAGTATTTTACCGGCGATCATGTACTTCGCGACGGTGTATCTGTTTGTACATATTATTGCCCTTAAACAGGGAATGCAGGGCATGCCGAGAAGCGAGCTGCCGAAAATGCGCCAGGTCATGAAGGATGGCTGGCATTTTCTGCTGCCGCTGGCCGTGCTGGTGTGGCTACTGGTAATGAACCTTTCGCCCATGCGGGTCGGCTACTACGCGGTGATTACCATGATTGCCGTGGCCGTTTTACGTTACGCGTTATGGTACTTCTTTGTCGCGCCTGGCCAGGGTCAGCCGGTGACAGTCAGGCGGACCCAAGAGGTGGTTTGGATCGGCCTGGTGAAGTTGGTGCAGGGCCTTGAACTGGGCGCACGCAATGCCGTGGCGGTTTCCATGGCGTGTGCGGTGGCAGGCATTATCGTGGGTGTGGTTGGGTTAACCGGCCTAGGGCTTAAGTTCTCCTCCATGATGCTCGCTTTCTCGGGCGGCAATCTGGTACTTGCCTTGGTCATGGTGTTGTTGGCAAGTCTGATTCTGGGTATGGGCCTGCCGGTCACTGCAAGCTATATCGTGCTGATTGTTCTGGTGGGCCCGGCGCTTACGGCGGAGTTTGGCGTGCCGCTACTGGTGGCTCACCTGGTAGTATTCTGGTACTCCCAGGACTCTAACGTGACGCCGCCCATCGCCTTGGCAGGGTTTGCCGGGGCTGCAATCGCGGGCAGTAAACCGATGGAAACCGGCTTTCAGGCGTGGAAGTTTGCCAAGGGGCTTTATCTCATTCCGCTGTTTATGGTGTTCAATCCGGAGATTATTGTCGGCGGCCCGGTGCCGGTGGTGGCCTGGAATGCCGTCATTGCGATTTTTGCGTTGTGCGCCTTTGCCGCCGCCCTTGAAGGGTACTTGTTTACCCGTATGGGCTGGGTGCCGCGTCTTGCCATTGGCGCCGCTATTGTGGGGGTTTTCTACCCCAGCTTGATCACCGAGATTGCCGGTGTTGCCGTCATGATCGTTGCGATTGGCACAAACTGGCGAGCCAGTAAGCATGAAGCGCCGAGTGTTGCATAGCGCTTAAAACGATGGCGAAAGCTGGATGTAAAAAAGCCCGGAGACCATTAGGTTTCCGGGCTTTTGCGTTTCTTGAGTTAGCGGTTACTGGCTTCAGGCTTACTTAGAAGATGGATTCCGCTGTACCCGAGCCTTGTGAGCCGCTGGCCTCTTCCAGCTCGCGGCTAATTCCGCGCGGCTGGTAGTCGGGCAAGTGGTCGCGGTGGAAGAACTCGCTGATGCCTCCCGGCTGGTTGTCATGTAAGCGTCGGCCTGAGTTAGGGTCTATCCGCGCAGTCACCACCGTGTCAGGACGCTCAGGCACGGCGGAGGGTGTGCCTTCAAGCGCCTTGCCCATAAAGGCGTTCCAAATAGGCAGTGCAGCGTTGGCGCCATACTCGGCAATGGTTTCGTTGCTGTCTTTGCCCACCCAAACGGTCGTCACCAGGTCGGTGTTAAAGCCTGCAAACCATGCATCACGCTGGCTGTTGGTGGTGCCGGTTTTACCGACGATATCTTCACGGTTAAGACTCAGCGCCCCACGGCCAGTACCCGAGGTAATAACATCACGCAGCATATCGCGCAGAATGTAGGTGGCCGCTGCGTTGGCAACGCGTTTGGCAACCGGGTATTCACGGCCATCAATCTCAACAGTTTCCTGTCCCTCTGCACAGCTGGGGCAAGCCACTTGGGGTGTCGCTTCATCAATGAGCTCGTGATCATCATTGCGAGTTACGCGTTCAATAAACCACGGCGCCACCTGAAAGCCGCCATTGGCAATCACGGAGTAGGCGTTGGTCATTTCCATGGGCGTTAGACTTGCGCTGCCCAAGGCCAAAGAGAGGCCATGAGGCAGGCGGCCTGGCGCGAAGCCAAAACCTTCCAGATAGTTAATCGTATGATCAAGCCCCATCGCCTGTAGAACGCGAATAGTGACCAGGTTGCGCGAACGAGCAAGCGCCGGGCGCAAGCGCATTGGTCCTGCGAAGTCGCGGCTGGAGTTAACAGGGCGCCAGAGCGAGTTACTGCCGTCGTCCAATACAACAGGCGCGTCATTGATCACAGTGGAAGCGTTCATTTCGCCATCTTCAAGTGCCGCAAGGTAAATGAAGGGCTTGAAAATAGAACCCGACTGGCGCTGTGCCTGAACCGCGCGATTAAACTTGCTGGCGTTAAAATCAAACCCGCCCTGCAAGGCGAGAATAGCGCCGGTACGTGGGTCTTGAGCAACGAGCGAGCCTTCTGCATCTGGCCGCTGAGAAAGGCGTACGGTGCCATCCTGAGTTTCGAGAATGCGAACCAGGTCACCGCGTACGGCAATCTGGTCGGCAGAGCTTGGCTCAGCACCACGACTGCGCGGGCTGTTATAGGTACGTGCCCAGCTTAGGCCGTCCCAGTTAATGGTTTTCAGCTCGCCACCACGGGTAAGTACCTGCATTTCACGACCACCGCTTTCCACGACGATGGCGGGTTTTAGCAGACCATAGTTGGGGGTGCGCTCAAGCACCTGCAGCCAGTTACTGACATCACCTTCAACGCCGGCGATTTCCGTTTGGCTACGCTCGGCGGCCTGGCGGGCTGTCTGACGAATTTCAGGCGACTCGGCAAGCTCTTCTTCCAGCCCCTGGGTTGCTGTACGCTCTTGGGCTTCAACGAGACTGGGAGCTATATCGTGCTGTTCAGCGCCCCGCCAGCCGTGGCGTAAATCATACTCAAGCAGGCCATTGGCCAAGGCCTCGCGGGCAAACGGCTGAAGCTCACTGTCCAGCGTCGTATAAATGCGGTAGCCGCCGGTGTACGCCGCATCGCCAAAGCGCTCAATCGCATATTGACGCGCCATTTCTGCCACGTAAGAAGCATCTACTTCGGTTTGGGTGAAGTGACGACGTGCAGTAACCGGCTCCTGTACGGCAGCCTGATAAGTGGTGTCATCAATAAAGCCCAGCTCGCGCATACGGAACAGAATCCAGTTGCGACGAATCAGTGAGCGCTCGGAGTTGGCCAGCGGATTAAACGCGGAAGGCGCTTTAGGCAACCCGGCAATCATGGCCGTTTCTGCAAGCGTCAGTTCGGAAAGCGGCTTGTCGTAATAGGTATCGGCAGCGGCTGCAATGCCATACGCTCGATTTCCTAAGAAAATTTTGTTAACGTAAAGTTCGAATATCTCATGCTTGCTGAGCAGTTTTTCCATCTGCAGAGCCAGCAGAATTTCACGCAGCTTACGAGTAAAGGTTTGGTCAAGCGTCAGCATATAGTTACGCGCGACCTGCATAGTGATGGTGGAGCCGCCTGATTGAATGGCACCACTTCGGGCAAGCTCAACGGCCGCCCTTGCGAGTCCTCGAGGATCAACCCCCGAGTGCTCAAAGTAATTGGTGTCCTCGGCGGCCACCAGAGCGTTGACCATGTTCTGAGGTATTTCGTCGAAATCAACGACGATGCGCCGTTCCTCACCAAACTCACCGATTAACTTACCGTCATTGGTGAAAATTCGTAGCGGTGAGTGAAGCTCGAAGTCTTGCAACTGACGAACATCAGGTAAGCCAGGCGAAAAATAGATAGCCGCGCCCACCATGGCTAACGCGGCGGCCCCGACTAACGACACGATAAGAAAGAACAGCGACAGAATGAGGGTTCGCAAAAACGTCATGAACAGAGGGCACCCATGAAAAGGAGAATAGGATCGGCATCCAAGCGGCCGTATCGCGCAATTGGCTGCCATTATAGGAAGGCGAGGCAGCGGCCACCAGTGTTGATATGCCGTAAATATAACGGCGCGTTACCTGACTAGCGCGTTATGCCACTACTTCTTGGGCATGTCAGATGGCAGGAATAAACTCATAATGCGCCTGTTTAAAGCCAGTAAGGGATTGATCGGCATCGATATTACATCGACCGCCATCAAGCTGTTGGAGCTTAAAAAGAGTCACGACACCTACCAAGTGGAAAGCCATGCGGTTTGCTCACTTCGTGACGGTGCAGTGGCTGAACGGCGTATTCAGGACATTAATTACGTCACAGATAGTTTAAAACGTGCCATTGACCACGCCAAGCCCTCTACGCGTAATGCCGTGGTAGCACTTCCTGCCAGCATGGCGATTACTAAAATGCTCACGTTTGCTGCTGAGTTGAACGAGCAGGAAATCGAGGAGCGTTTGATGATCGAATCAGACCGTCATCTGCCTTTTCCGTTCAATGAAGTGGCGTTTGATTTTGCATGCATGGGGCCTGCTCCCTTGGCTGCGCATTTACAACAAGTAATGTTGGTGGCTTGTCGTCAACAGGATGTTTGGCAACTGACAGAACCCTTAGTACGCGCAGGGTTGGAACCCGTTGCGGTGGACGTCGAAACCTTTGCGATTGAACGTGCCTTTGCTGCGCTGCGCCCTCAGATATCAGCGGCGTATGACTCTGACGCAAGCGTTGCGTTGGTCGATATCGGGGCGCAGACAAGTACGTTTCGCGTTTTTTATAATGCACGCACCGTTTACGTCCGCGAAAACCTGCAGGGCAGCGAACCGTTAACCGCCGCGACTCAAGAGCGATACGCGCTCAGTCGAGAAGATGCCTTATGGGCTCGTCAGCATGGCGGCTTGCCAGATGATTTTCAGGACGTGGTCCTGAAGCCTTTTCTGGATGCATTCGCACAAAGCATTGCGCGAGCCTTGCAACTTTATATCGCCACCAGCCGCCAATCGCCTGTGGGTCATATCGTGCTAGCCGGTGATATAAATGCGCTGCCGGGGTTAGCGACCTTTATGGCTGATACGTGTCAGCTACCGGTGACGCCGCTAAATCCGCTGCAGACGATGCCGGTCAACAAGCGCGTGGATAGGCAGGCGCTTACTCTGAATCTCCCCGGCTTGCTGACCGCAAGCGGCCTTGCGATGCGGGCGCCTTTATGAGCATTACGATCAACCTGCTGGCTTGGCGGGAAGAGCGCCGAGAACAGCACACGCGACGCTTTTATACGGTCATGCTGTTGTTACTGATCGCCGGTATCGCGCTGGGTAGTGGGGTTTCGCATGTCTATCAGAGGATGCTGGGCGTTCAGGAGCAGCGCAATGCGTATATCGCTGCTCATATAGAGCGTTATACACATGAAATTAGTGAAGCTGAACGCACTGTTCTGCAGGGAGAACAGCTGCGCCAGCAGTTAACCCGCTTCCAGCGCCTGCTTCAACAGCGAACACAGACGGCTCAGCTGTTTAACGACCTTGCCGCAAGTCTTGGCGAGGGCGTGGTCTTTCAGCACCTTGAACAGCGCCATAATCGGCTAAGCGTATCCGCAGTCGCAGAAGATGAGCGTCAGATAACCGAGCAGTTACGTCGTCTTGCTGAAATGCCGGGGTTTGATATTCCGGTACTCTCCGAAATGGCCAGTGATCCGCAGGGCAGTGGGAGAACCTTCCACTTTGAAGTAACCCTCACCCAGCCGAGCGTTTCTTTGGTCGATTCTGGAGTATCGCCATGAAATCAGGGGCGCCGCTATACCTGCTGCGATGGGGAAAAGTGTGGCAGCAAGAGTGGCAGCGTTTGCGTGCGCTTGACTGGCAGACGCTTGATTTACGTGATGCAGGCGCATGGCCCTGGTTATTAAAAGTGCTTAGCGGCGGGCTGGTGTTTCTAATGGCGTTAGTGGCGACTTGCGCATGGCTGGTGAGTGAGCATCGTGCGTCGCTGGCACAGGCGCAGCAACAAGAGATAAGGCTGTTAAGCGATTACCGCAGCAGCGTTCACGCCGCCGGTTTACTGAACGGTGCGCGTACCCAGCTGGCTGGCCTGGAGGAGCAAATGACCCGGATGCGTGCCCTGTTAACACCCCCGGCGGCGCTTTCATCTTTACGGGATAGCATTAGAGACGCTGCTGATGAGAACCAGCTCACCATCAATGATATTTATCTGCGTCCTGTCGTCAGCCAAGTGTCAGAACATCCTATTGAGATTCAGGTAGTAGGCGACTATCACCAGTTGGCGCAGTTTATTAATGATATTAGTCAGCTGGAATACCTTGTCACGCAGCATGACATTACGCTTGCGCCGATTGATCAAGCTGCGAGCAGATTGTCCCTGTCGTTTGTGGCTAAGGCCTATAGCGACGCTGATGCTGTTAGCCAGGATGAAAGCGAAGAGGCTGAAGGCGAAAAGGGTAGCGGCGAAAATAGCTTAAATCGGCGGGAGGAAGATCAGTGAAGTGGCTTGCCCGCGTGATGAGCTGCCTGGTCAGCGTCGTTTTGCTTTCTGGTTGTCATGGGCCTGAGCTTGATCAACTGGATGACACGCTCTCAAGGATTCGCCAAACCCCAGGCACTCCCTCCGCTTCGCGTATTGAGCCACTGGTTGTATATCCCGTAGAGGCGTATGGCTACTCAGACACGCGCAACCCTTTTCAGGCAGTGCAGTCGCCTTTGCAGATAGCTGACGTAAACCAGGATGCCCCGCTGGTGCCTGACGCACAGCGAACCCCCGGGCCGCTTGAGCGTTTCTCTATTTCGGAGCTTCGCCTGGTGGGCACGCTGGTTATGGGAGAGCGCCATGTCGCGTTGATAGAGACGCCGGATGGGCATGTAACCAGTGCTCGTACGGGAGACCATGCGGGTAGCAATGGCGGGCGTATCACGCATATTGAGGCGCACAAAGTTCGTATTACCGAGCGCATTACTACTCATCAGGGGTGGCAAGAGCAGCAGGTTCTCCTTTCGCTGACATTGCCGCCATGATCAATCCAGGCGACTCGGTGAGCTTACCGAAAGCCTCTTTTTTTCTTATCGGAGCACGCCATGGCCGTGGTTAGTCGAATCATTATGCTTGTGTGGGTGGTACTGCCTTGGCAGGCAGTGGCGTCGGTGCTGACCGATATTGACGTACATCCAGTTAGTGCTGGCGCCGTGGATATTGATCTGCACTTCAGCGGTGGCGTCGCCAACGTTCAGGGTTATAGCTTGGAGGCTCCGCCACGCCTGGCGCTGGACCTGGCCAATACACAAAATGGCTTGGGTCATCGCCACATTGAGGTAGCGCGTGCGGGTGTAGAGCACATTAAGGTATTGGAAGGCAGTGGCCGTACGCGGTTAGTTATCGGCCTGGCCAACTCGTCGAATTACACCTCCCGGGTAATGGGGGATCGGCTACGAATTTCCTTGCGTGAATCGACAACGCTTGAATCGCCAATAGAGGGCTCCATTGAAGCCCTCCAGGGCCCACAGATTAGCGCTATTGATTTTGAGCGTGGGGCTGGTCAGGCAGGTCGCTTGCTGGTGACGTTTGACCGCGAAGGCGTCGTTGCAAGCGTTCAGGAAAGCGGCCATTCGAATGTATCGGGCGGCGAGGTAATTGCCACGTTGCCTAACGTAACGCTGCCGGATGCGCTTAGCCAGATTTATGACGTTGCCGATTTTGCGACACCGGTGATGCGAATTACCCCTCACGTTGATGCGCAGGAAACGCGTTTGGCACTTACCATCGACGGCCCCTATGCCATGCTCTCTTCACAACATGGCCGTGTGCTGAGTATTGAAGTACAGCCTGCTGCCCAGCAACGCTTGGCCGATCATGAGCTCCCGCAAGACAGTTTTAGTGGTGAGCGGATAAGCCTGAACGTCCAGGATATGGAGGTACGTGCGGTGCTGGTAACGCTTGCTGAATTTACGGGGCTTAACCTGATTGCCAGCGAAAATGTGACTGGACGTATCACGCTGAACCTTAATGAGGTGCCCTGGGATCAAGCGCTTGCCTTGATGTTAAAAAGCCAAGGGCTTGCAAGTCGTGAGCATGGCAACGTTATCCTGGTGGCGCCTGTCGCCGAGCTTGCTGAGCTCGAACGCCAGGAAATGGAGGCTCACCGCTATCATGAAGCGCTGTCACCAACCATTGATGAATTTATCGAGGTTAAGTACGCGCGTGCTGAAGATCTTGCCCAACTGCTGCAGGGTGGGGATGGCTTTGGGCTTCTGACCGAGAAAGGGCGAATCAGTGTCGACCCAAGAACCAATGCCTTATTGGTTCAGGACACGGCGAACCAGGTAAGTATTATCAAGCGTACTTTGGAGCGCCTGGATGTGCCGGTGCGTCAGGTGCAAATTGAAGCACGCATCGTTATCGCCCGGGATACCGCCTCTCGAGCGCTAGGCGTTAACTGGGGCGCTTCGACGACGCGAGGTTTTCAGGCGTTGGATAACGGCAATTTTGGCCCGCGCAATATCAACCCCGATGGCTTGAACCGTGCCCGCAGCGGTTTAGCGGTAGACCTGGGCGCGCCTTCAGGGCCAGGTACAGGATTTAGCTTTGGTTACTTGTCCGGCGACATTTTGCTGGACCTGGAGCTTCGTGCGCTGGAAAGTGAAGGCAAAAGCCAAACCATCTCGCAGCCAAGGGTCATCACGGCCAATCAGCGTACGGCAATTATTCGCCAAGGCGAGGAGCGCGCATTTCAGAGTGTCGATGCGCAGGGAAACCCCGATACTGAATTTAAAGAGGCCGAGCTTTCGTTGGAAGTGACACCGCAGATCACGCCGGATAATCGTATTATCATGGACCTGGTGGTGAAAAATGATAGTTTCAGGGAGTCGGGGTTTGGCGGAGAACCGCCCATCGATACCAATCAAATTGAAACGCAGGTGCTGGTCGATAATGGCCAAACGGTTGTATTGGGTGGCATTTTGACCACGGAACAATTAAACCAAATGACCAAAACCCCGCTTTTGGGTGATATTCCTTTGCTCGGACACCTGTTTCGCTATACCGAAGAGAGCAATGAAAAGGTAGAGTTGTTAGTCTTTATTACTCCACGACTACTTGACGATGGCTTGGCGGTTCGCTGATGCAGGATTTACCCAACCTTTTTTTGATCGGCCCCATGGGGGCTGGTAAAAGCACAATAGGTCGCTTGTTGGCGGCAGAGCTTACGCGCACATTTTATGATAGCGACCACGCCATACAGGATCGCTGCGGTGCGGATATCCCGTGGATCTTTGATGTAGAGGGTGAACCCGGTTTTCGCCAGCGTGAGCTGCAGATGATCGATGAGCTGACAAGGCTCTCCTGCGTGGTGATGGCAACAGGCGGCGGCGCCGTGCTGCACCAGGATAATCGCCGGATGCTGCGTGAGCGCGGAACGGTGATCTACCTGATGACCACGGTTGAACAGCAGCTTAAACGCACGGCGAAAGACCGTAATCGCCCGCTTCTTCAGTGCGCAAACCGGGAGCAGGTGCTCAACGATATATTTGCTGCCCGCGACCCGCTTTATCGCGCCACCTCGGATATTTCAGTGCGCACGGATCGGCGTAGCCCGCGCGCCGTAGTCAATGAGATATTGCGCCGAGTGCGGCGTTTGACCGACCCGCTGGAAAATAGCGCCACGCTTAACTCAAAGGTATCCCAATGACACAGCCCGCCAGTGCTCAGCGTACACTTCATGTTGCGTTGGGTGATCGCAGTTATCCGATCCATATTGGCGCCGGCCTGCTGAGCGACCCAGAGGCGATAACGCCCTATCTGGCCGGTAAGCAGGTGATGGTGGTGACGAATGAAACCATCGCGCCCCTTTATCTGGAGGCGCTGTGCGCCAATCTTCCTGACGATGTGGAGGTGCGTACCGTCGTTCTACCTGACGGGGAGCAGTACAAGAGCATTGAGCAGGTTAGCCGCATTTGGGACGCGCTGTTGGAGGCAGGGTTTAACCGCCGCTGTACGCTGATTGCGTTAGGCGGCGGCGTAATTGGTGACATGGCTGGATATGCCGCCGCGTCGTACCAGCGTGGCGTGGCCTTCATTCAGGTGCCCACCACGCTGCTTTCCCAGGTGGACTCTTCTGTCGGAGGGAAAACGGGCGTTAATCACCCGCTTGGCAAAAACATGATTGGTGCTTTCTGGCAGCCGAAAGCGGTACTGATCGACATTGCAACGCTTGCGACGCTGCCCGAGCGAGAGCTTTCTGCCGGGCTTGCTGAAGTTATCAAGTATGGCTTTATTCGTGATGAAGCGTTTCTTGGCTGGCTTGAGGCCAATATGGCCGCGCTGCGTCATATTAGCCCCGACGCCATTGTCGAAGCCATCGCACGCAGTTGCCAGATTAAAGCCGACATTGTGGCCGATGACGAAACGGAGCAGGGCGTGCGCGCATTGCTCAATCTTGGTCATACCTTTGGTCACGCGATTGAGGCCCACCAAGGGTATGGCAACTGGCTGCACGGCGAAGCAGTCGGTGCAGGCATGGCCATGGCGGCTGCCCTTTCTCAGCAACTGGGGCGTATCAGTAGTGCGGATTTAACGCGTATCCAGGCGGTGATTGAAAGCGCTGGTCTTCCTCTTCATGCCCCAGCGGATATGCTAAGTGACGACTTTTTAGCCCGGATGCGTCTGGATAAGAAAAACGTGGATACCAGACTTCGGCTGGTGCTGCTAAACGCTACCGGCGATGCATGTGTTGATGACACGACGCCAGAGGCGTTAGTGCGTGCTTTGTTGGATAACTACCCACGGCTGTAACCCGCCTGTAAACGTATTTTGTGCTCACTAAGCCCACCGACAAGGTGGGTTTTTTTATGGCCCGATATTACCAGGCGATGCGCCGGATAATGTTATTAGCATGCCGTATGCACTATCGGCATGGCTATATTAGGGGTATTTAGACTAAAGTTTAACGCTCGGCATCCTTCGTTGAAATAGCGTTATATGGCTTTTTAAGTGTTTGAAGTGTATGCATTTTTCGTTGAGGGGGTGGTTTGCAACTATAGGATTTGAAAAGACTTTTCGGGGTTTTGATGTTGGCGGTGATTGCGCTGGCGGGGAGCAAGTCGCTATGCTGAGCGACCATTTTCTTGCGGCAGTGAATCGGGGGAACACCCAGTTATAGGCGGGTAGAGGTTTTTGTGTGAAAAGAAAAACCGTCTATTAAATCATAATAACGCTGCTAATAAAATACCTTTGACTAGAGGCACGCCCATGAATAAAGGTCTTCACCAGCCCGGCGAGTTTCGCGATAACTGTGGCTTTGGCCTTATTGCCCATATGGAAGGGCAGGCCAGTCACGATTTGCTGAAAACCGCTATCGAATCACTCACCTGTATGACGCATCGGGGCGGGATTGCCGCTGACGGTAAAACCGGTGATGGCTGTGGGTTGCTGCTTAAAATGCCGACCCGTTTTATGCGCGAAGCCGCACAAGACGCGCTGGAGATTACGCTGGGCGACCAGTTCGCCGTGGGCGTTGTTTTTCTACCCAACGATGATGCCCGTGCCGAGGCTGCGCGCGAGACGTTTGCGCGCGAATTGGGTGCTCGTGGCCTAAATGTCGTCGGCTGGCGCGTTGTGCCCACTGATTCAAGCGTTTGTGGCCCCATGGCGCTTGACTGCCTGCCGCGTATCGAGCAGGTCTTTATCGAGCCCGGTGAGAGCGAGCAGTTCACTGTTGATCTGTTTATGGCGCGCCGTTATACCGAGCAGGCTTTACGGGCCGAAGAAGACTTTTATGTCGCATCGCTCTCCTCTGACGTGGTGTCGTATAAAGGCCTAGTCATGCCGGAAGATCTTCCGGCGTTTTATAAAGACTTAAACGACCCGCGTCTGGAAACCGCTATCTGTGTTTTCCACCAGCGCTTTTCAACCAATACGGCGCCGCGCTGGCCGCTGGCACAGCCGTTTCGACTGTTGGCGCACAACGGTGAAATCAATACGATCGAGGCTAACCGCGGTTGGGCGAACTCACGCAAGGCCAACTTCGTTAACGAGCGACTGCCCGATATCGCACAGCTGGATGAAATCGTTAACACCACGGGTTCCGACTCTTCCAGCATGGACAATATGCTGGAAGTACTTCTGACGGGAGGGATGGAGCTGCACCGTGCGGTGCGCATGATGGTGCCGCCTGCCTGGCAGAACGTTGAAACCATGGATGCTGAGCTGCGCGCCTTCTACGAGTACAACTCCATGCACATGGAGCCGTGGGATGGCCCGGCAGGTGTGGTCATGACTGATGGCCGCCAAGCCGTGTGTATGCTGGACCGTAACGGCTTGCGTCCCGCTCGTTGGGTCATCACCAAAAACGGCTATATCACCCTGGCATCTGAGATTGGTACTTACGGTTACAAGCCTGAGGACGTGGTCGCCAAAGGCCGTGTAGGCCCGGGTCAAATGCTGGCGGTGGATACCCAAACCGGCGAAGTACTGCATACCCAGGATATTGATGATCGCCTGAAGTCTGCCTATCCCTATAAGCGCTGGCTCAAGCAGGAAGCCAACTATCTGGAATCCGCACTCACCGAACTTGCACGCTTTCAGACCATGGGTGCTGATGCGCTGAACGTGCACCAGAAGATGTTCCAGGTGACGTTTGAAGAGCGTGACCAGGTGCTGCGCCCGCTGGCTGAAAGTGGCCAGGAGGCCGTGGGTTCCATGGGTGATGACACACCCATGGCGGTGCTTTCTAGCCGTCCGCGTCTGTTAACCGACTTCTTCCGCCAGAAGTTTGCTCAGGTAACCAACCCGCCGATTGATCCGCTGCGTGAAGCGATCGTGATGTCGCTGGAAACCTGCTGCGGAGCGGAACTCAACGTTTTCAAGGCAACGCCTGAGCACGCGCATCGGTTAATCCTGACCACGCCGGTACTGTCACCGCGTAAATTTACCGCACTGGTTAGCCAGGAAGACCCCGCCTTTGCAAGCCACACGCTGTCAATGGGCTACGATCCTGAACAGCAGAGCTTAAAACAGGCGCTTAATACGCTTTGTCAAGAGGCCGAAGCCCAAGTGAAAGCGGGCAAGGTGATCTTGGTGCTTACCGATGCGGAGCTGCCCAAGGGCATTATTCCTATTCAGGCACCACTCGCTGTTGGCGCGGTGCATACGCATCTGGGCCGCCTGGCATTACGTCCCAACGCCAATATTATCGTTGAGACTGGCTACGCTCGTGACGCCCACCAGATGGCCGTGCTGTTTGGTATCGGTGCGACCGCCGTGTATCCGTGGCTTGCCTATCAGATTATGGCCGATATGCACCGTACGGGTGAGCTTACCGGCAACCCGGCCGACGACCGTGAGAACTATCGCAAAGGCTTGCAAAAAGGCCTGTTCAAGATTCTCTCTAAAATGGGTATCTCGACGCTGGCCTCCTATCGTGGCTCCATGCTGTTTGAAGCCGTAGGGCTTTCTGATGAGGTGATGGATACCTGCTTTGCAGGCATGGCATCGCGCATTCAGGGCGCGGGTTTCACCGAGCTGCAAATGCAGCAGGAACTGTTGGCCAAGGATGCCTGGATTACCCGTAAAGGTATCTCCCAAGGCGGTATGTTCAAGTATGTGCATGGTCATGAGTATCATGCGTATAACCCTGATGTGGTGAAGTCGCTTCAGGCTGCCGTGCAGGAGGGCAGCTACGCCAAGTGGAAGGCGTTTGCTCAGCTGGTTAATGAGCGCCCTGTTGCCACTATTCGTGATTTGCTGACGCTAAAGCCTGCCGCGACGCCGTTGCCGCTTGAAGACGTCGAGCCGGTTGAAGCGCTGTTGCCGCGCTTTGATAGTGCCGGGATGTCGCTGGGAGCGCTCTCTCCTGAAGCGCACGAGGCGCTGGCCCAGGCAATGAACGAGGCGGGCGGGCGCTCCAACTCGGGTGAGGGCGGCGAAGACCCGGCCCGTTACGGGACGATCCGCAGCTCTAAAATCAAGCAGATTGCCTCGGGGCGCTTTGGGGTAACGCCTGCTTACCTGGTCAATGCAGAAGTGCTACAGATTAAAGTCGCCCAGGGCGCGAAGCCGGGCGAAGGTGGCCAGCTACCTGGCGGCAAGGTCAACCAACTTATTGCGCGTCTGCGCCACGCGGTGCCTGGTGTCACGCTGATTTCACCGCCGCCGCATCACGATATTTACTCGATTGAAGACCTCGCGCAGCTGATCTTTGATCTTAAGCAGATCAATCCGGATGCGCAGGTGTCGGTCAAGCTGGTATCTGAGCCGGGGATTGGCACCATCGCCACCGGCGTTGCCAAGGCTTACGCCGATCTGATCACGGTGTCGGGTTACGACGGAGGCACCGCAGCAAGCCCGCTGACCTCTATCAAGCATGCGGGCTCCCCTTGGGAGCTGGGCCTGCCTGAGGTGCATCAGGCACTGCGTATCAACGGCCTGCGCGACAAAATTCGCCTGCAAACCGACGGCGGCCTCAAAACCGGTCTGGACGTCATTAAGGCGGCCATTCTGGGGGCGGAAAGCTTTGGTTTTGGTACCGCACCGATGGTGGCGCTGGGCTGTAAGTTCCTGCGTATTTGCCACTTGAACAACTGCGCCACCGGGGTCGCTACTCAGGACGACTTCCTGCGCGGCGAGCATTTCCGCGGCACGGTGGATATGGTCAAAAACTACTTCCGCTTTATCGCTGAAGAAGTGCGTGAGCTGATGGCCATACTGGGCGTGCGCCAACTGACCGACCTGATCGGGCGTACTGACCTGCTGGAAGTGCTTGAAGGCAACACGGCAAGCCAGCGCAAGCTCGATCTGATGCCGTTATTGGCCAATGACTTTGTACCCGCCGAAGCGCCTCAGTTCTGTACGGTGAGCCGTAACGTGCCGCACGACCCGGGGGCCAAAAACCAGGAAGTGTTGGCGGCGCTGAAAGACGCTATTGAGCATCAAACCGGCGGTGAGTTCAGCTTTACGATCACCAACTGCGACCGCAGCGTTGGCGCACTTTCCTCCGGCGCTATCGCCAAGCGTTATGGGGAAGAGGGGGTGGAAAACGCGCCCGTTACTGCACGCTTTACCGGTGTGGCAGGGCAGAGCTTCGGCGTCTGGAATGCCCGAGGCCTGAACCTGTACCTGGAAGGCGATGCCAACGACTACGTGGGTAAGGGCATGAACGGCGGCAAGATCGTCATCGTGCCACCCTGGGTCAGCCAGTTCGAAAGCTATAAAACCGCGATTATCGGTAACACCTGCCTGTATGGCGCAACCGGCGGCACGTTGATGGCTGCGGGCACCGCTGGCGAGCGTTTCGCGGTGCGTAACTCCGGCGCCACGGCGGTGATTGAGGGCGCAGGCGACCACTGCTGCGAATACATGACCGGCGGCCTGGTGTGCGTGCTGGGTGAGACGGGCGTTAACTTTGGCGCAGGCATGACCGGTGGGTTCGCTTACGTGCTGGATGAAGACCGTACCTTCGTGGACAAGTACAACCACGAGCTGGTCGAAATTCATCGCGTCAGCACCGAAGCCATGGAGGCCTATCGTCGCCACCTTCGCGAGCTGATTAGCACCTACGTCGAGGAGACGGGTTCTAGCCGTGGGGCAGCGATTTTAGAAGACTTTAGCGACTACTTGCGTCACTTCTGGCTGGTGAAGCCAAAAGCGGCGAGCCTGGGTAGCCTGCTGGATCAATCTCGGCGTCAGCCGCAATAAACCGCCTGTGTCTACGCTTCGAGGAGAAATATCATGGCTAACCGTTTAAACAACGATTTCCAGTTTGTTGATGTGGGTCGTCAGGACCCACAGAAAAAAGCCGCCCATACGCGTGCCAAAGAGTTCGCCGAGATTTACGAGCCGTTCAAACCCACGGATGCGGCAAGCCAGGCGCACCGCTGTCTGCACTGCGGCAACCCGTACTGCGAGTGGAAATGCCCGGTTCACAACTATATTCCCAACTGGCTGCAGTTGGTGGTGGAAGGCAACATCATTGAAGCTGCGGAGCTGTCGCACAAGACCAACTCGTTGCCGGAAGTGTGTGGCCGCGTCTGCCCGCAAGACCGGCTGTGTGAAGGCGACTGTACGCTTAACGACGGCTTTGGTGCGGTCACCATCGGCTCGGTTGAGAAGTACATTACCGATACCGCGTTTGCCATGGGCTGGCGCCCGGACATGTCCAAGGTCGTGTGGACAGATAAAAAAGTCGCCATTGTAGGCGCAGGCCCTGCCGGGCTTGGTTGCGCCGATATTCTGGCGCGCAACGGCGTCAAACCTGTGGTGTTTGATAAGTACCCGGAAATCGGTGGCCTGCTAACTTTCGGCATTCCTGAGTTCAAGCTTGAAAAGAACGTCATGGAGCGTCGCCGGGCGGTGTTCGAGGAAATGGGCATTGAGTTTCGTCTGAACACTGAAATCGGCACGGATATCGAGTTCGACACGCTGCTTCAGGAGTACGACGCGGTTTTCCTGGGTATGGGAACCTATAAGTACATGGAAGGCGGCTTCCCCGGTGAAGACCTGCCCGGCGTGTACAAGGCGCTCGATTTTCTGATCGCCAACGTCAACCGCTGCCTTGGGTTTGAAAAAGATCCCAGCGATTACATCTCAATGGAAGGCAAGCGCGTTGTGGTGCTTGGCGGTGGTGACACCGCCATGGATTGTAACCGCACCTCTATTCGTCAGGGCGCTGAGAGCGTTACTTGTGCTTATCGCCGTGATGAAGAGAACATGCCCGGTTCACGCCGTGAGGTGACCAACGCACGTGAAGAGGGCGTCGAGTTTCTGTTCAACCGCCAGCCTGTGGCGGTGGTGGGCGAAGATAAGGTCGAAGGCGTCAAAGTGGTGCGCACTCGCTTGGGCGAGCCTGATGAAAATGGCCGTCGCCGTCCTGAGGTGGTGCCGGGTTCTGAAGAGACTATTGTCGCCGATGCCGTGGTCGTGGCATTTGGTTTTCAGGCAAGCCCTGCGCCCTGGTTTGAAGGTTCGCGGATTGATCTGAATGAGCGTGACCTGGTGAAAGCCCCCGAGCACGGTCAGTACGCGTTCCAAACCAGCAATGAAAAAATCTTTGCCGGTGGCGATATGGTGCGCGGCTCCGACCTGGTCGTGACCGCTATCTATGAAGGGCGCCAAGCGGCAGAAGGCATCATGAACTACCTGGGCGTTTAAGCGATGAGCAGGCCGTGCTGCTACGGCCTGCTCATGGTGGATGGAAGCAGGCTTCAGCCAGCGATTGTTGAATGTGGCGCCGCGACTAAGGGAAGGCTTGTCGCCTTCCATCGGCAATATGCCGAATCGCCCAATAAATTGGGCTCCCACAATGGTGATGGTGGCGTAATGGCTGTGGGAGCAGGCTTCAGCCAGCGATTGTTGGAGGCGATGCCCAAAACGGAAGCTATGGCTTATCCGATATTGATAGTTCAAATTGAGCCTTGGGGCGTAGTCTGCTATTCTGTCGTCCCATCCTGGTGTGGCTTTCTGTTACGCCTTTTGATCACGTTTCGACAGGTTTTCCATGACACGATATATCTTCGTGACCGGCGGCGTTGTGTCCTCTCTTGGCAAGGGCATCGCGTCGGCCTCGCTGGCGGCGATTTTAGAGGCCCGCGGCCTTAAGGTCACCATGCTCAAGCTCGACCCGTACATCAACGTGGACCCGGGCACCATGAGCCCGTTCCAGCACGGCGAGGTGTTCGTCACTGAGGATGGCGCCGAAACCGATCTGGACCTTGGCCACTACGAACGCTTTATTCGTACCAAGATGACCCAGCGTAATAATTTCACCACTGGCCGTGTTTACGAGCACGTGCTGCGCAAAGAGCGCCGTGGTGATTACCTGGGCGGCACGGTGCAGGTAATTCCGCACATCACTGATGAAATCAAGCAGCGCGTTTATGCCGGCGGCGAAGGCTTTGACGTGGCGCTGGTGGAAATTGGTGGCACGGTCGGCGATATCGAATCGCTGCCGTTTTTGGAATCCATCCGTCAGATTCGCAGCGAGCTGGGCGCTAACCGCGCGCTGTTCATGCATTTGACCTTGGTGCCCTATATCAAGACAGCCGGTGAGACGAAAACCAAGCCGACTCAGCACAGCGTTAAAGAGCTGCGCTCTATCGGTATCCAGCCGGATATTCTGATTTGCCGTAGCGAAGTTGAGCTTGAAGAGAGCGAGCGTCGCAAAATCGCGTCGTTCACCAACGTTGAAGAGCGTGCGGTCGTTCCGCTTCAGGATGCCGATACGATCTATCGCATTCCGTTGATGCTCCACGAGCACGGCCTGGACGATATCGTGTGCGACAAGCTGCGTCTGGAAGCCGAGCCTGCTGATCTTTCCGAGTGGGTAAAAGTGCTGGATGCCAAGCTGAACCCGCTGAAGTCGGTCAGCATCGCCATGGTCGGTAAGTACATGGAACTGCTGGATGCGTACAAGTCGCTTAATGAAGCACTGATCCACGCTGGTATTCAAGGGCGCATCAAGGTCAACGTCGACTACATCGACGCTGAAGACATCGAGCGCCACGGCACGGAGCGTCTGGCAGGTAAAGATGCGATTCTGGTACCTGGCGGCTTTGGTGAGCGCGGCGTGGAAGGCAAAATTCTGACCGCCCAGTTTGCGCGTGAAAATAACGTGCCTTATCTGGGCATCTGCTTAGGTATGCAGGTAGCGGTGATTGAGTTTGCGCGTAACGTGGCGGGTTGGAAAGATGCCAACTCCACCGAGTTTACCCACGATACTCAGCACCCGGTGGTCGGCCTGATTACTGAATGGCTGAACGCTGAAGGTAAAATCGAGCTGCGTGATGCGGCGTCCGATTTGGGCGGCACCATGCGCCTGGGCGGCCAGGTATGCCACCTGACCTCGGGCAGTAAAGCACGCGAAGCCTACGGCTCTGATGAGATTGTCGAGCGCCACCGTCACCGCTTTGAGGTCAATAACCAGTTTATTGATGAGCTGGAAAAAACCGGCCTGGTGATTTCGGGTAAAAGTGTCGATCAGTCGCTGGTCGAAATGGTTGAGCTTGCGGATCACCCCTGGTACGTGGCGTGTCAGTTCCATCCGGAGTTTACCTCCACTCCGCGTGACGGGCATCCGCTCTTCTCGGGTTTTGTGAACGCAGCGCTTGAGTACAAAACAGCGCGGACCAGAACTCACACGACACCTCAGGAATAAGGGGGAAGCCAATGTCTTCTCAAGCACCTTTCCAAGAGCGTCATATCAACATTGCCGGCCTAACCGCCGGCAATTCTTTGCCTCTCATGTTGCTGGGAGGCATGAATGTGCTGGAGTCGGCAGAACTTGCCGATGAAGTCGCCCAAGCCTACGTTAGCGTGACGCAAAAGCTCGGCATGCCTTATGTATTTAAGGCAAGCTTTGACAAAGCCAATCGCAGCTCGATTCATTCGTACCGTGGTCCAGGTATCGAGAAAGGCTTGCAGATACTCGCTGACATTAAGTCGCGTTACGGCGTGCCGATCATCACCGATGTCCACGAACCCTGGCAGGCGGCCCAAGCGGCAGAAGTGGCGGATATTATTCAGCTGCCTGCTTTCCTGGCACGTCAGACGGATCTCGTGGTAGCGATGGCTAAAACCGGTGCGGCGATCAATATCAAAAAGCCGCAGTTTCTGGCGCCTCATGAAATGCGCCATATCCTCAGCAAGTTTCAGGAAGCCGGTAATGATCGCCTGATGCTGTGCGAGCGCGGTTCAAGCTTTGGCTATAACAACCTGATTGTCGATATGCTCGGGTTTGGCGATATGAAGCAGACCGGCTACCCAGTGTTCTTCGATGTTACCCATGCGCTGCAACGCCCCGGCGGGCGTGCTGATAGTGCGGATGGGCGGCGTGCCCAGGTCGCCGAGCTTGCCCGTGCAGGCGTTGGCGTCGGGCTTGCGGGGCTGTTTTTAGAAGCGCATCCTGATCCGGATAACGCCAAGTGCGATGGTCCCTGTGCGTTGCCGCTTGACCAGCTTGAGCCATTTTTAACGCAGCTATCTCAGCTTGATTCATTGGTGAAAAATTTTGCGCCGTTGACCATTCGCTGATCGCGGCCATCATGCGATACATAACCTTCTAATAGACCGCCAACCAAGGAGACTGTCATGACCAAAATTGTAGATATCAGTGCACTGGAAGTACTCGATTCACGCGGTAACCCGACGGTGCTAGCGCGTGTGCGCCTTGAAAGTGGGGCAACGGGCGAAGCCTGCGCACCCAGCGGTGCTTCGACCGGTTCGCGTGAAGCGCTTGAGCTACGTGACGGTGACAAAGCACGCTATCTCGGCAAAGGTGTACTGACAGCTGTCGATGCGGTCAATGGCAAAATCCGTGAGGCGCTGCTTGGTATGGACGCGCGCGATCAGCGTGGTCTGGACGATGCCATGCTGGCGCTGGATGGCACTGACAACAAAGCCACTCTGGGTGCGAATGCAATTCTCGCGGTATCGCTGGCGGCCGCTAAAGCCGCGGCTAACGCCAAGGGCGTGCCGCTTTATGCACACATTGCCGAGCTTTACGGTCAGCCAGGTCAGTACAGCATGCCCGTGCCGATGATGAACATCATCAACGGCGGCGAGCATGCGGATAACAACGTGGATATTCAGGAGTTTATGGTGCAGCCGGTCGGCGCCAAAAACTTCCGTGAAGGCCTGCGTATGGGCGCTGAAATTTTCCACGCGCTGAAGAAGGTACTGTCTGCCAAAGGCCTGTCTACCTCTGTGGGCGATGAGGGTGGCTTTGCCCCTGACTTGGCGTCCAATGCGGATGCCTTGGCTGTTATCAAGCAGGCGGTGGCGGATGCTGGTTATTCGCTAGGCAGTGATGTCACGCTGGCACTCGACTGCGCGTCGTCTGAGTTCTACAAGGATGGCCAGTACAATCTTTCCGGTGAAGGTAAAAGCTACGATGCACAAGGCTTTACTGACTACCTGGCGGGCTTGTGCGAGGACTATCCGATTGTCTCTATTGAAGACGGTATGGATGAGTCGGATTGGGATGGCTGGAAAGCCCTCACCGACAAGCTGGGCGATAAAGTGCAGCTGGTGGGCGACGATCTGTTCGTTACCAATACCAAAATTCTTAAGCGCGGTATCGACGAGCAGATTGGTAACTCGATTTTGATCAAGTTTAACCAAATCGGTTCGCTGTCTGAAACGCTGGACGCCATCAAGATGGCTCAGGATGCAGGCTTTACTGCGGTTATTTCGCACCGCTCTGGTGAAACAGAAGACACCACCATTGCTGATTTAGCGGTGGGCACCTGTGCAGGCCAGATTAAAACCGGCTCCTTATGCCGCTCTGACCGGGTTGCCAAATATAACCGCTTGTTGGTGATTGAGTCAGAACTTGGCGATGTCGCTTATCCCGGCTTGAAGGCTATCAAGGGCCAATAACGGGATTTGTTAGCTGTCTTGTAAGAAATGTCTCAAGATTTTGTAAGACATGTCCTACAAAAACCGACGAAAATCGCTCGACGTGGGTAGGAAAAGTAGAAAATTTTCGTCTAATTTAAGTTTATCTAATTGATTTTAAGTTGTTTTTTATTGAAGGGCAGGCCACTTAGGCTTGCCCTTTTTGTTATAGGCCGCCTTGAGATGACGTTGTTATCTGCCACAATGCATTCAGGATAGGGGAGGCAGGGATGCTTTAGACAGAATGCAACGCAATGGGGTGTAAACAGGCCCACCGAATGACACACTGAGGTGAATTTCGGTAGGGAAGTGGCCTGAGGAAGTTGACACATGGAGCGGTCAGAGGAAGTGTTTGGAGCGGGCGACCTAAGGGTCGCCTTTTTTTGTGCTTACGTTTTATACCTACGTACGTTGAATACCTGGCAAGAGGGTTGTTCCCGGTGTTTATTACAACCGGCCGACGCAACCAGCCAAATGATTCCTAGGTTATAAGTAAAATCCATTTTTATTCTTCTTCGCTATTACTTACCATGGCCCGCAGAATTAGCAGGCTATGCTTCTGCTGCTGCGCTTGTCACACGGTACATCGTTGATGTGCCGTTTTTTGTTATTCAGGAGGTGCGTTACATGCATGGGTTGATTGCGATCAACGTGTTGGTCTTTATACTGGCGATTGCACTGCTGGCGCGCTGGCAGCGGCGTGGTGCCAGCCTGTCTCGCGTGGTACTTGCAGGCCTGGTCGTTGGGGTAGTGCTTGGCGCGCTATTGCAATGGGGATACGCCGGTTCAGAGGTGCTTGAGGGCACCATCGACTGGGTAAACCTGGTGGGCGGTGGCTATGTCCAACTGTTAAAAATGATCATTATGCCGTTGGTGCTGGTGACCATTTTATCTGCTGTTACGCGCTTACATGATGCCAGTGCGCTGGGCAAGATTAGCCTGGGGGTACTTGGTATGCTCATGCTGACAACGGCGATTTCTGCCGTTATCGGCATTAGCATGACCCAGCTGTTTGGATTGTCTGCCGAGGGGCTGGTACAAGGCGCTCGCGAGCTGGAGCGCGGCCAGGCGATTGTCGAGCGTAGTGTTCAGGTGGCAGATCTGACCATCCCACAGCTTCTGCTCTCGTTTATTCCCAGCAATCCGTTTCAGGATTTAGCGGGCGCACGACCCACCTCCATTATCAGTGTGGTGATCTTTGCGACGTTTCTCGGCTTGGCCGCTCTGGGCATCAAGCGTGAAAATGCAGTGATTGGCGACAAGCTTATCGAAGGCATCGATATTGTGCAGAAGTGGATCATGCGTTTGGTGCGCATGGTGATCCGCCTTACGCCCTACGGGGTACTGGCGTTAATGGCCAAAGTGGTTTCTACGTCGAATCTCAACGATATCTTTAATCTGCTCGGATTCGTCGTTGCCTCCTACGTTGGCTTGGCACTTATTCTGGTCATGCATGCGCTATTTTTGATGGGCGTTGGGGTTAACCCCAAACGCTATTTTCAGAAGGTCTGGCCGGTACTCACCTTTGCCTTTACCTCACGTTCAAGCGCGGCCACGATTCCTTTGAATATCGAGGCGCAGGTAGACCGCATTGGCGTACCCCCTGCGATTGCCAACTTTTCCGCCTCCTTCGGAGCGACCATCGGCCAAAACGGCTGCGCGGGGCTTTATCCGGCCATGCTGGCCATGATGATTGCGCCCACGGTGGGGATTGATCCGTTTTCACTGGAGTTTCTGGCAACGCTGGTACTGGTCGTGACGCTGGCCTCTTTCGGCATTGCCGGTGTTGGCGGCGGGGCAACCTTTGCCGCGATCATCGTGCTCTCAACGCTTGACCTACCGATTGCTTTGGCGGGGCTTCTCATCTCGATTGAGCCGTTGATTGATATGGGCCGTACCGCCATCAACGTCAATGGTTCAATGACGGCGGGTACGGTGACCAGTCGTTTGCTCAAGCAGCACGACGCGGCTATTTTTGCTTCCAACGATGACCAGTTGGACGAGCCGAAAGCAGCGTAATCCAACCGGCAAGTTAAGCAAACTATAAAAAGCCGCCTTTCGGGTGGCTTTTTGCGTTTGTCGAGTGCGTTATCCTTGAAGAGACGGGGCAAGCAGATATAAAAAAACCAGCGCGGACGCTGGTTTTTAAGCCGATGGCTAACGACACGGTACAAAAAGCGTGCTGTGTTATCGCTCCAGCTTGTCGATCTTGCCGCTCTTGCCATCCCACTCTTCGGCATCCGGCAAGGCATCTTTCTTTTCAGCTATGTTGGGCCACACTTCAGCCAACTCAGCGTTGATCTCGATAAACGGTTCTTGCCCATCCGGCAGCTCATCCTCTGAGAAGATGGCTTCGGCCGGGCACTCAGGCTCGCATAGCGCACAATCAATGCACTCATCCGGGTGGATCACCAGGAAGTTGGGGCCTTCATAAAAGCAATCGACCGGGCAAACTTCTACACAGTCGGTGTATTTGCATTGGATGCAGTTTTCGGTAACGACAAACGTCATCGCGCTATCCCTCTTGCGGGACCGGGGGAGGTCCCGGTCATAGGTCAATCATGAATGGTTATAAAACGGCTGTTTCTTATAAGCTAAAAAGTATGGGCGACATTCTAGTGGCGCCCATACCTCACGGCAAGCACTTGGCTATCTTCTCTTGCACCGGTTACAACAAATCTCGCCATTGATAGACCAACGCCAGCGCCTCGCGGGGCGATAAATCATCAATGTCGGCACGCTCCAGTGCTTCTAAAACTGGATGTGGCGCACTGGCAAAGAGATCGTTTTGCTGGGGTGACGGGCTATTGGCAGGGGCCTGTTGTGCCGGGCCTGGGCGCGCCTGATGGGTGTCTACATCGCGCTGTTCCAGGGCAATCAACTTTTCACGGGCGCGCTTGATAACGTGGCTTGGAACACCAGCTAGTTGGGCGACCTGTAAGCCGTAGCTTTGGCTGGCCGGGCCTGCCTCAATGCGATGCATAAACACAATGCTATCGCCATGCTCTGTAGCGGTTAAATGAATATTTTCCACGCCTTCGGCCTGCTCGGGAAGGGCGGTCATTTCAAAGTAGTGTGTAGCAAAGAGCGTCAGTGCCTGCGCCTGCGCCAGGTGCTCAGCGCTTGCCCAGGCCAGGGAAAGTCCGTCGAAAGTACTGGTGCCCCGGCCGATTTCATCCATCAGCACCAGGCTGTGCTCTGTGGCATTGTGCAGGATATTAGCCGTTTCGGTCATCTCGACCATAAAGGTGGAGCGCCCACCGGCAAGGTCATCCGAGGAGCCTATGCGGGTGAATATCCGGTCGACAGGACCAACCTCAGCCGCATCGGCAGGCACAAAGCTACCGCTATGGGCTAGCAGCGCGATCAAGGCGGTCTGGCGCATATAGGTCGATTTACCGCCCATATTGGGGCCGGTAATAATCAGCATGTGACGATCAGGCGAAAGTACAACGTCATTGGGCACAAACGGCTTGTCGCTGACTTGTTCTACCACTGGGTGGCGGCCAGCGGTAATGCTAATGCCGGTCGCGTCGCTCAGGGTCGGGCGCACCCAGTTAAGCGCATCGGCACGTTCGGCAAATGCACACAGTACATCAAGTTCGGCAAGCGCCCGGGAAGTGCTTTGTAGCGCCATGAGATGTTCGTTGAGTTCGCTTAGCAGGCGCTCATACAGCCACTTTTCACGGGTCAGTGCGCGTGACTTGGCGGAAAGCGCTTTGTCCTCAAACTCCTTGAGCTCGGGGATAATAAACCGCTCAGCATTTTTCAGCGTTTGGCGGCGGATGTAATCAGCCGGTGCTTGCTGGGCCTGGGAGCGGGGTAGCTCTATAAAGTAGCCGTGCACCCGGTTGTAACCCACCTTGAGGTTGGCAAGGCCAGTACGCTCACGCTCACGTAGCTCCAGTTGAACCAGGTAACTGCCAGAGTTTTCGGCCATACCGCGATGTTCGTCAAGCTCGGCATCATAGCCATCGGCAATCACACCGCCATCGCGGATCACCACCGGCGGGTTCTCGATCAACGCCCGGCTCAGCTGGTCGGCGATATCCGGATACGGGCGAATATGCGGACGCAAATTATCCAGCGTACTGCCGCTTTCTACGCCACCTAACTGCTGCTCAAGTGCTGGCAACGTATTAAGGGCGTCTCTTAAGCGGGCCAGGTCGCGTGGGCGGGCGCTATAGAGCGCGACGCGGGCCAAAATACGCTCTACATCACCCACATCATTGAGTGTGTCGCGTAGCGTCATGTATGCCGCGTCGAGGCTTAAAAGTGCCACCCCCGCTTGGCGGCCCTGCACGGTTTCACGCTGGCGTAGGGGGCGATTCAACCAGCGCTTTAAAAGCCGCGACCCCATGGCGGTGGTGCAGGTGTCCAGTACGCTGGCAAGCGTGTTGTCCGTGCTACCGCCAAGGTTGATATCGATTTCTAAATTACGTCGGCTGGCAGCATCAATGACCACCGCATCATCACGGTTTTCAACGCTGAGTGCCGTTACGTGGGGCAAGCGCGAGCGCTGGGTATCTCGGGCATAGTCAATCAGTACCCCGGCGGCCACCAAAGCGGTGGTAAGGTGGGCGCAGCCAAACCCACGCAGGTCCTGAACTTCAAATTGGTCGCACAGGCTGCGATTGGCGCTTTCCAAATCAAACAGCCACTCGCCCTGGCGACGCAAGCTGCGCTTCTGCGACCACACGTCGGGCAGCGTCAGGCTCTCAGGCACCAGTAGTTCGGCAGGTGAAAGGCGGGTCAGCTCGGCAAGCATTTCGGCTTCGCTCTCGACTTCCAGCACGCTAAAACGCCCGCTGGATAGCTCAAGCCACGCAAGCCCCCAGCGGTCGCTGCCGGGTGCCAACGCGACCAGCACGTTGTCGCGCCGGGCATCCAGGAGCGCCTCATCATGCAGTGTGCCGGGTGTTACGATGCGCACGACTTGCCGTTCAACCGGACCCTTGCTGGTTGCCGGGTCACCAATTTGCTCGCAAATGGCCACGGATTCACCGGTAGCCACCAAGCGGGCCAGGTAGCCTTCGGCGCTATGATAAGGAACGCCCGCCATCGGAATGGGTTTGCCTCCCGATTGGCCACGCTGAGTAAGCGTGATATCCAACAGCGCAGCCGCGCGCTTGGCATCATCAAAAAACAGCTCGTAGAAGTCCCCCATCCGGTAGAACAGAAGGACGTCAGGGTGTTCGCGTTTGATCTTTAAATACTGCGTGATCATGGGCGTATTGGGGGGGATGGCCTGTGACATGGGCGTCCTGATTGAGCGTGGCGTAAGCGCATTTCGCTTACGGCATGTTCATTAAATAAAAGCGTTAAATACGTTCTTTGAGCGATTTCGTTGAGAAAGCTAAACGCAGTATTCTACGCTGACTGATATCTTACATGAAGGAGCGACCATGACGCCCAGCATAACGAGCCTAAAAAATCTGGATTTGTCCCTGCTGGCGCAGCGGCTTGGAAAGCTTTGCCAGCAGTTGGATATAGAGGTGACCACGGCAGAGTCGTGTACCGGTGGCGGCATTGCCAGTGCGATCACCTCGGCTGCAGGCAGCTCGGCCTACTTCACAACGGGTTACGTGACGTATGCTAATGCGGCTAAAACGCGGCTGATCGGTGTCTCAGACGTTACACTACACACCCATGGCGCTGTCAGTGAAGCGGTGGTGAATGCCATGGTGGCCGGTGCCTGCCGTGATAGCGGCGCGCAATTGGGCGTGGCGGTCAGTGGTGTGGCAGGCCCCGGGGGCGGCAGCGATGAAAAGCCGGTGGGTACGGTGTGGTTGGCCTGGGGCGATGCTAATCACCAGGACGCCGAATGTTTTCATTTTCCCGGTGATCGCCAAGCGGTACGCGAGCAGGCCGTTCGCGAGGCGTTGGCAGGGCTGGTGGCGCGCCTGGATATGCTGGCTGAGGGTCAGGAAGAGAAATAATCGTTAAAAACCACGTTGAGGATTTGTTTAGCGACGAATTTTTGGCATAATACTGGTTAATTATACAGTCTGTGATGAGGGTGTTTGCATGGCTCAGGATGACAACCGTACGAAAGCGCTAAACGCCGCACTTAGTCAGATCGATCGTCAGTTTGGTAAAGGCACGGTGATGCGCTTGGGTGACGCGCCTCGCGTTGTGATGCCGTCAGTCTCCACTGGCTCGCTGGGGCTGGATATTGCGCTTGGCATTGGAGGATTACCCTTTGGCCGAGTAGTCGAAATCTTTGGCCCTGAATCCTCCGGTAAAACCACCCTGACGCTTTCCGTGATTGCTCAAGCACAGAAGCAGGGCAAGGTGTGTGCGTTTGTTGATGCCGAGCATGCGCTTGATCCAAGCTATGCGGAAAAACTGGGTGTTAACCTCGATGATCTGCTGGTTTCCCAGCCAGACACGGGTGAACAGGCGCTTGAAATCACCGATATGCTGGTGCGCTCAGGCGGCGTTGACGTGATTATTATCGACTCCGTGGCAGCGCTTACTCCGCGTGCGGAGATCGAAGGGGAGATGGGGGATACCCACGTAGGCCTGCAAGCACGTTTGATGTCTCAGGCGCTGCGTAAAATCACCGGTAATATTAAAAACGCCAACTGTTTAGTGGTCTTTATCAACCAGATTCGCATGAAAATCGGCGTTATGTTTGGTAGCCCGGAAACCACCACAGGCGGTAACGCACTGAAATTCTACTCCAGTGTTCGGTTGGATATTCGCCGCACCGGCTCGGTGAAATCGGGCGATGAAGTCACCGGTAACGAAACGCGCGTTAAAGTAGTTAAAAACAAGGTAGCACCGCCGTTCCGTCAGGCCGAGTTCCAGATTCTTTACGGCAAGGGTATCTACCATGCCGGTGAGGTGGTCGACTTGGGCGTACAGTGCAACCTGGTCGACAAGGCGGGTGCCTGGTATAGCTATAAAGGCAGCAAAATCGGTCAGGGCAAGGCAAATGCGGCTCAGTACCTGGAAGAGCATCCGGCCATTATGGAGGAGATCGAAAGCCAGATCCGCGAACAGTTGCTTGCCAAGCCTGACCCCAAGAAAGAAGAGGCATCGGCTGCTGATGTTGCCGCCGATGCTGACGACGACCTGCTGTAACGCTTATGTTTGCTTCGTCACGTGATGCCACCCCACGCGACATCGCACTACAGCTGCTATCTCGGCGCGAGTACTCTCGCGCTGAGATAGCGCAAAAGCTAAAACAAAAAGCCGTTGATACCGCTGACATTGAGGCGTGCCTGGACACCCTTGAAGAGCAGGGGCTTCAGTCAGACGTCCGCTTTGCTGAAAGCTTTATCCGTTCACGCATTATGCGCGGTCAGGGCGTGATACGGATTAAAGGCGAGCTGCGTCAACGCGGCATCAGCCAGGAAATAGTGGCAGAAACCCTCGCTACCGTAGAAGAGAATGAAGGTGTCGATTGGTTTGAACTGGCCAGTGATACCTTATCGCGACGCTTTTCCTCCCCCGGTGAATCCCCCAAAGAGCGGGCCAAACGAGAGCGCTTTCTAGCGTCACGAGGCTTCGATTTTGAACAAATTCGTTACGCGCTCTCTTGCCTGTAAAGCCTTCTTTCATCACTATTGTGGGTTATCGATTTCTGACGTCTTTAGCTCTTAGCCATTAACTGCCGCTTTAGTCGTTAGACAACTGCGCTATAATGGCGCTTTTGCGACCCCAGCGGGTAGCGGCGACAGCGCCCTGGGGCATCATGCTTTATTGTTACGGATACCCTATGAGAAGCGCAGAGATTAGACAGGCCTTTTTATCCTTTTTCGAAGAGCAAGGGCATACCATTGTGCCCACAAGCTCTCTGGTGCCAGGTAACGACCCGACATTGCTGTTTACCAACGCGGGCATGGTGCCGTTCAAAGATGTGTTTCTTGGCCGTGACCCACGCCCTTATGTGCGTGCCACCTCATCTCAGCGCTGCGTGCGTGCCGGTGGTAAGCATAACGACCTGGATAACGTTGGCTATACCGCACGCCACCATACGTTTTTTGAGATGCTGGGTAACTTCAGCTTTGGTGATTACTTCAAGCGGGACGCTATCCGATTTGCGTGGACGTTTTTAACCGAAACGCTAGGCCTGCCTAAAGAGAAGCTGTGGGTCACCGTGCATATTAGCGATGACGAGGCCGAGCGCATCTGGAAAGATGAAATCGGCATCGACCCGGAGCGCTTCTCCAGGCTGGATGAAGATAACTTCTGGCAAATGGGCGATACCGGCCCCTGCGGCCCCAGCTCAGAAGTCTTCTTTGATCACGGCCCTGACGTATGGGGTGGTCCTCCCGGCAGCGCTGACGAAGATGGCGACCGCTACATTGAGATCTGGAACCTGGTCTTTATGCAGTTCGATCGCGACGCCCAGGGCACGCTGAACCCGCTGCCCAAGCCCTCTATTGATACCGGCATGGGGCTTGAACGGGTAGCGGCCGTTATGCAGGGCGTGCACTCCAACTACGAAATCGATCTGTTCCAGAATTTGCTTCAGGCGGCCGCCAAGGCGACCGGGCATGCCGATATGGCAACGCCTTCACTACGCGTTATTGCGGACCATATTCGTTCGTGTGCGTTTTTAATTGCCGACGGCGTACTGCCTTCAAATGAAGGCCGTGGTTATGTGCTGCGGCGCATTATCCGTCGAGCGGTTCGTCATGGTCACAAGCTGGGCGCCACCAAGCCGTTCTTCTATACCCTAGTGGATGCACTGGATGCCGAGATGGGCGATGCCTATCCCGAACTGCGTGAGGCGAGCGCCCAAATTGCCCGTATCCTGCTGAAAGAAGAGGAGCAGTTTGCGCGCACGCTGGACCACGGCATGGGCTTATTGAATACCGCGCTTGAGGAGCTTGATGGCAACGTGCTGTCGGGTGAAACCGTGTTCAAGCTGTATGACACGTACGGTTTCCCGTTTGACCTTACGGCGGATGTTTGCCGTGAGCGCGGTGTGACATTGGATGAAGTTGGTTTCCAGCGCGAGCTTGACGCTCAGCGCGAGCGTGCCCGAGCGGCCAGCCAGTTTGGCGCCGACTACAGCGCCTCTATTGAGCTGGATGGCGAAACCCAGTTTACGGGGTATGACCAGCTTGAAGATCAGTCCACGGTAACTGCTATTGTGGATAGCGAAGGCAACGCCCTTGTCGCGCTGGAAGCAGGCCAGAAAGGCACTGTCGTATTAGACCGTACCGCGTTTTATGGTGAATCGGGCGGCCAGGTGGGCGATACCGGCTACTTATACGTAGAGGGCGGCCGCTTCGAAGTTACCGATACACAAAAGCAGAACGGTCATCATCTGCACCAAGGCGTGATGATAGAAGGCACGTTGAACGTGGGGGCCAGCGTTCGTGGCGAGGTTGATGCCAGCTTGCGCTCTGCGACCATTCGCAACCACTCGGCCACCCACCTGCTGCACAAAGCCTTGCGCATGGTGTTGGGCGATCACGTGCAGCAGAAAGGCTCACTGGTAAATGCTGAACGTCTGCGCTTCGATTTCAGCCACTTCGAGCCTCTGAGTGCTGATCAGTTGGCAGAGGTGGAGCGTCTGGTTAACGAGCAGATCCTTGCTAATGCGCCGACGTACGTTGAGCAGATGAGCCTGGAGCAAGCCAAGGCCAAAGGGGCTGCGGCGTTGTTTGAAGCCAAGTATGCGGAAAATGTTCGCGTATTGACGATCGGTGCTGACGGCTTTTCGATTGAACTGTGTGGCGGTACTCACGTTGCACGAAGTGGTGATATCGGCTGCTGCCATATCGTCAGTGAAGTAGGTATTGCCTCTGGCGTGCGGCGCATCGAAGCCATTACCGGCGAGAATGCGTTGGCCTACTTCCGCGAGCAGGAAGCGCGCGTGCAGCGGTTGGGTGATCGCTTGAAAACCAAGCCCGAGCAGGTGGAAGCCCGCGTAGAGTCATTGGTCGAGCGTAATCGCAGCCTGGAAAAAGAGCTTGAGCAGTTGAAGGCTAAGCTGGCAAGCGCTGCGGGTAGCGACATGCTGAGCCAGGCGCAGGAGATCGGCGGCGTTAAGCTGCTGGCGACTCAGTTGGAGGGAGTATCCGGTAAGGATCTGCGTGGCGTGCTTGACCAACTTAAAAACAAGATTGGCTCTGGCGTTATTATCCTGGGCGTTGCCGATGAGGCGGCGGGCAAGGTCAGCCTGATTGCAGGCGTGACTCAAGACCTGACCGAGCGCGTTAAAGCCGGTGAGCTGGTTAACCATGTCGCCTCGCAAGTTGGCGGTAAAGGCGGTGGTCGTGCTGATATGGCGCAGGCGGGTGGCAGTCAGCCAGAAGCGCTGGCTGGCGCGTTAAGTAGCGTCCCCGCGTGGCTGGAAAACATACTTAGCTAATCACAAAGGCCGGTGGCAATTATCTGCAACCGGCCTTTTGCTAACTTAATATAACTACTTTCATCCCCCATTCCCGGACGAATAGGAAAAAACGGCATATGGCACTATACGTACAGAAGTTCGGTGGCACCTCGGTAGGTTCTGTTGACCGTATCAAAGCCGTGGCGGAAAAGGTCAAGGGCTTTCGTGACCAGGGCCACCAGGTCGTGGTCGTGGTCTCCGCCATGAGCGGAGAGACCAACCGGTTGACCGATATGGCCAATGCGCTTAATGATGACCCCGCCCCGCGTGAAATGGATATGCTGCTCTCGACCGGTGAGCAGGTAACGATTTCATTGCTCGCCATGGCGCTCCAGCAGGTTGGCGTTGCGGCCACTTCACACACCGGTGCCCAGGTCGGTATTCATACTGACAATGCTTATACCAAAGCGCGTATTCAGCGCATTGAAACCGAAGACCTTAAGGCTGACCTCGACGCAGGCAAGGTCGTGGTTGTGGCTGGTTTTCAGGGCGTTGATGAAGACGGCAATATCACTACGCTAGGACGTGGTGGCTCGGACACTACCGGGGTAGCGCTTGCTGCGGCACTCGGCGCCGATGAGTGCCAGATCTATACTGACGTTGATGGGGTTTACACCACTGACCCCCGCGTATGCACCAAGGCACAGCGCCTGGAGTGCATTACGGTGGAAGAAATGCTGGAGCTTGCAAGCCTGGGCTCCAAAGTGCTGCAAATTCGTGCGGTAGAGTTTGCGGGCAAGTACAACGTTCCCCTACGGGTACTGTCGAGCTTTGAAGATGGCCCCGGTACCCTAATTATTGCAGATGCTGACCAAGACGAGGACTCCATGGAAGAACCGCTGATTTCCGGTATCGCGTTTACCAAAAATGAAGCCAAGCTGACACTGCTGCACACGCCCGATGTACCAGGTGTTGCGTCGCGCATTCTTGGCCCTATCGCTGATGCCAACATTGAAGTCGATATGATCGTGCAGAACGTAGCGCCGGCGGGTGACTACACCGACTTTACCTTCACCGTGGCGAAGGGCGACTACAAGACCACCAAGAAGCTGCTTGAAGAAACGGTCATTCCTGACCTGGGCGGCGGTGAGCTGCGTGGCGATGACAATATCGCCAAGGTATCCCTGGTCGGTGTTGGCATGCGCTCTCACGCCGGTGTTGCCTCGAAGATGTTCCGCGTTTTGGCTGATGAAAACGTCAATATCCGTATGGTTTCCACCTCTGAAATTAAAATCTCAGTGGTGATTGATGAAAAGCATATGGAACTTGCCGTTAACGCGTTACACAAGGCATTTGGCCTGGATAAGTCAGATATAGAATCTGAATAACATTTCTACCTTAAACCTTCTACGCTGAAAAGGTACTCGCTACTTGCTGGTGGTGAGCTTTCTTTCAACGGGAGGTTTGGGTGTCATGGAGTCAGAGGCATTGGTTAGCGCGCCGCTATGCCGCATAATGGCTTAGTGGCGCCTCTGGTGGACACAACCCGTTGTATAAAACGTCTGAGAAGGAGATCAGCCATGCTCATCCTAACCCGCCGAGTTGGCGAAACATTGATGATAGGTGATGAAATCACCGTCACAGTGTTAGGTGTGAAAGGTAATCAAGTGCGTATCGGCGTCAATGCGCCGAAAGACGTTGCTGTACACCGTGAAGAGATCTATCAGCGCATCCAGCGCGAGCGTAGCAGTGAAGAAAGCGAAGCAGAATAAATGGTCGCTTTTATCGCGCCCAATACAGGGTGTATCAACGGTAAGATGAAGCTGGCGCGAAAAAAATCGGCATAGGACTAGACAGCAGTCGCTGAAATCGGTAACATTCGCGCCGTGCTGTTGAGGAGAGGTGGCCGAGTGGCTGAAGGCGCTCCCCTGCTAAGGGAGTATAGGGTTTATAGCCCTATCGAGGGTTCGAATCCCTCTCTCTCCGCCAGCCGCACATTAGAAGATGCGCCCGTAGCTCAGCTGGATAGAGTACCTGACTACGAATCAGGGGGTCGGAGGTTCGAATCCTCCCGGGCGCGCCATCTTCTAACCTGATGTAAGGCGGAAGCCTATAAGTATTTCATTACAAGTATTTAAGCATAAGCACTTCATCATGTTTAGTAATGAGTATTTACATCACTAAAGCGCCCGTAGCTCAGCTGGATAGAGTACCTGACTACGAATCAGGGGGTCGGAGGTTCGAATCCTCCCGGGCGCGCCAGATTCTAAACCCGTTCTCTTTTATGAGAGCGGGTTTTCTGCTTTCTAGCCTGACCAGGGCGGCTCGCGCTTTGGTTTTGGATCGTTTTAAGCGCCCCGCATTGCGAGGGCGCTTTTTTTTGGTCAATGCCTTGCTTAGTGGCAGCTGACAGCCGCCTCAGGGTGCGCTGTGTCGATGACCAGGTTTTTAAGCAGGGTATCAAGGTCCGTTAGGCGTTTAACGCGCTGAAAGTGCTGGTTGGCTTCTTCGTTGCCCTGACGCATCTGTGCGAGCCACTGCTTTACCAGCGAGACCACAACCCGATCGGGTAGATGCTGCCGCTGAAGATGCGCGTACTCCTTGATCACGCTGGCACGCATTGGCCATGTGGTTTCAGGCAGTCGTTCACCGGTTCGCTGCCAGTGCCGGATACGTGGCGCAAGCCAGGGGTCTGCTAGCGCGCTACGGCCTAACATCACGTCTCTGCAGCCTGACAGGGTGCGCGCTTTCCAGTACGCCTCCAGCGTCCATATATCGCCATTGGCAACCACGGGTATCGATACCTGCTGGCGCACTCGGCCGATCCACTCCCAGTGAGCCGGAGGGCGATAGCCTTCATCACGTGTGCGGCCGTGAACAACCAGGCGAGCGGCACCGCCTGCCTGGGTCGCCTGGGCGCAGGCGACGGCTAAGCGCCGGTCTGAAAAGCCCAGGCGGATTTTAGCGGTGACCGGAATTTGACCCTCAAGTGCTTCGGAGACGGCCTTCACTGCCTGGTAGACGCGTTCAGGGCGGCGCAGTAACGAGGCGCCTCCATCATGCCGATTAACCAGCTTGGCCGGGCAGCCGAAATTCAAGTCCACGCTGACAGCACCCAGCGCTAACGCCTGGCGAGCATTTTCAGCCAGCGCCTTGGGGTCAGAGCCAAGCAGTTGCAAATGCACGGGAATGCCGCTGGCGGTCGCAACAGGGCGGTTGGTAAGCTCAGGGCAGTGCTTGTAAAACACTCGGGGCGGGAGGCGCGTGTCGACCACGCGGACAAATTCGGTAACGGTCCAATCAAAGCCTGCCTCACGCGTTAATAAGTCGCGGGTGAGGGCGTCGATAACGCCCTCCATTGGGGCGAGGCCAATTTTTCCATTTTGTAGTAAATTAACAACCATGACTTCCACTATGGCGCGATTGCGTTTTATGCTGGGTGTGGCAGGTTAGTGTATTACTTTGACGGCGCCAAGGGGCTTTTAGAACCCTTTAAGCGTTAATTTATGCTCTACAACAAGAGAGACATTATGCAGAATGCAGAACTACTCCAGGAGGGGCTCGCAATTATGGGGCTTGGGATGGGCTTTGTTTTTGTTTTTCTTACTATTTTAGTCATTAGCGTTACGTTGATGTCAAAACTGTTGGGACGTTTTCACCCGACGCCTGTGCCGACGTTGGCAGGTACAAAGCCTTCGTCTGCTCCCGCGTTGAGTGGCGAGGACGAGGAAGTGACTGCAGTTATCAGTGCTGCGGTGCATCGTTACCGCTCATTAAAGCGTCACTAATCGGTAATTTTTTAGTCAGCCTATCCCCTTATTTGCCTTTATTTTGTTAGTTTTACTACATATCAATAATTTTAACGTGTGAGCTACTGCTATGAATGAGACAAAACGCCCGCTGGGAATTACCGATGTGGTACTGCGTGATGCCCATCAATCACTGTTTGCGACCCGCTTGCGTCTGGACGATATGCTGCCCATCGCTGAAAAGCTGGATCGTGTTGGCTACTGGTCGCTAGAGACCTGGGGTGGCGCCACCTTTGATGCATGCATTCGTTATTTAGGCGAAGACCCATGGGAGCGCATCCGGGCATTAAAAGAGGCGATGCCCAATACGCCTCAAGCCATGCTACTGCGTGGTCAAAACCTGTTGGGCTATCGCCACTATGCGGATGATGTAGTCGATAAGTTTGTCGAACGGGCCAAAACCAACGGCGTTGATGTGTTCCGTGTGTTTGATGCCATGAATGACCCGCGCAACCTGGAGCGCGCGATTAAAGCGGTTCGTCAGGTGGGTGGGCATGCACAGGGCACTATTTCCTACACGGTAAGCCCGGTACATACCCTGGATAGCTGGGTCGATCTAGCGACCAATATTGCCGAAATGGGCGCAGACTCGCTGGCTATCAAGGATATGGCGGGGCTGTTAACGCCTTACACCGCATTTGAGCTGGTAACGCGGCTGAAGAAAAATCTGTCTATTCCTGTTCACCTGCACTGCCATGCCACGACAGGACTTTCCACTTCCACCATTCTTAAGGCAGTAGAGGCCGGTATCGATAACGTCGATACCGCGATTTCGTCCATGTCGATGACGTATGGACATAGCCCCACAGAGTCCGTTGTTGCGATGCTCAAGGACACCGACCGTGATACCGGGCTGGACCTTGAACTGTTGGAAGACATCGCGGGCTATTTCCGTGAAGTACGTAAAAAGTACGCTGCTTTTGAAGGTTCGTTACGCGGCATCGATTCGCGCATTCTGGTGGCCCAGGTGCCAGGCGGCATGCTGACCAATATGGAAAGTCAGCTGAAAGAACAGGGCGCGGGCGACAAGCTGGACGATGTGCTTGGCGAAATTCCTCGTGTGCGTGAAGACCTGGGATTTATTCCGCTGGTGACGCCCACGTCGCAAATCGTCGGTACCCAAGCGGTAATGAACGTGATGATGGGCGAGCGTTACAAGTCCATTTCCAAAGAGGTGCAGGCGCTGCTGAAAGGCGAATACGGCGCGGCACCCGCCCCCTTTAACACCGAGCTTCAAGCCCGCGTGCTGGAAGGCGGTCAGCCGATTACCTGTCGCCCGGCGGATAACCTTGCACCTGAAATGCAAAAGCTGGCGGCAGAGCTTAAAGAGAAAGCCGGCGCCGAGCAGGTACGCCTGGCAGAGGGCGACTGTGAAATAGACGATGTCTTGACCTACGCCTTGTTCCCACAAATCGGTCTGAAGTTTCTTAAAAATCGTGATAACGCGGACGCTTTCGAACCCGCGCCCCAGGCGGCTGGTAGCGAGCCTGCCAAGCCTCCGGTGGTTACTCAAGGCAGTGCGCCAGAGGCGGCACGTGGCCCTGAAACCTATACCGTAAAGCTCAATGGCAAAGCGTTTGTAGTGGAAGTTTCTGAAGGCGGCGATATTGGCCAGGTGCAAGAGCAGTCGGCTGCGCCTGCGGCGAGCCCCGCCCCGGTGGCCAGCAGTGGTGAAACCATAGAAGCACCGCTTGCTGGCAATATCTTCAAGGTGAATGTGCGCCCTGGCGACCAGGTGGCGGATGGGGACGTGGTCATCATTCTTGAAGCTATGAAAATGGAAACCGAAATTCGCGCCAGCAGTGCCGGCACGGTATCGAAAGTCAATGTTAGTGAAGGCGACAGCGTAGCTGTTGGCGACGTACTGATTGAGCTTTAAGGGCCTCGGGAATGGATAAGCTAGTCACGTTATGGGAGGGCTCGGGGCTTTATAACCTTGAGCTTGGCCAGGTGGTCATGATCGGGGTCGGGCTGCTGCTGCTCTATTTGGCGATCCATAAGAAATTTGAGCCGCTGCTGTTGGTGCCGATTGGTTTTGGGGGGATTCTTGCCAATATTCCCGAAGCTGGCCTTGCGATTTCAGCGCTGGACCAGGCCATTGAGGTTGGCAAGCCTGCCGTGCTTCAGCAGGTTGGTGCCGCGCTGGGCGTAATGCTGGATCCTTTGGCAGGCATTGATGCGTGGCGTGAAACGCTCAAAGTAGTTGCCCATGGTGAGGTAGCGCCAGAGCAGCTGCGTGCCGCTAAGGATATTGCGACAAGCGTCGGTTACAGCAATGGCATGCTGTATAACTTCTATTCAGTGGCCATTGCATCGGGTATCGCGCCGCTGTTGATCTTTATGGGCGTGGGCGCCATGACTGACTTTGGCCCGCTGCTTGCCAACCCTCGTACGCTGTTTCTAGGTGCTGCGGCCCAGTTTGGTATTTTCGCCACGCTGTTTGGTGCCGTTGTGCTGACCTCCATGGGCATCATGGACTTCTCGCTGAACCAGGCGGCAGCGATCGGGATTATCGGCGGCGCCGATGGGCCAACGTCTATCTATGTGTCCAGCGTGCTTGCGCCAGAGCTATTGGGTGCTATCGCGGTGGCGGCCTACGCGTACATGGCGCTGGTGCCGTTAATCCAGCCACCTATTATGCGGCTGTTAACCACTGAAAAAGAGCGTCAGATAAAAATGACGCAGCTGCGCCCCGTCTCCAGGCTGGAAAAAGTGATCTTTCCTCTCATGCTGTTGATCCTGGTCGCGCTGTTTCTACCCGACGCAGCACCGCTTCTGGGGATGTTCTGCTTTGGTAATTTGATGCGCGAATGCGGCGTGGTAGAGCGGCTTTCGGATACCGCCCAGAACGCGCTGATCAACATCGTGACAATCGTTCTAGGGCTTTCTGTTGGCTCAAAGCTGATGGCGGAAAGCTTCTTGACGGTGGAAACCCTCGGGATTCTGGGGCTGGGTATCGTGGCCTTCGGAATTGGTACCGCCGCCGGCGTGTTAATGGCCAAGCTGATGAACCTAATGAGCCGTATGCCGATTAATCCGCTGATAGGTGCTGCCGGGGTATCCGCTGTGCCTATGGCGGCGCGTGTAGCTAATAAGGTCGGTCTGGAATCCAATCCGCATAACTTCTTGTTGATGCATGCGATGGGTCCAAACGTGGCAGGGGTAATTGGTTCTGCCGTGGCTGCCGGGGTAATGATTAAATATTTGGGATAAATAGACAGGATTGACGGGGAAGCAGAAGTGCCCCATGCACGGCTTACGGTTTACACCGTAAGCCGTTTTTGGTTTAGGGGGCGGGTGCGTTTACCGGGGTAACGTCCAGCGTGCACTTTAGGCGATTTTCCAAGGGGGAAAGGTCGAACGTATGGTCGCGGGGCCAGCCAATGGTGAGCTGAACACCTTCGCCATCGTAGTTGACGTGTTCAATGGGGATGGCCTTTTCGTCGCACCAGGCGCGGGCGATCGCCTCGCTGGCAAAGGTAAGGCGTAGCGTGTAGGCGTCTCGCTCAATCACTTCACGCGTCGGTAAGGTTTCCAACGCATGGCTGATGGCTTGAGCGTAAGCCCGTGCCAGCCCGCCGGTGCCTAGTTTGGTGCCGCCAAAGTAGCGCGTCACGACACCGCCGATTTCACCCATTTGGCTGCCTTGAAGTACCTGGTACATTGGCCGGCCAGCCGTGCCGCCAGGCTCGCCATCATCGGAAAAACCAATCAGTGTTTGCTCCCCGGGCGGCCCAGCAATATAAGCCGTACAGTGATGGCTGGCATTGGGGTGAGCAGCTCTTGCCGCTTCAAGAAGTGCACTAAAAGCGGCCACATCTGGCGCATGGCATAGCCACGCCAGAAACTGGCTTTTTTCGACCTCTATCTCGGCGGTATGCCACTGCGAGGCAGCTAAATCAGGAACTTGATAACGCAATCAGTGCTCCATAAGGCCATAAGAATTGGCAGCAAGGTCGTTGGCACTATCCTGCGCCACACCCATTACCATTCCTAACACTTGAATATCGCGATTGTGCAAAAAGAGATCCGGCGCTTGGGTATCGGCAGGCCATAAATGTACGCCAAAGCGACTGATCGAGAGCTGCTTCAACGCAACAGGCTGCTGATTGATGTGAGCGACGGCGGTTTCTTCGTGGGTATCGCATTGAAAACGCCGAATAATAATGACATCTCCATCAAACAAGTTGCAATCACGCATTCGGTTGCCACGTATTTTTAGGGCGTAGGTATTGTGCCGCGTTCTGCGTGGTGCTGTTTTAAAGGCGCGTGCCGATTGAATGCCTTTAGGTGCGCAGGACGCGCTGCTCAATACGGTAGAACCGGCGTGAGTTGGTGCTGACATCGATATATTCATAGGAAATTCTCCAATGCAGCGCCCTTTCCCTAGGCGTTTAGTAGTGGCAAGCCAGCAGGTTGCTGGCATGTCTTTTCATACAGTGTTTTAGTATACAGCTGTTTTTACATACAGTGGTAGTGCTGTTTTTATCCAGTGCCTTTGGCTATTCAAAATGCTGGTTCCGTCAGCACGCTTGGTGCATTCTCACGGCCGCTGCGATTGGCTGGAGATAACCTGGCTTTCCGTGTAGAGTTTTGGCTAACTATCAACCTGTTGGGAGACACCTTTGAGCCTGTGCCTGCAAGCACGACAACTAGCCTGCGAGCGTGATGGGCGCTGGCTATTTGAAGGGCTCGATCTCACGATTCGCAGCGGTGACATTGTTCGAATTGAAGGCCCCAATGGCAGCGGCAAGACCACACTGTTAAAGCTGCTGGCAGGTCAACTGAGTGATTACCAAGGCGAGCTTTTCTGGAACGGCGCGCCACTTCGCAAGGTGCGTGAACATTATCTGGCCAACCTGCTGTATCTGGGACATTCGCCAGGCATCAAGGCTGGGCTTTCACCGCTTGAAAACCTGGCCTGGTACCAGGCGCTAAGCGGCGAGCGGGGTAATGAATCGCAGCGCCTGAGCGCTTTGGAGCAAGTAGGGCTTGGCGGTTTTGAGGACGTATTGGCCGGCCAGCTGTCGGCGGGTCAGCAGCGCCGTGTGGCGCTGGCCCGGTTAACGCTGACGCGCCGTCCACTCTGGGTGCTTGACGAGCCGTTTTCCGCCATTGACCACCAAGGCGTAGCCGCGCTTGAAGCGCAGCTTTCAGCTCATGCTCAAGCCGGGGGAAGCATTCTGGTAACCACTCACCATGGGCTGAATGCTTCGCCCGCCGCTCGCTGTATTCAACTGGGGTAGACAATGACGCAGGGGCAGAAGGCGACCACTACACTACTTGAAACGCCAGTGCCGGGCGGGCTGTGGATTGCCTTTACCGCCACCCTGAAGCGTGATGTAACACTGATGTTCAGACGCCGCGGCGAGCTGCTCAATCCGCTGGTCTTCTTCGCGCTGGTGATAACGCTGTTCCCAATCGGCATTTCACCCGACCGCGCCGTGCTTGCGCTGATCGCGCCAGGTCTTTTGTGGGTAGCGGCGCTTCTGGCGGCGCTTTTGTCGCTGGATAGCCTGTTTCGCACCGATTATGACGACGGCAGCCTTGAGCAGATGCTGCTCGCGCCTCAGCCGCTAGTCGCGCTTAGCATGGCCAAGGTACTTGCCCACTGGTTGTTGACCGGGCTGCCGCTGGCACTGGTCGCGCCGCTTCTAGGTGTGACGCTGGCCCTGCCTCCGGGCAGCTATGTGGTGCTTGCGCTTTCGCTTTTGCTGGGCAGCGCCAGTTTGAGCCTGCTTGGCGCGATTGGTGCGGCGTTGACCGTCGGTATCGCGCGAGGCGGTGTACTGCTGTCGCTGCTTATACTGCCGCTGTATATACCGGTGCTTATTTTTGGGGTTGGGGCGGTGCAGGCTGCTGTCATCGGTGAAGGTGTCGCGGCGCACCTGGCCATGCTCGGGGCCCTGCTGGCCGCGTCGCTACTGTTGGCTCCCTGGGCGATTGCCGCCTCGCTACGCATCAGTATCAACGGTTGAGGACAGAACACGCCATGTGGACCTTTATTCATAAATGGGGCTCGCCCAAATGGTTTTATGTAATGAGCGCAAAGGTGCAGCCTTGGTGTTGGGCAGTCTCCCTGATACTCATTGCGACCGGTACGGTATGGGGGTTAGCCTTTGCACCCACCGAGGTGAATCAGGGGCAGGGCGATAGTTTCAGGATTATTTATGTCCACGTGCCCGCCGCCTTTCTTGCCCAGTCGGTGTTTGTTTCGATGGCGGTGGCGAGCCTGGTCTTCATGGTATGGAAGATCAAGGTGGCGGATATGGCCGCGACAGTCATGGCGCCGTTTGGGGCGGTGATGACGTTTGTGGCGCTTTTTTCCGGAGCGGTGTGGGGTGTGCCCACTTGGGGCACCTGGTGGATGTGGGACGCCCGACTGACCTCCATGCTGATTCTGTTGTTCCTGTTTCTAGGGGTGATCGCCCTGCGCAGTGCTTTTAGCCGTCGTGAGGGTGGATCAAAAGCGGCTTCGGTACTGGCCATGGTTGGGGTCATCAATATTCCGATTATCAAGTACTCGGTGGACTGGTGGTTTACGCTCCACCAGTCGGCGACCTTTACGTTGACGTCGCGGCCCCTCATGCCCACGGAAATGTGGCTGCCGTTACTGATCATGGTGCTGGGCTTCTACTGTTTTTTTATCGCTCTTACACTGATGCGTACGCGGAGTGAAATCCTGCGTCGGGAAATTGATAAGCGCTGGGTCAGGGATTTGATCAGGGAGGCGCGGTAATGGCATTTACATCGTTTGGCGCGTTCTTGGCCATGGGCGGACACGGACCTTACGTGTGGGCGGCCTGGGGCGTCACGGCACTTCTGATGGTTGCCTGCATCATTCATGCTCGTTTTGAGCGCCGCCAACTGGCCAGTGCTGTAAAACGCCGTGCCCGACGTGGTGACCGTCATCCACCCCATCAAGCGAGACATGCTGATGACACCTAAACGTCGCCAGAAGCTAGTGATCATTCTCGGCGCGCTGGCGCTAGCCGCCGTGGCGGTAGGCCTCACGCTCTATGCCCTGCGCACTAATATCAACCTGTTCTACAGTCCGGTGCAGATTGCCCTAGGGGACGCGCCCATCGAGCGGACAATCCGTGCAGGCGGTATGGTAAAGGAGGGCTCGGTTGTCCGTGACCCGCAAAGCCTGAATGTCGAGTTCCTGGTAACCGACTACGTGGACGAGCTTGCGGTGGCCTATAACGGCATCCTGCCGGATCTGTTTCGCGAAGGGCAGGGCGTGGTAGTGGTAGGCAAACTGTCTACAGACGGGCGGTTTATCGCTGACAAGGTGCTTGCTCGCCACGATGAAAACTACATGCCGCCCGAAGTGTCGCAAGCGTTAGAAGAGGCAGGTTACTCGCCTGCTGATTATCAGGACCAACCGGTTGAAGCAGCCAAGCGTGAATAGGTTGAGCCAATGTCCTATACCCTAGAGTCCGTGTCATGCTGGAGTGCCGATGCTGGTAAAATTGATCCCTGAGCTTGGGCACTTCGCGTTAATTATTGCCCTGCTAATAGCAGTATTGCAGGGCGTAATGCCGTTAGCCGGGGCGGCCACGCGCAGGCCGCTTTGGATGGCATATGGTCATCCCATGGCCACGGGGCAGTTTCTGTTTATCGCAGTGGCTTATATGTGCCTAACCGCCAGCTATGCGCTGGATGACTTCAGCGTGGCGAACGTCGCCAACAACTCCAACTCGCTGTTGCCCTGGTACTACAAGCTCAGTGCGGTGTGGGGCAACCACGAAGGGTCGGTGCTGTTGTGGAGCCTGATGCTGGCGGGCTGGGGGTATGCCGCTTCGCGCTTTTCAGGCGGCCTGCCTCGCGACATGGTAGCGCGGGTACAGGGTGTGATGGGCTTGATTAGCGTGGGATTTTTACTGTTTATCCTGCTGACGTCCAATCCCTTCGAGCGGCTTTTGCCCAATGTGCCTCACGATGGCGCGGACCTTAATCCGCTGCTTCAGGATATTGGCTTGATTGTTCACCCGCCGATGCTCTACATGGGCTATGTCGGGTTTTCCGTCGTGTTTGCCTTCGCCATTGCCGCGCTGCTGGGTGGGCGGTTGGATGCGGCCTGGACGCGCTGGGCGCGCCCCTGGACCAATATTGCCTGGGCCTTTTTGACGGTGGGTATTGCATTGGGCAGTTGGTGGGCCTACTACGAACTTGGCTGGGGAGGCTGGTGGTTCTGGGACCCGGTAGAAAACGCCTCGCTGCTGCCCTGGCTAACCGGCACCGCGCTGATCCATTCGCTGGCCGTCACCGAAAAGCGCGGCTCGTTTAAAAGCTGGACCGTACTGCTGGCCATTTTTACCTTTTCGCTATCGCTGCTGGGTACCTTTCTGGTGCGTTCTGGTGTACTTACCTCGGTGCACGCGTTTGCCAATGACCCCTCACGCGGCTTGTTTATTCTGGTGCTGCTGACGATCACCGTGACGCTTTCTCTACTGATATTTGCGCTGCGCGCGCCCCGCGTGAGCCATCATGCGAGCTTCAACTGGCTATCACGAGATTCGCTGCTGCTTATCAACAATATTCTATTGGTCATCATGACCGTGACGATTTTGCTGGGTACGCTCTACCCGCTGATTTTAGACTCGCTCAAGCTGGGTAAAATCAGCGTGGGCCCGCCGTACTTTAATGCACTTTTTGTACCGCTGACGGTTGTGATGTGTCTCTTTATGGGGCTTGGTCCGGTCGCACGCTGGAAGAGCATGTCGGCCAGTGAGCTGCGCCGTAAGCTGTGGCTTGCTGGCGTCGCTGCGCTGGTGCTGGGTATGGTGTTGCCGCTGATATACACCGGTGAATGGAACCTGTGGGCCTCATTGGGTATTGTGGCTGCGCTGTGGATCGTGCTGCCGATTGGGAAGGACATGTGGGATAAAACCCGCCACGGCGCCAGCCGCCTGGCGGGTTTGCGCAAGCTTTCCCTGGCATATTGGGGCATGGTGCTCGGGCACGTGGGAATTGCAGTGACGATTATTGGTGTGGCCGTGGTGTCCAACTATGCCACTGAGCGCACGGTGCGTATGGCGCCGGGCACCGAGCTTGACGTCGCGGGCTATCAGTTCACGTTGACGGAGCTTAAAAGCCGCCGAGGCGCCAACTTTATGGCCGATACGGCCGTCATTCAGGTGCGCAATATCGAATCAGGGCGTGGTTTTATTATGCGCCCTGAGAAGCGCTTTTATCTGGCAACGGGTATGCCCATGAGCCAGGTCGCGCTACGCCCCGGCCTGTTTCGGGATCTTTACGTTGCCATGGGTGAAGATTTGGAGGATGGCAGTTGGGCCATGCGCATTCAATATAAGCCTTTTGTACGCTGGCTTTGGTTGGGCGGTTTGTTGATGGCGTTAGGCGGCATACTGGCAATAGTGGATAAGCGCTATCGCCGAACCAGAACGGCCGACCGTGCCGACGTGGCCCGCTCGCCCAAAACGCAGGAAGCCGCGCTATGAGCCGTCGACTATGGCTGTTACTGCTACCGCTGGGTTTTCTTCTGGTGGCGCTGTTTTTATATCAGCGTTTGCAGCATGACCCGTCAGCCCGGGACTCGGCGCTGATGGCACGTGAGTTCCCGACATTTGAGGCCTCCACGCTGCGTGATGAAGGCCGCCTGGTTGATCAAACGCTGCTCCAGGGGGAAGTCTCACTGGTTAATGTGTGGGGCGAATGGTGCCCGGCCTGCAAGCAGGAAATGCCCCAGCTTTTGGCATTGGCCGACCAGGGTGTTCGTATGGTCGGGGTGAACTATCGCGATACCCGCGAGAAGGGAATGCACTTTTTAAACGAGTTTGGCGACCCGTTTGAAGTGAATATCTTTGACCCTGACGGCAGCCTGGGCTTTGATCTCGGCGTTTATGGCGCGCCGGAAACGTTTCTGGTCGATGCCGATGGGATAATTCGCTATCACCATAAAGGCGATATCTCGCCTCAGGATATGGCCGAGCGTATTTTGCCGGAGGTAGCCAAATGGCGTTAATACGGACCCTGGCCGTGCTCTTCCTGCTGCTGTTGTCGGCAAGCGTTGTGGCGGAGGGAATCGAGCTGCGTGAGTTTGACGACCCGGTGCTGGCGCAGCGTTATCACGCATTAACCGCGTCCATGCGCTGCCCGCTGTGTGAAAACCAGGCCATCAATGATTCGAACTCGCCTATCTCCGCCGATATGCGCGAACGGGTGCATCAAATGCTGCAGGATGGGCGCTCCGATAGCGAAGTGATCAATCACATGGTCGAGCGCTTTGGTGACTATGTTCTCTATAATCCGCGCCTGGAGAGCCGCACCTATCTTCTGTGGGGGCTGCCCATCGGGTTAGGCGTCGGGGGTGTTTTGATCGTGCTGCTGATTGTGCGTGCACGGCGCCATGCGTCTGCCAAGGCGCTAAGTGCTGAAGAGCGCGCTCGGCTGGATGCGCTGATTCAGCGCAGGAGATCCTCATGACGCTTTTATGGGTCGCCATGGCGATTGTCATATTGCCAGCGATTGTCTTGCTACTTTCCCCGCTGCGTAAGGCGCATGCGCTTTATGACCAGCAACGCGCATATGAAGCCAACGACACTTCGGCCGAGCAGAACGTGGCCATTTTTCAGCGTCGGCTTGCCTCGTTAGAGGCGGCTCATGCGCGTGGCGATGTTAGTGCCGCGCAGTTTGAAGAAGGAACGCTGGAACTTGAGCGTAGCCTTCTGGAAGATACTGCCACGCTGGCCGTACGACCGCTACAATCGCCCCTTGCCGGGCGTTTAGCTGTGCCATTGATTGCCTTGAGTGTGGTGGCCATCAGTCTTTTTTGGTACCTGGAAGAGGGGGCCGAGGGTGATCTTGCCCTGTATGGCGTTCAGCAGGAATTACTCAACGACCCCGGCGCTACTCCAGGCACGTATATTCGTCGTATGGAAGAGCAGGCCGCGCTTCAGCCGGGCAATGCCAACGTGTGGGCCTCGCTGTTTCCGCTGTATCGCGATACCGGCCAGGAAGATAACGCCATCGATGCGCTGGAACGGCTCATCGCGCTGGAAGGCCGGCTCCCTGCACTGCTCGCCCAGCTTGCGCAAATTCGCTTCTTTATGGCAGGGCGTGAGCTGACCCCGGATGTGCAGCGTTTGGTGAATGAAACGCTGGCTCAGGACCCACGCCAACCAACGGTGCTCGGTCTGTTAGGCATTCACGCGTTTGATAACGGCGATTACGAGGGCGCAATGGACCGCTGGCGGCGCGCGCTGGCAACGGTCAACGATCCGAACACGGCCGACTCGCTACGCGAAGGTATCCGCGCGGCCCAGGAACGCCTGGCCGATACATCCGAAACAGCGGCGGCTGATGAGCCCTGAGCCAATCACCGCTGCCGAAGTCGTTATGAATCATGTATTTTGAATACTTCTCATGTTTATAAATAATTTTTTGTAGGATTGGCATGCGCTTAACCTCTATCCGCCTTGTTGGATTCAAGTCGTTTGTCGATCCGGTCACGGTGCCCTTCGACGGTAATATGACCGCGATTGTCGGCCCCAATGGCTGTGGCAAGTCCAATATTATCGACGCCGTGCGCTGGGTGATGGGTGAGTCCTCCGCTAAAACCCTGCGTGGCGAGTCCATGGCCGACGTTATCTTTAATGGCTCGACTGGGCGCAAGCCGGTGGGCCAGGCGTCTATTGAGCTCAAGTTCGACAATCGCGACGGCACCATGGGTGGCGTGTATGCCCAATACGCGGAAATCGTGGTCAAACGGTTAGTGACCCGCGACGGCCAGTCCAACTACTTCTTCAATGGCCAAAAGTGCCGTCGACGGGATATCGCCGACCTGTTTATGGGCACCGGGCTTGGCCCGCGCTCCTACGCGATTATCGGCCAGGGCATGATCTCGCGATTGATTGAAGCTCGCCCCGATGATTTGCGCTCAACGCTTGAAGAAGCCGCGGGCATTTCTAAATACAAGGAGCGCCGCCGCGAAACCGAAAATCGTATGCGGCGCACCCAGGAAAACCTTGAGCGTTTGGACGATATTCGCGAGGAGCTGGATAAACAGCTTGAGCGCTTAAAGCGCCAGGCCGAGGCGGCCAAACGCTATCAGGAGTTAAAGCAGCAGGAGTACCGGCTTAAAGGCGAGCTGGCACTGCTACGCGGGCGCACCTTGCGGGCAGAGCAGTCGCAGCAGGAGAGCCGGGTTCGCGAGCTGGAAATCTCAGTTGAAAAAGATGTGTTTGGCGTACGCCAGTGCGAAACCCGCCTGGAGCAAGCTCGTGAGCAGCACGATGAGCTGGCCGAGGTACTGGAGCGCCACCAGCAGCAGTTTTTTGAAACCACCACGCGCATTGCACGGCTGGAGCAGGACCAGGCTCACCGGCGTAGCCGTGAGTCCCAGCTAGCCAACGATATTGCCACTGCACGGCGCGAGCTGGATGAGCAACGCCTGGTGAGCGAAGGCGACCGAGAGCGCCTTGCCGCCATCGACGAACGCTTTGAGGATCTGGCGCCCGAACACGAAGTGCTGGAAGAGCAGCTGGACGCCCTGGAACAGGCCCTGGCCGATGCTACCCCCGCCATGGAAGCCGCCGAGCAGCAGTGGTCGGACGCCGAAAATCGCTGGCGCGATGCCAGCCGCGAAGCCGACCGCAGCCAGGACCAGCTGCGCGATTTAGAGCAGCGTATTCAACGCTTACAGGCAGAGAGCCAGCGGCGGCGTCAGCAGCGCGGCGATTTGGCGGATTTGAGCGCGCTACGCGAAGAGCACGCTCAGTTCCAGGCACAGTTGGAAGAAGCTGAAGAGCGTTCCGAAGCCTTCACCCAAACGCGTGAACAGTGGCAGCAGCAGTACAGCGATGCCAAACAGCGTTATCAACAGGCAACGCTTACCCGTGATGATAAACGCGCTGAATTGAGCCAGCGCCAGGGTGAACTGGCCTCGCTACAGACCCTGATGGATGCCGCGCTGGCCGACCACGACCCGGACATGGAAGCAACCCTGGCAACCCACGGGCTAAGTAACGCCCCCCGCCTGGGTGAAACCCTCAGCGTAACACCCGGTTGGGAGACGGTCATTTCCTGGCTGCTGGCGCCCTGTTTGAATGCTCGCCTGGTCGCAAGCCACCAGCTTGCCGCACTGCCGCAGGCGTTGGCTACCGACTGGTGTTTGATTGATGAGCAAGCGCCCGCCGCTGCAACCCAGAGCCAGCGGCTGGATTCACTGGTAAGCGGCGCTGGTGCGATAGGTGAATGGTTAGCAAGTATTCACTACGTTGAGTCCGGCGCCGAGGCTGAGCAGCTTGCGCCCGGCCTTGCAGCGGGAGAAAGCGTTGTTAGCCGTGATGGCGTTTGGCGGGGGCGCGGCTGGCTGCATCAGCAGGCCAATGGCGAAGGCGTTGATGCCTTACTGGTAACGCGACGCCGTTTCAAGGAGCTGGACGCCCTGCGCGAGCAGGATGAAGACGCGCTGGCGCTGGCTGAAGAGCAGTGCGAAACGACCAGTGAGACTATTGAAGCCCTGGAGCTTTCCCGTGAACAGCAGGCTGAGCAGGAGCGTGGTCATGCTGCAAGCGTTCAGCAGTTGGCTATTAAAGAGCGTAGCGCTGCCCAAAAGCTTGAGCATTTGGAGAGCCGGGCCACCGAGCTTGATGCGGAGCTTGGGCAACTGCAAGAGGATGAAGCGGCGTTAACGCTTACCCTGGAGGAGCAGCGTGCCCGCTGGCACGTGGCGATGGAAACGCTGGAAACCACTGCACAAGCACGCGAAGAGGCCAGCGAGCAGCGTGGCCGCCAGCGCGAACAGCGCGACCAACTGACTCAGCAACACGGCCCGTTAAAAGCACAGCAGCAGACGTTGGCATTAGAGCGTGAACGGTTAACCGCTGAGCGGAGTAGTTTGCGCGCCCAGCAGACGCGCTCCAGCGAAAGCGAAGAGCGCTTGACGCTACGCATAGCAGAGCTAGAAGAGTCACGGGAAACGCTACTTGAGCCGGACGAGTTGGCCGGTGAAGAGCTTGAAGAGCTACTACATCAGCGTGAGCAGCAGGAGCGCCGCCTTAACGAAACGCGCCAGCAGGCCCAGTCGCTGACAGAACAGCTGCGCAATGATGAGCTGGCCCGCCAGCAGCACGAACGCAATCTTGAACAGAGCCGCGAGCAGCTTCAGCAGCGGCGTATGGATGTTCAGGCGCTGGCGCTAAAAGCGGCCACGCAAGATGAGCAACTGGCCGAACTGGGGCATGACGCCGATGCCCTGGCCGAGAACCTGCCAAGCGATGCCAGTGAGCAGGTTTGGCAGGAGCGTTTGGAAAGCACTGGCGAGAAGATACGCCGCCTGGGCGCCATTAATCTGGCAGCGATTGAGGAGTACGACCAGCAGGCCGAGCGACGCAACTATTTGGAAGCCCAGCACGCCGAACTGACCGAAGCGCTGGAAACCCTGGAGCGAGCGATCAAGCGTATCGACCAGGAAACGCGGGTACGTTTCAAGGAAACGTTTGATCAAGTGAATAGCGGTTTGCAGGAGCTCTTTCCCCGCGTGTTTGGCGGTGGGGCGGCCTGGCTAACGCTTACCGGTGATGATCTTCTGGAAACCGGGGTGGCGATCATGGCGCGTCCACCGGGCAAGAAGAACAGCACGATTCATCTGCTCTCCGGTGGGGAAAAAGCGCTGACTGCGCTTTCGTTGGTGTTCTCGATCTTCCAGCTCAACCCTGCGCCGTTCTGTATGCTCGATGAAGTTGACGCGCCGCTGGATGATGCCAACGTGGGGCGATACGCCAAGCTCGTAAAAGAGATGTCGGAAAACGTTCAGTTCATCTATATCACCCACAACAAGATTGCCATGGAAGCCGCCGAGCGCCTGATGGGGGTGACCATGCAGGAACCCGGCGTGTCGCGCCTGGTATCGGTGGGGATTGATGAAGCCGCAGCGCTGGTGGACTAGGCGAATTAAGGCAGAATTTTCTTAGCCTTCGCCCAGCTCGCGCATCACTGCATACAGCCTGGATTTGGCTTCAAAGCCTACGCCCGGAATATCGGGCAGGCCGACGTAGCCATTTTCAACCTGAATGCCGTCAGCGAAGCCACCAAACGGCTGGAAGACATCCGGATAGGATTCGTTGCCGCCCAGGTGTAAGCCAGCGGCGATATTCAGTGACATTTGGTGACCACCGTGGGGTACGACGCGGCGTGATGACCAGCCAAACTCATCCATCACGTTCAGCGTGCGCATGTACTCCACCAGCCCGTAGGAGAGGGCGCAGTCGAACTGCACGAAATCGCGGTCGGCACGCATGCCGCCATGGCGTAGCAGGTTGCGGGCGTCCTGGTGCGAGAACAGGTTTTCGCCGGTCGCCATGGGTAATTCATAGTGGTTGGCAAGCTCCGCCTGAAGCGCGTAATCCAGCGGGTCACCGGCTTCTTCGTACCAGAAGAGGTTATAAGGCTTCAGCGCTTCGGCGTAAGCGATTGCCGTTTTCAGGTCAAAGCGCCCGTTAGCATCTACCGCCAGGCGGCTGCCATCGCCAACAACTTCAAGCACGGCTTCGATACGCCGAATATCTTCCTCAAGCGATGCGCCGCCAATCTTCATTTTTACCACGTTGTAGCCACGCGCCAGGTAGCTGCGCATTTCGTCCTGCAGCCTGGTGTGGTCTTTACCAGGGTAGTAGTAGCCGCCAGCCGCATACACCCAGACCTTATCGTCGGCTTGGCCGTTTCGATAACGCTCGGCAAGCAGCTGGTAGAGCGGTTTGCCCTCAATTTTGGCGACTGCATCCCAAATTGCCATGTCGATCGTGCCTACCGCGACCGAGCGCTCGCCATGCCCGCCGGGCTTTTCGTTCTTCATCAGGGTGTCCCAGATAGCAAACGGGTCCAGGTTGTCGCGGGCGTGATCAATGAGCGTGTCGGGGTTGGCCTCGGTGATTCTATCCAGAAAGCGGTCACGCATGAGCGCTCCCTGGCCATAGCGCCCGTTGGAGTTAAAACCGTAGCCAATCAAGGGTTTACCGTCGCGTATCACATCAGTGATGACGGCCACGACCGAACAGGTCATTTTGGAAAAATCGATATAAGCGTTGGCAATCGGGGAGGCAATCGAAACGGTTTTCTCGCGAATATCCACAATACGCATGGCAAGCTCCTTGGTGGTTAAGTGCTTAACCCTATGCGTGACAAGGGGGGCTGCCCAATGCTATTACTAGGTGCTCCCATGCTGAAACGGCATTGCCCCATGGAACTCGTCTGGTTAGAAGACTTTACCGCCCTTGCCGAGCACGGCAGTTTTGTACGCGCTGCAAACGCCCGACATATTACCCAGCCCGCGTTCAGCCGACGGATCCGCGCGTTTGAACAGTGGATGGGCGTTAGCCTGTTTATTCGCACCCCACAGGGCACCACGCTCACCGACGCCGGTAAACACATACAGGCCAGTGCGTTTGACGCGATTGGCCGACTGTACCGCTTGCGGGCTGAAGCACAGCAAATTGCCGGAGAAGCGACCCGAACGTTGCAGTTTGCAGCGACGCACTCGCTGTCATTTACGTTCTTCCCCCGTTGGATAAGAGCCCTGGAGCAGGGAGCGCCCATGGAGGCCATGCGCCTTCACTCGGATACAATGTCCACGTGTGAGCAGTTGTTGTTACAAGGTGACTGCCAGTTCTTGTTAAGCCATCGGCATTGCGCTGTTCCCTCACGGTTATCGCCTGACCAGTTTGAGAGTATAAAGGTGGGCGAGGATTCGCTGATTCCACTGGTGGGAAAAGAATTAAGCAGTTCTCAGTGCCTGGAAGTGTTGCCTTACCTGGGATATACCGATGCTTCGGGATTAGGCCGTGTTGTTAACCACTGGCTTAATGAAAATGCCACCTCTCTTATAAGTGCGCCTCGCTTTACCAGCCACTTGGCCGCGGTGTTGATGTCCATGGTATTGGAAAATAAAGGCTTGGCATGGATACCTAAAAGCCTTTCAGAACAAGAGATTAGCGATGGTCGGTTAGTGCGTGCATTGGATGATTCGTGGGATATACCGTTAGAAATACATCTGACCCGACCACGTGTATTAGCCAGCCACTTTGCGAACGCATTCTGGCAAAAGCTGTCCAACGGTTAAGCAAATAACTGCTACAACTGTTAACAAATTGAGTAGAAATAATAAAAAAATGTGTAAAAACGCTCAACTTATCTATATTGATCATTATAAAATTGTGGTTAATGCTATGGTAGATTTACCTTGAACTAGTGTGGCTGAGCTGGATTAAAGCCTTTTGCTGTTTTTATATACAGTAGTGGCAGGTTGGTTGTTAAGCTCGCTTCGCTTTAAGAATTAAGTAAACATTAAGTAAGATAGATGCAGTACATATACACCAGGATTAAAGAGCAGATTCACGACCTGAATAATAGCAACTGAGTCTGATCACGATGAACGTCAATATTGCTTAGAAAACGTCAGGAACTGTACTTAGGAACTGTGCTTAGGAACTGTGCCATAACGTAGAAATCGCTAAAAAATGGCTCTATTTATAGTAACCGCGCTATGCTAGTGGTATTTATTTACCACCTGAAAGGTTTTCACTCAGGTATGGCGCTTTAGTAACCGGTTAAATGACCCATGGAATGTTCGACATGGAACTAAGAGAATGGTTAATCATTTTAGGACTGGCGTTGGTGTCGCTCATCGTAGTCGACGGTGTGCGACGACTCCAACGCCAGCGGCGCGTCCCTCGTCTGGACCAGGCGGTTAAGGACCTTCCCGAGGCGAAGCTAACCGAGCTGGATGATGAGGCTAAAGAAGCCGAAATTAGCTGGGAGCTTCCGAACGGTGGCGCACGTGTCGTTAAACCTGCGGACTATAGTGGGGTCGGCGCGAAACCCAAGTTGGAACGTCAAGACCATCCAGGGCCTTCCAGAGTGCTATCCGAATTTAGGCGCTCCTTTGCCAATGCGGTCCCTAAGCGTAAAGCGACTGCTCCGCCAGTGGATACAGCAGCATCTGCACAGCCTCAGCGCCAGGCCGCTGCGCCTAAAGCACGCCCGGCTGACATTGATCGTCGAGAGCCAAGCATCTTCCCGAATAGCGACGCTCCAGCTGACGTGAGCCAGGTTGAACCCCAGCCAACGGCACAAGCCAATCCTGTTAACACTCAGCCGGTAGACAAAACAGCGTCAGAAGCGCATGCGCCTATTGCCGAGCAAGTGCCAACCCAAAGCAAGCCACACACTGGAGAGCCGTCTATCTCCCTATCTACTGCCAACGAAGAGTCCGTTGCTGCGAAAGAAGAGCCTGTCGCGGTGAATGAATCCGTCGCGGTGAATAAGGAGAGCCCCGCTGAGCCGGTCCTCGCTGTTGAAACAGACGCCGATCCTGTGTTGCGTGCAGAGCCAGAAGATGCCGCTTCGGCCCGGGCGCCCAAGCGTCGTCAACTGCGTGAAGATACGGCCGGCGAGTATGACGAGCTGGATGATGATGCCGTTGATGAGTATCGGTTGGTCGATTTTGAGGGTATGGGCCGCTCGCTTAAACGTCGCCTGATACAGCGTCGCCAGGAAAAAGCCCGTAAGAAAGCTGAAAAGGCCAAGCGTGCTGAAGCCGCCGCCAAGCTGAAAGCAGAGCGCAAAGCGCTTGAAGCCGAACAGCGCCATGAAGCAAAAGAAGCTGCCGAGGCAGAAAAAGCCCGCATTGCCCAGGAACAGGCCGAAGCCCGCGAAGCCGCTGCAAGTGCTGCGGAAGCGCAGCGGGCCGCTGCACGCTATGACGAGCCTGAACCTGCTTATGCGCACGAAGTCTCAGCCGATCAGTACGATGACTATGAAGCCTACGATGAAGCGCCGGTGCGTGGCTCGCGTGATAATGTCGTACGTGCTCACCCAACGCTTGAAAAAGCGTTGCGTCATGATGTGCCGGGTGAACATGCCAAAGAAACATTGACCAACGCCGATGAGGTGGTGGTTATCAGCGTGCTCTCCCGGGACCCGGAAGGCTTCGATGGCAGCAAGTTGCTGGATCTCATTATGGCGTGCGGCCTACGCTATAGTCGCTCCATGGGGGTGTTCCACCGCTTTGAAACAGAAAGTGACGACAGCGAACTTCAGTTCTCAATGATTAACGTTGTTAAACCCGGCACGTTCCCCATTGAGGAGATGGGTGAGTTTGTAACGCCAGGCATCACTTTCCTCATGCCCTTGCCGGGAGCGGTCGACAGCGCTGCTGCCTTTGAAGCCATGGTGGAAACTGCCATGGTCGTGGTACGCCATATGGGTGGCGAGCTGAAGGATGAAAATCGCAGCGTCATGACGGCTCAAACCATTGAGTTTGCCCGCCAGCGGGTGCATGAGTTTGAACGCCGCCACCGCCTGCATCGCCACATGCAAGCCCACTAAGTAGCGCTTGCTGTTAAACGCCCGCCTTCTTGCAGAAGGCGGGTGTTTTTGTTCCAGGATGTGTCTTTTTTGTGATTGATTTTAGCCCGTACGATGGAAACCAACGTTAATGAGTCAGCCTGACCCCCAAGTGCTGGAAGAAGTCACCCAGCTGCGCGCCGAGCTTGATGAAGCCAACTACCGTTACTACGTATTGGATGAGCCAACGTTATCAGACGCTGACTATGACCGGAGACTGCAACGCTTAAAGCAGCTGGAAGCTGAAAACCCAACGCTCGTCTCTCCGGATTCACCGACTCAGCGCGTGGGTGCTGCCCCGGCTGATGGCTTTCCTTCGGTCGCCCACGCCATCCCCATGCTCTCGCTGGATAACGCGTTTAGCGGCGACGACATCGTGGCCTTTGCTGAGCGCGTCGCAGAGCGCTTGGAGTGCGCAGCAGATGACGTTGAGTTTACCTGTGAACCGAAGCTTGATGGCGCTGCGGTATCGCTGGTGTATGAGAAGGGCGTGCTGGTAAGTGGCGCCACCCGTGGCGATGGCCGCACTGGGGAAGGCATTACCTCTAACCTGCGTACGCTGCGCTCGGTGCCTTTAAAGCTAATGGGTAAGCAGATCCCTGAGCTTTTGGAAGTGCGCGGTGAAGTCATCATGCGCCACCAAGGCTTTGAAGCGCTTAACGAGCGTGCACGCGAGGAGGGCAGTAAGGTATTTGCCAACCCGCGTAACGCCGCTGCCGGTAGCTTACGTCAGTTGAACCCCGAGATTACCGCTACCCGCCCGTTGGAGTTTCATGCCTATCAGTCGGCGCGTCTGGAACCGGACATGGGCGACACCACGCATAGCGCACTAATGGATCGATTGGTAACGCTGGGCTTTCGCGCCAGTGCGGAGCTAAAGGTGCTGACCGGCCCGCAGGCGGTCGTTGAGTATTGCGAGCAGTTGGGTGAGAAGCGCGACCAGTTGGGCTATGACATCGACGGCGTGGTGATCAAGGTGAATGCACTGCGCTATCAGCGTGAGCTTGGGTTTGTGGCTCGCGCTCCCCGCTGGGCAACGGCGTTTAAGTACCCCGCTCAGGAAGAGATCACAACGCTTAATGACGTTGAGTTTCAGGTAGGCCGTACGGGTGCCATCACACCAGTGGCAAGGCTTGAGCCCGTTAGCGTGGCAGGTGTTACCGTATCCAACGCGACGCTGCACAACGCTGATGAAATCACCCGCCTGGATGTCATGATTGGCGATACGGTGGCTATTCGCCGCGCAGGCGATGTGAGTGTCACCTTGCCTAAGAATGTTTCAAATAGGTTCTGTGTGATGATAGGAAGAAGCGGGAAGCATGGGAGTTTTCTAAGGAATTTTAAGCAAGTGTTAAGTTAGTGGGGCAGTTTACCTTGTGTTTGGAAGAAGCGTTCTTCTTGTTAGGAAATATATACAACCTTTCGTGTCTTATAAAAAG
>NZ_VIFN01000013.1:0-75479 GCF_013183775.1 Halomonas hibernica
AACAGCTGCCTGAATAACCTCAAAAGAGGCATCTAAATGAGGACGAAATCAGCTCACTTGCTCAGCAGTATTGCGTTAATACACCAATTCCCAGTGATGTTTTGAATTCATAGTGTCAGCCCGGCTTACTTTAAAGCGTCATATACTGCTCATTTTCATGGTCGGTAAACGTATACACCTCATATGGCTCTTCCTGAGGCCCTGGCATGCCTGGCGTACCAATCGGCATGCCCGCCAGGCCAATGCCATCTACGTCAGGCTGCTCTTCGAAAAGTTTGGTGACAGCTTCCATCGGTACATGGCCTTCAATCCAGTAGTCGCCTATTTCGATGGTATGGCACGACCCCAAACCATAAGGCACGCCCGCCTTCTGTTTAATATCGCCGAGCTCTATGTTATCGACGATTGTCACATCGACCCCCAGCGCTTCCAGGTGGCGAGCATACTCGTCACAGCAACCGCACTGCGGATTTTTGTAAAGTGTGGCTTCATCCGGCAACGCGGCCTGAGCCGAGGCCGCTCCTAAGAGTAAGGCACTAGATAACACTATAGTGGTATAACGTTTCATGAGCGGTCTCCCTGAGGTATGTGACTAAACAAATATTTGGTCAGCGAGGCAATACCTAATCCTATCAACAGTAAAAAAGTTAACGGCATTAGCCAACCTAACCAACCCATGGAGTTCATAAAAGCAAAACAATCCGCATTCATCATGTTAAGTCTCCTACCAAATCAGCTAGCAATAACGCTTTAAGCTTACAACCTTGGGGCTACCCCAAGGTCAAGTCTTGCAACCTTGCGGACAACGAAAGGTTGCTCCAGATCATTTTTACCCGTGGGTTCAGCCTCGTTTCAGGTTAACGCCGTATAAAGAAAGGGTGACAATAACCTCCGAGGTAATGACCATGCGCAAAATCACTTTCACTACGTCTTTGTTTGCCCTTTCACTAAGCCTGTTAACCAGCTTCGCGTGGGCTGCGCCCGGCCAAGGCAGTGGTGACAATGGCCTAACCGAGGCTGACGTTGACCGCACGATCAGCCTTGAAGCTGGCGATATGTGGTTCGACCCTGAAGCGCTAGAAATGGCGGCTGGGGAGGTGGTTAAATTTGAAGTCACCAACACCGGTAATTTAGAACACGAATTTGTGATTGGTAGCAAAGAAGCCCAAGAAGAGCATCGTCAAATGTTGCTAAACATGGCCAATGGCGGAGGTCATGACATGTCGAATATGTCACACGGCGACGGTCACGATATGGCCAGCATGAACATGGCAGGCATCACCATTGCGCCTGACGAGACCGGGACTCTATTATGGAGTGTCCCTGATAATGTTAACGAGCTTGAGTATGCATGTAACATTCCCGGCCATTACGAATCCGGCATGTACGGCAATTTTACTTTCTAATCTGACGCTTACCCATGAAACTGTTGCTACTCGAAGATGATGATTTGCTAGCGGAAAGCTTGGCAGAAAGTCTTAAGGACAACGGTTACCTGGTTGATTTGGCCGCTTCATTAAAAGCGGCCAAATCGCTGATGGCAACCGAGCATTACGAGCTGGCTATTTTAGATGTCGGTTTGCCCGATGGATCGGGGCTGGATTTGCTCGTCCAGTGGCGCAAGCAGAAACGCAGTACGCCTATTTTAATTTTGACGGCGCGTGATACTTGGGAAGATAAAGTCATCGGTCTTGAGACGGGTGCTGACGACTACCTCACCAAACCCTTCCACGAGGCCGAACTCATGGCTCGTCTGAAGGCCTTACTGCGTAGGCAGTCTGGTCAATTATCGCAGGTGATTACGCTAAACGGCGTCTCGTTGGATGAAGCAGGTCAACGAGTGTGCTTAGAAGGGGAAACGTGGCGTTCGCTAACGGCAACAGAGTTTCGGTTACTGCGCTACTTAATGCTGCATCCTGATCGCATTCACTCTAAAGAGCAGCTACTAGAGCAGCTCTATGCCTTGGATCAGGATGCCGCCGCGCCTAACTTGGTCGAAGTCTATGTCGCTCGTCTGCGCCGTTATCTAGGCAAATCAATTATTCAAACTCGCCGCGGCCAGGGGTATTTCTTTGCTTCACATTGATCGGCGCAGTTTACGTTTTCGGCTACTCGCATGGCTAGGTGGCGTGGCGCTACTGGTTGTGCTCGCAACTTGGCTACTGCACGGTTTTTTTTTACAGAGCCTGGCACGAGATTTTTTAGGCGAGCGCTTACAACGTGAAGCCAATCATGCGGTCGCACAGCTAGAGCAGGACCAAACGGCTGTCCCGGCTGCGCTAGACTTGGTTAGCCAAGGCTATCAAGTCTTTCATCATCTCTACGTACTCCGCTTTAACGGTTCGGTCAGCGCTTCCGACCCGCAATGGCAGCAACAGCTGGCGCCTCTCCTGGACGAGAACGGCGATGCTCTTGTGGACGTTAGAGATAACGATCAGCACATGCTCGTCTACCGTCGCCATTTTGAGTGGCAGGGTTCTAGCGGCGTATTACTGGTGGGGGAGAATTTTTCTCAGGTAGAAGCGGGACTTGCTACCTTGCACTGGTGGGTCGGTGGGATTGCCGCCGTGCTTTTAGGGATGCTCATCATACTCAATATGCTGGCGGTTAACCGTGGCCTCACGCCACTTTGGCAACTGCGTCAACAACTTGAAGCTTTGCGATCAGGTAAACGTGATCGCTTGTCATTAGTAGCCCCTTCTGAGTTAGATGAGTTAGTCGACCAATTGAACTGGTTTATGGATGATATTGATCTTCGTTTACAACGCTCGCGGGAATCAGTCACTAATCTTTCTCATGCTTTAAAAACCCCGCTGGCCGCGGTTACCCAAGTACTACGCGGCAACCGACCTATTGATGAAAACCGCCGCCATAAACTGCTCAGTCGTATCGAGGATATTAACGCCCAGTTGGATGCTGAGTTGCGTCGATCACGTATTGCAGGCCCTAACGCGGGGCGAACGGCCAACGTCACGCGTGATAGTTCACGGCTCATAGAGATGTTCCGCAGCCTTTACCCTGTGCGTATCTTCAACCTCACCCACTCGGCAGGCGAGAAAGACCAAGTACCTATTGAGGCTCACGACTTTTCTGAAATATTAGGCATCGTGCTCGATAACGCTGGCAAATGGTCGAATAGGTGCGTTAATTGCGATATTGCCGTCTCCGCTACCACACTCACGCTCACCATTGATGATGACGGACTCGGCGTTGCAGAAGAGGATCTTTCGCGCTTGGGAGAGCGTGGCACACGACTGGATGAACGCCGTCCCGGCTACGGCTTAGGACTGTCGATCCTTGCGCAGTTAATTGCCCGCTACTCAGGGCACTCGCGTTTTGAGCATAGTCCACTGGGTGGACTGCGCGTTACGATTACATTGCCTCTAGCGATTGAAGTGACTAATTAATCGCTATTCAGCTTTGATTCAGCTTTTTCCATCAAGATGGTGCCATTCATCATTGATGGGAGTTACACATGGCACGCTCAAGCATCATTTCTCACCCGCTTTCTCGTCGGCAGGTCCTAAAAGGCGGCGCTGCCCTAGGAATAGGTTCCGCTGCCACAATGGGACTAACCCCCGCCTGGGCAACCCCCTGGGGCCGCAGCAATGTCTACGCGCAGGGTGTTGAAGAAGGCCCCGTGGTATCACTGGCCATTCGTCGCGAATCACACCCGATTGATGGTCAGGAGGCGACCCCCATTACCATCAATGGCACCAGCCCTGGCCCGATGATTCGCTTACAAGAGGGGCAGGACGCGGTGCTTCGCGTCACTAACCTGCTTGATGAACCTACTTCTATCCATTGGCATGGCCTCATCCTACCGCCGGAAATGGATGGCGTCCCTGGGGTTAGCTTTGCCGGTATAGCCCCTGGCGAAACCTTTACCTACCGCTTCCCCGTACGCCAAAACGGCACCTACTGGTACCACAGCCACTCCGGTATGCAGGAACAGCTAGGCCATGCCGGGCCGCTGATTATCGACGCCGCCGAGCGCGAGCCTATCCGTTACGACCGTGAGCATGTGTTACTGCTCACCGACTGGACCTTTGAAGACCCCATGTCGGTGTTCCGTAATCTGAAAACTATGGAAGGCTATTACAACTTCCAAGAGCGCACGATTGCTGATTTTTTCGCCGATGTTCGCGAAAAGGGTTTCGCACAAACCGCCGAGATGCGCGGTATGTGGGCCCAAATGCGCATGAGTTCGCGGGATATCGCCGATGTCACCGGCAGCACTTATACCTACCTGCTCAACGGCCACTCCCCCCAGGAAAACTGGAATGCGCTGTTCAAGGCCGGTGAGCGGGTACGGCTACGCGTGATTAACGGTTCGGCCATGTCATACTTCGATGTCCGTATACCTGGCTTGAAGATGACCGTGGTGGCCGCCGATGGCCAACCGGTCCAACCCGTTCCCGTTGATGAGTTCCGCATTGGCGTGGCGGAAACCTACGATGTGCTTGTTTCACCTGAAGACGACCGAGCATACACCATCTTCGCCGAATCCATGGATCGCAGCGGCTACGCCCGCGCTACCCTGGCACCGCATGAAGGCATGCAGGCCGACATCCCTGAACGACGCCAAATTGCCGACCGCGGCATGGAAGCCATGGCTGCCCACGGCATGGGCGGTATGGATCATTCTGGCATGTCAAATATGGAAGGTATGGATCACTCCAATATGCCGGGAATGAGCGGTGACGATGCTGGTATGGAGGGAATGGATCATTCAAACATGCCGGGGATGGACCACTCAGGCATGTCGAATATGCAAGGCATGGATCACTCTAATATGGGTGGCATGGCGGGTGAACAGGCGAAAATCGGCGAAAATGGCTTGCTCGTTGCCGGTGAAGCCCAGCCCGGCTCTCGCTACGACCAGACGGGCATCGGCGTCGACCCCGATGAACGTCGTGTTTTAGTCTACCGCGATTTAAAAGCCTTCACGCCATGGCCTGACCGCCGTGAACCAGGCCGTGAGCTTGAACTGCACCTGACCGGCAACATGGAACGCTACATGTGGTCGTTTGATGGCAAGAAGTTTAGCGAAGTGACCGGCCCAATTCATTTTGTGAAAAATGAGCGGCTGCGCCTCATCCTTGTCAACGACACCATGATGGAACACCCCATTCACCTCCACGGTATGTGGATGGAGCTTGAAAACGGCCAGGGTGAACTGATTCCGCGCAAACATACCCTGAACGTGAAGCCCGGCGAGCGTGTGTCTGCGCTAATCACCGCGGACGCCGAGGGCAGCTGGGCGTTCCACTGCCACCTTCTCTATCACATGGATGCCGGCATGTTCCGCGTTGTTCAGGTTTCTTAAGGAGGCAGTATGAAAACCAAGTACTATGTAACCCTCGCCAGCGCCGCCCTCGGCATGGCCGCAGCCACTACCGCTTTTGCCGAAGATGGCTATGCGGCTCCGGACCACTGGCCAGCGCCCACGATGGAACACAACATGGGCATGGGGCTGTTCGACCGGCTTGAATACACCGTTCCCGACAAAGGCCAAGACGCCGTGGTATGGGACTTTCAAGGCTGGTATGGCGGTGATATCAACCGTGTTTACCTGAAGTCAGAGGGCGAAAATGTCCAGGGCGACGGCGAAGATGCTGAGTTTGAATCCCTGGAACTACTCTATAGCCGCCTAGTGGCAGATTTTTGGGAGCTACAGGGGGGTATCGGTTACCAAGGCGGTGTGTTCTCCGATGATCACGCCGAACGCACCTATGGGGTTGTCGGCCTACAAGGTGTGATGCCCTACGGCATTGAAACCGATGTTGCTATGCGAGTGAGTGAAGATGGCGACGTGGCCGCAAGTTTTGAAGGCGAATACGACCTGCGCCTCACACAGCGGCTCTACCTACAGCCGCGCACCGAAATTGCCGTGGCTGCCAGTGAGGTAGAAGAGTTCGGTGTGGGTAAAGGGTTAAACTCGGTTCGTGCAGGCCTGCGGCTTGGCTATGAAGTGTCCCGTCGCTTTGCCCCCTACATCGGTGCTTATTGGGAAAAAGAGTACGGCGACACTGCGGATCTCTCCCGCGCCAGCGGCGATAACACAGAAGACACTGGGGTCGTTGCCGGTGTTAAGTTAATGTTTTGAAAATGATAGGTGTTATTGCCCTTTTGCAGCCTGCGAAGGGGCAAGCCTTCTATAAGTTCGTTTGGCCCCAACATCCCTGGTCATTGTCTCACTGGTCGCCCATACACTCGAATTGTCCGTATCTACAAGTAGCGTATTCAACAACAGTTTGATTCGTTGCACACATAACACGAGGAAACACAGCCTTACAGCAATGCTTGACCTATAGGCAACCCCAGGCACTACATTTATAGCTTTGATAAGGCAAAAAGAGGGAGATTGCCATGGCATCATCACAGCAAAGCGCGCGGGTATACCGGATGAAAACCGCCGAGCATATGTGCCCGTTCGGTTTGAAGACCGTGGATTTACTCAAGCGCAAAGGCTTTAAGGTCGAAGACCACACCTTAACGTCCCGCGACGAGATTGACGCATTCAAGGAGCAGGAAAACGTCGCCACGACGCCCCAGGTGTACATTGGTGACCAGCGCATCGGCGGCTACGAAGAGCTGCGTGAGCATCTTGGAATGGGCCTGCCCAACGCAAAAGAAACTACTTACCGGCCGGTTATTGCTATTTTCACCACCGCACTGCTGATCGGCTTGGCGATTAGCTGGGTCACCGAGGGCACACTATTTACGGTGCGAATGCCGGAGCTCGCAGTTGCTTCAGCGATGGTGCTGCTGGGCTTGCAGAAACTGCAGGATGTAGAAAGTTTCAGCAGTATGTTTTTGAATTACGACCTGCTGGCACAGCGCTACGTTCCCTACAGCTATTTTTACCCCTACGCCGAGACGCTTGCAGGCATTTTAATGCTGGCTGGTGCGTTAATTTGGCTTGCAGCACCACTGGCGCTATTTGTCGGTACGGTAGGGGCGGCCTCCGTGTTTAAAGCCGTGTATATCGACAAGCGTGAGCTTAAATGCGCCTGCGTGGGCGGTAACAGCAACGTTCCGCTGGGCTTTGTGTCGTTAACCGAGAATCTGGTAATGATCGCCATGGGGGTGTGGATGCCGCTAAGGATGTTGATGGGATAAGACCCCCATTCATACACCAAGGCAAAATATGGGTCAGTTAATTTACTGACCCTTATTCAGGTTGCGTTCAGCTAACTCAACCACACGATGTATACCCGCTTCAGGCACCTGGATAGCTCAAGCACCAATAGGCGGTGTAAGTTATAAGAATATGTAATGCGATATCAAGGATTGTTATAAGCTTAGGCCTTTAGCTAAAACCAAGTGGGCTTATTAGATTTTCTTTATCGTTGATAGATGGCTCAACCAGCCCTGCAACCTTGATCAGTGCCTGTTTCCGTTCTTCGTAATAGTCATACCGGTCATAAATACCTTCGACACCCTTAAGCTTGTGATTCAAGCAGCGCTCGGCAACGTGGCCCGGTACACCTGCAGCGGCCAACAGGCTGCGGCAGGTACGTCTTAAGTCATGCACGGTAAATTCGGTAAGCTCGCCCATTTTGTTCTCGGACTGTTGCTTCTTTCCAGGCTCCTTACCAAATAGCTTGGCAATGGCTCGGTTCAGTGTGTCCTTACCCATATGAGGCTGCTTGCTGATGCGACGACTGGGAAACACATACGGCGAACCACAAGCACGAACCTGAAGCTCATCTAGCCAGGCGATAGCCTGTAGAGGAAGAGGAATCGCAATCCCAACTCCTGATTTACTACGCTCTCCGGGTAAAATCCATTTCGCATTGGTCAGGTCAAATTCAGACCATTTAGCTTCTGTAAGCTCTGTTTTGCGTACTCCTAATACAACAAGCAACGCGCAAGCGAGATAGTTATCACGCGTAAAGCTAATGCGATTCTCCCTGAACACAGCAAAGGCAAAGCTGAGTTCATCTATGCTCAGTGCTCTATCGCGGCTTTTTTCGACCCCACCCGCATCATTGACATTGAAAGCAGAAGCCGGGTTATAGGTAAGAAGACCCAGCTTGATGCCGTGATTAAAGAGCTGTTTCAAATACATCAACGCATCGTTTGCAATGGTTGGCCGGCCGCTACTTGTCACTTTTCTGACGATGGTTCGGATATCCATCGGGGTAACACTAGCCAATGTCATCGCGCCAATGGCGGGAGCAATATCTCTTTCAAATACGCGTTTTGGGATATTAGGGTGTTTAAGGCGCTTCTCTAGCTCCTGATACCAATCGTCAAACAGATCCTGAACCGTGCTGATCGTTATCTTTTCTTCACGTTTGCGCTCTGTAAGAGGGTCGGTGCCGCTACGAACCGCCTTCTGGGTTTCAACCACTTGTTCACGAGCTTCAGCGAGGGACAGGTGAGAACATTTACCCAGTGTCATGCCACGACGCTTGCCCGCGAACGTATAGCGGCACATCCAGTAGGCAGTACCTGCCTTAGGAATCATCAAGTACAAGCCGTTGCCATCACCATAGCGCCCCGGCTTGGCTTCCCTGATCAGTGACTGGGCCTTCTTGGCAGTAAAGCTTCCCATCCCTCCCCTCCGCTAACGCTTCAAGATTTTTGCCGTGTTTCACGGCGGGCGTAGAGCAGCTGCGTTCAAAGTGGGTAGTACTTCCACAAACAGTGCTTCCTTGATGGATAAGCATGACATTTTACTACCCACTTTACTACCCACTTGTCAGCGGCTTAAGCTGGAACTCAGTAGACAAGCGTAGACAACGCCTAAATAAAAATTCAATTAAAATAATATCTTGTATATTTCAGCGAACAACCTTGGGCCTTACTCAATATTCTGAATCTGCTCGCGCATCTGCTCAATCAGCACTTTAAGCTCTACCGCGCAGCGGGTCGTCTCGGCCACCACGGATTTGGATGAAAGCGTGTTGGCTTCGCGGTTTAGCTCCTGCATCAGAAAATCAAGGCGGCGGCCTTTAGGGCCTGTTTGAGTGAGCTGGCGGCTGACTTCTTCAACATGGGCCGTGAGACGGTCGAGCTCTTCGTCTACATCGGCTTTTTGGGCCACCAGTACCAGCTCAGCTTCCAGCCGCTGGGGATCAAGTTCGGTTTTGGCCATTTCCAGACGCTCCAGCAGCTGGGCACGCTGGCGTTCTAATAGCTGGGGTAGCAGGCTTTTGACGGTTGCGACCTGTTCGCTTACCGCGGTAAGGCGTGTGCTGATCATTTCGGCGAGTTTGTCGCCTTCACGGGCACGGGCATCGATGAGTTCTTCCAGCGCTTTCTCAAACAACGTTTTGGCAGCGGCTTTGATGGCGGACTGATCCAGGTGTTGGGTTTCCATCACGCCAGGCTGGTTTAAAAGCTCAAGCGTGGTGGGCGGTACGGCGCTGGGCACGTGCTGCTGGATCGTCGTAAGCGCATCAGAAATCGCGGCCAGGCGTGCGGTATTTACCGTAGGGGCCTGTACGGTTTCTGAGCTTTCAAAGCGTATGCTGCACTCTACTTTGCCTCGTGCCAGGCGGGTTCGCAGGGTTTCTCGGAGTAGCGGTTCGAGATCGCGCAGGCTTTCGTGTAGGCGAAAATGCGGTTCCAGGTAACGCTGGTTCACCGAGCGAATTTCGACGTGCAGCGTGCCCCAGGAAGCAGCCTCCTCAATACGGGCAAAGGCGGTCATGCTGTGTACGCGACGTAAAGTGGCCATGGTGATTATCCTTTGAGAACGCGTTTTCCTCAGTCTACCCGATAAGGGCAGGCTTAAACGTGAAGACGTGTACAATAGGAGGCTTTTCCTAGTTACGCGCTTATTGTGAAGTGCTTTTTGTGAGGTGCTATGCGTCCTGAAGTTGTTCGCCCCAGTGGTCGCGAGGCCAACCAGTTGCGTGAGATCCGCCTGACCCGCGACTATACCCGTCATGCGGAAGGCTCTGTACTGGTTGAGTTTGGCGATACCAAAGTGCTGTGTAATGCCAGCGTAGAAATGGGCGTACCGCGCTGGCTGCGCGGCAAAAACCAGGGCTGGATCACCGCGGAATATGGCATGCTGCCCCGTGCGACCCACTCACGCAGTGGGCGTGAGGCGACACGTGGCAAACAGGGTGGCCGCACGCTGGAAATTCAGCGCTTGATTGGCCGGAGCCTGCGGGCAGCGGTCGACCTGAAAAAGATGGGCGAATTCACGATCACCGTGGACTGCGATGTCATTCAGGCAGACGGCGGCACGCGTACGGCGTCAATTACGGGTGGCTGTGTCGCGCTAGTGGATGCCATTCGTTATCTGCAGCGTGAGAAGAAGATTAAAAGCGATCCTTTTAAACAGTTGGTCAGCGCGATTTCAGTGGGTATCTATAAAGGCACGCCGGTGCTGGACCTTGACTACCCCGAGGACAGCAAGGCCGATACCGATTTGAACGTGGTGATGACCGAAAGCGGCGAGCTGATTGAAGTACAGGGCACGGCCGAGGCAGGCGCGTTTAACCGCACGGAGCTAAACGCCATGCTGGACTTGGCCGAAAAGGCGGGCTCTGAGCTACTTGAGCATCAGCGTGAGGCGCTGGGTATTCGCGGTTAGGCCGTTTAATCGCCAACGCAATGAGCCGACCATAGTCCATGGCCGGCTCATTGGTTAACGACGACGCGGGAAAGATGCTTAAAGGGCGAGATCGTACTCGACAATTAGCGGGGCGTACTCGGAGAAAGTTGCCTCTTTATCGATCCATGCGTCGACCACGTGACGACGGAAGTTGGGGCCGACTAACTGATAGTCGATCCGCCACCCTTCCTGACGGCTGCGTGGTACTTCCTGGTCAAGCTTCGGCCACCAGGTGTATTCGCCAGCATCGCGATTGATTTCGCGGAAGGTGTCGATAAACCCTGTTGGGCCAAGCACCTGATCCATCCAGGCGCGCTCCTCAGGGCGGAAACCAGAGGTGAGCTGGTTATCCGACCAATTGGCCAAATCGACCGTTTTATGGGCCACGTTCCAGGTACCACAGATGATGTATTCGCGACGTTTGCGCGACATCTTCGTCAGGTACTCCTGGTACTGCTCCATAAACGCCTGTTTGGCTTTCTGGTCGCTGCCATCAGGCATCAAAAAGGTGGCAATGCTGAAGCGGTCATAATCCGCCTGCAGAAAGCGCCCTTCATGATCGCACTGCGGGAAACCCAGGCCATACATGATCGCCTTGGGGATTTTGCGGCAGTAAAGCCCAACACCGGAGAACCCATCTTCTTCTGCATCCAGGAAATAGCCTTCATAGCCTTCCGGATAAAGAATATGGTCACCTAATTCAAAACTTTTTGCCTTGATGTTCTGCACGCAGACCACATCGGCGTCCTGCTGAGCCAGCCAGTCCAGGAAGCCACGGTCGACGGCATCACGTATACCATTAACATTGATGCTGGCAATTTTCATAAATCGTCCCTTTTGCGTCGCTGCTGTATGATACCCGACGTTTAGACGTTTGGGTAAAGAGACCAACCATTTCTTGCTATTTACCTGCGTTTTATTGTTGCCTTCAGGCTGACATGCACCCACCGCCTAATGAGGAACGCCGTGGCTACCACTCTACAACCCTATCAGCGCGAATTCATCGCCTTTGCCATTGAGCAGGGCGTTCTCAAGTTTGGTGAGTTTACGCTTAAATCTGGGCGAGTAAGCCCTTACTTCTTTAACGCTGGGCTATTCCAGACCGGCCGCGCGCTGGCCAAGTTAGGCCGTTTTTATGCCCAGGCCATTGTCGACAGCGACTTGAAAGCCGATGTGCTGTTTGGCCCAGCGTACAAAGGCATTCCGCTGGCGGCAGTGACCGCTGCGGCACTGGCGGATCATCACGACCAGGACATGCCCTACGCGTTTAATCGTAAGGAAGCCAAAACCCACGGCGAAGGCGGCAACATTGTGGGTGCGCCACTGGCGGGCGATATCCTGATCATTGATGATGTGATTACCGCCGGTACAGCCATCCGCGAAGTCATGAGCCTGATTGAGCAAAGCGGTTCCCGGGCAGGCGGCGTAATCATTGCCCTGGATCGCCAGGAGCGCGGCCAGGGCGAGCAGAGCGCCATCCAGGAAGTCCAGGCCGAGTATGGCATGCCGGTGGTGAGCATCGTTACGCTTGAGCAAGTACTTACTTACCTTGAAGAGCATGCTGGTAGCGAAATGCTCGCCTATGCAGAAGCCGTGCGTGCTTATCGTGACCGCTATGGTATTGCCGCCTAGCTAAGTAGCAAGTGCGCCAGCAAAACCTTGCTGGCGCCACGCTTCATAGCTCACAATAGCCACCGCGTTGGAAAGGTTTAGGCTGCGATTATTGGGCTGCATGGGAATTCGTAGCTTTTGGGCGTCTGGCAGCGCCTGATGCACCTCGGCAGAGAGACCAGCCGTTTCAGAACCAAACAGCAGTACATCGCCAGCCGCAAAATCTGCCTCGCTGTGGGGCCGTGTACCCTTGGTGGTAATTGCCCAAATTCGCCGCTCAGGCAGAGCTTTTTGGAACGCAGCAAAATCAGCATGACGCGTCACATTCGCCAGGTCGCGGTAATCAAGCCCAGCACGGCGCAGCTTTTTTTCTTCAAGATCAAAGCCCAGCGGCTCGATTAAATGTAAACGACAGCCATTGTTGGCTACCAGGCGCATGATATTACCCGTGTTGGGTGCCATACGCGGCTCAAACAGCGCTACTTCAAACATCACCACCTGCCTATCCATATTGTGCGCGTAGAAACGCCTGATTGTAGATGAAAAACCGCCAAGGATAACGTGCCTAATGACGCCCTCGCCCCCGCAATCCATTCTTAGCCGCATTAAAGGCCTTAACCCGCGCCAGCAGGAAGCCGTGCGTTACATTGATGGCCCCTGCCTGGTATTAGCGGGCGCGGGTTCCGGCAAAACCAGCGTTATCACCACCAAGATTGCGTATCTGGTTCAGGAATGTGGAATGAGTGCGCGCCGGATTGCGGCGGTCACGTTCACCAACAAAGCCGCCCGCGAGATGAAAGAGCGCGTAGGGCAAATGTTGAAAGGCAAGGAGGGTCATGGCCTTACCGTCTCCACCTTTCACACCCTGGGGCTTAATATTATTCGTGGCGAGCTGAAGACGCTGGGGTACAAGCCGGGGTTTTCGCTGTTCGACCCGGAAGATGCCAAGGCGCTGCTGCGTGACCTGATGAACAAGGACGCCCAGGTCGACGCCGAGCAGATCAATGCCGTGCAGAGCAAAATATCCACCTGGAAAAACGACCTGGTGCTGCCCAGCGACGCGCTTTCCTTTGCCGCCGATGACGATGAACACTTTGCTGCTCGAGTCTATGAAGCCTATAACCGTCATCTCAAAGCCTACAACGCGGTGGATTTTGATGACCTGATTCTGTTGCCCGTCGTGCTCTTGAAAAACGATGCCGAGGCACTGGCGCGTTGGCGGCGCAAGATTCACTACATGTTGGTGGATGAGTACCAGGACACCAACGTGTCCCAGTATTTGCTGGTGAAGCTTTTAATGGCCGAGCGCTCGACCTTTACCGTGGTGGGCGACGACGATCAGTCAATCTACGCCTGGCGTGGTGCGCGCCCCGAGAACCTGATCACGCTGGGCGAGGACTTCCCGCGCCTGAAGGTGATCAAGCTGGAGCAGAACTACCGCTCAACCGGGACAATTCTACGCGCGGCCAACACGCTGATTGCCAATAACCCGCACGTCTACGATAAAACCTTGTGGTCGGATATGGGCGACGGTGCACCGATTCGGGTGATTGTGAATCGCCATGAAGAAGCGGAGTCTGAGCGGGTGGCTAGCGAAATGCTGACTCGGCGTATCAAGGAAAAGGCTGAATGGCGCGACTTTGCCGTCCTTTATCGCGGCAACTTTCAGGCACGGCTTTTAGAGCTCAAGCTTCAGCATTACCAAATTCCCTACAAGCTGTCCGGCGGCACGTCGTTTTTCTCGCGTAATGAGATCAAGGACGCCATGGCCTATCTGCGCCTACTCATCAATCCTGCCGACGATAACGCTTTTTTGCGGATAGTAAACGTACCGCGCCGTGAGATTGGGCCAGGCACGCTTGAGAAACTGGCTAACTATGCCACCGAACGGACGATTTCCCTGTTTGCAGCGTGTCATGAAATGGGCCTGGAACAGACGCTACCCACCCGCGCTGTCGAGCGGTTAAGCCGGTTCACCCACTTTATCGACGGTGTGCGCAAACGCATGGATCAGGGCGATGCAATTGCCGCTATCCGCGACATGTTGCGTGATATGGATTACGAGGCGTGGCTTTATCAGAACGCCAGTGCGCCCACTATTGCTGAACGGCGTATGGCCAACGTGTGGATACTGATCGACCAGTTGGAAAAGTCACTTAACCGTGACCCGGAAGAGGATACCGCCTCAGAGGCGACTGAAACCGATAGCGTGGAGGCGGCAATTTCTCGGCTGGTGCTGCGCGATATCCTGGAACAGCAGGCCGAAGAGGATGACTCGGACCGCGTACAGCTGCTCACCATGCACGCTTCAAAAGGGCTTGAGTTCCCGCATGTCTACCTGCTGGGCCTTGAAGAGGACCTGCTGCCCCACCGCAATGCTATTGAAATGGGCACGGTGGAAGAGGAGCGCCGCCTGGCCTACGTGGGTATTACCCGGGCGCGGCGCACGCTCACGCTCACGCTTGCCCGCCAGCGCAAAGCCTACGGTGAGCTGATGGATTGCCAGCCCAGCCGTTTTCTGGATGAACTGCCCGGGGAAGACCTGGAGTGGGAAGGTCGAGCGGATAAAGAGGACCCGGACAAGAAGCAGGCGCGCGGCAAGGATGCAATTGCCGGGCTGCGCTCTCTGTTGGGGTAACGACCAGACCAAACTATCCACAGGTGGAACACCGGAACCGCTTGTGGATAGGCTATTCGACCTCTTCGATCATGTAGTCGACCGCTGCCTTGATCTCATCATCGCTGAAATTAAACCGACCGCCCTTGGGCGGCATCGCACCAATCCCCTTAATGGCGTTGACGTAAAGCGTGTCAGTGCCTTGAGCAAGCCGTGCAGTCCAGGCGGCGTTATCGCCCGTTGCCGGAGCGCCCGCAATGCCTGCCGCATGGCAGGCGCCACAGCCTGCCCTGGCATACAGCGCTTCACCATCATATTGGGCGGCGATATCTTCCGGTTCAGGCTCCTCTGGCAAGGAAGCATCAGGTTCAGGCTGGGCCACCGCACGTTGGCATGTTTGTCCTTGCAGGCAGAGCTTGCCAACTGGCGCAAGGCGCTCGGCAAGCGCTGCATCCTCGGCCTCTGCATCAGCAAGTGCGGCGCTCGATAGCACTCCTAACGCAACTATCCCGCCCAGCATACATTTGAAATTCACCCTGCCCCCTTGGCGTTTATCGCCATAATAGCGGCGTTTAATCCTGTATCGATAACCGTGTTCCAGGAAAATATACCGGGAGATAATATCTTTTTTTTCACAGATAGCCAGAGGGCGATAGGTGAGAGCCACCTATCGAGTGACATAATAACAAAAGGGTCTAAACAGTGATTTAAAGGCCTACGTTTAGAAGATCAGCTTAAAGACGCCCGTAAGGGTAAGAAGGCCTACGGCAAAAATAAAGATAATAATCCACAGCAAAATTTTCATAACGTTTCCTCCATGAATAAAAGAAGCATTCCTCAATACCGCGCTCACAGTATAGAAGAAAAATTAAAAAGCAGGCTTAATATTACCTTTTGAATAGAGAAATTCTCGTGCTTCATTATGGGCTTGAAGCGGTAAGCTAGGCATTTTTCCAGGCAAGCAGGCGCTGCTCGGCATAACCGATGAACCCCGCCTGTTGATAAAGGCGCCAAGCGGGCGTATTGCGAGTATCGACGGTCAATATCATCTCGTTTGCCCCTTGGTTAATTGCCAGGTTAAAAGCCTCGGTTAACACGTTTCGACCGATGCCCTTACCGCGCCATTGCGCCGTGACGCCCATTAATAAAAGCTCCCAGCAGTGAGCCGACCGTGGCGCTAACAGCAACACGCCCACCCGCTCATCGCCCAGGTTAACGCTGTACCAATGGTTCGGCGCCGTAGGTGCCTGATCATAAAAACCGGCCAGCAGCGCTTCGCTGGAAAGCGATTCTCGCAGTGCTGGGCAGTCCAGCGAGCCTTGGCTAATGGAGTCGATCAGGTCGGTTTGCACGGCGGTGCTTAGCTCACTAAAAGGTGCTAGCCAAATTGGCGAATCCGTTGAAGGTACCGCCTCCGTGGCCGCCAGCGTAATGGACAAATAGTGTAGTTTGGCCAAGCGCACCATATTATGCGCAAGCAGCGTTGCCTCCCACGCATAGTGGCTGGGCGGCAAGACCACGTGGCAAAGCGTTATTCCCTGCGTGGTTACCCAATCATGAGCAGCGCTTAGTAAGGCTTGGCTTGTTGGATCATCCTGGCAAGGAAGCCATAGCTGTGCGGTGGCGTGAGCGAGCGGCTGCACCCACAGCGCACCGCTAATACGGCCGTGCTGCTGATAGACCCATAGCCCGTCCCAGGCTGCCTGCGGGGCTGACGTTAGAGCGGTGTGCAGCGCCGATTGCAAGGACGGTTCATGCACCGCCGCTAAGTGAAGCAGGGCTTCCCTACGCTGCGTTGAAGGGCAAATACTCACAAATGCACTATCGACCGTCGGCTTCATTAGTAATCTGGGCGCCACTGTGCTGCTTTCGTTGATGTTAATCCTGACTGACTCCCCCTAACGATGCTACCTTTTGTTACTTCTTACCGGGCCGTTGCTACAGGAGTGACTAACACCATGCGCATACTGCTGGTTGAGGACGACGCCAGCTTGTCTTCGGGCATTCGCCTGGCGCTCAAGCCGGAACACTATACGGTTGATCACCTGGATAACGGCAATAGTGCCCTTATGGCACTAAAAGAGGCTGAGCCGTTTGATGCTGTCATTCTCGATTTGGGCTTGCCGGGTTTGGATGGCCTCCACATTATCAAGGCGGTACGCCGCCAAGGCAGCCAAATTCCGATATTGGTACTCACCGCCCGCGACGGTATCAATGACCGCATAGCGGGGCTGGATGCTGGGGCCGATGATTACCTGGTCAAGCCTTTTGAAGTGGAAGAGCTCAAGGCCCGCTTACGGGCACTGCTAAGGCGCAGCCAGGGGCAATTGGATAATTACCTGGAGTGTCGCGGCATCCGCTTGGAACCGCTTACCCTAAGCGTCAGCTATCAGGGTAACGTCATTACCCTTTCACGGCGCGAATTTACCCTGTTACAGGAATTTATGGGCCACCCGGGGCGAGTCTTTACCCGCGATACACTGACCAGCCTGATTTATGGCTGGGATGAGGATGTCGAAAGCAACGCCATTGAAGTTCATATTCACCATTTACGACGCAAGCTGTTTCCTGAGGTGATTCGCACCGTACGCGGCATTGGCTATGTGATGGATAAAGCGCCGCCGGGAGGCGAACAGTGAACTCTATCCGCCGGCGAACCTTAGGGCTCACACTGCTGCTGTTTCTGCTCAGTATTATGGTCATTAGCGTGGTTAGCTACCGTTACGCCACGCACGAAATTCAGCAGTTGCACGATGCAAGCCTTGCCCGTCACGCGCATCTTTTGGGTGAGCTCATGCAGGCGCCTATTCCGCCCGCGTATCAGCAGGCACTTCTGCAAAGCGTAGAAAATACGCTGCAAACCAAGCAGCGCAATCCTGAGGCACTCGTCTTTCAACTGTGGGAAGGCGATAAACTACTGCTACGCTCAACCGATGCACCATTAGCGCCGCTTGCCGCATCGCAAAGTGGCTACACCCGGCAACAGTACCAGGGGCAAACGTGGCAAACCTATACGCTTTCGCTTGCCGAGGGACGCAGGGTCATTGTGGGTGAGCGTGACGATATCCGCTTACGTTTGGTCAGGCGGGTAGCGCTGCGTACGCTGCTGCCCGAATTTATGGGGTTAATCGTCTTAACGTCTTTATTGTGGTGGAGCATCGGCTGGGGGCTTTCACCGCTGTCGAGAATGGCAGAGCAAATCCGCAACCGAGACCCACATAATCTTCAACCCCTTAAGCTTGCGCCTCTGCCGTATGAGCTGGCGACGATTTCCGGTGCACTCAATCGCCTGTTGATGCGCATCCAGCGTTTACGCGAGCGCGAAAAACGTTTTATCGCCGATGCCGCCCATGAACTGCGTACGCCGCTTGCCGTACTCGACCTTCATGCCCAAAACGCCTTGGCCGCAGAAAGCCCACAGGACCGTGAGGAGTCGCTTCATTATTTGCGCCAAGGCGTTGCCCGTTCGACGCATTTGGTCAGCCAGCTGTTAACGCTAGCAAGGCTTGACCCGGATGAAACAAGCCTGCCATTACGCCCTGTTGATGCGCTGTTTGAGGTACGTGACGCACTGGCCAAGCTACTTCCCCTCGCCCAGCAACAGCAGCAAACGCTGCAGCTAGAGGCCGATGAACAGGGCCAGTGGGCGTTAAACGAAGTCCCCGGCACCTTGGGAGCACTCGTGCAAAACCTGGTGGGCAACGCCATTCAGCACTCTCCCCCTCAAGGAACTATCCACGTTCAGCTTAAGGCGGAATTGAGCGCCATTATTTTAGTGGTGGATGACCAGGGCCCGGGGATTCCTTTATCAGCCCGCAAGGCCGTTACAGAGCGCTTTCACCGCGCAGGCCCCGGCGCAGGGTCAGGATTGGGGTTATCCATTGTGGAACGGATAGTGGCGCAGCATGCGGGCAGCCTGGTATTTGATGATGCGCCAGGGGGCGGTTTGCGCGTACAGGTCACGCTTAATCGCCACAGCGGCCAAGGCTAGTTTTCAAGCCTTAAGGTTCCGATAAGAATTAACTGTGACTCTGAGGGTACCAGGCTGATTGGCAGTAAGCCGTTGGCCAAATAAAAATGGAGGTTCCCTGATGAATCAAGTGGCTTTTGCACCTAAAACGTTAATTAAATTCAGCGCCGCTCCCCGCCTTAAGTCGCCGAGTGCCAAGCGGTTAACGACTGAAAGTTCAGCGCTGGATGTACTTACCGACTTTCAAACGCTGAAACCTCATTCAGTCGCCGCCGACACGCCTGTTGATGAGGCACATCTCAAAATGCGTTATAGCGGTGTGCGGCTTCTGTTTGTAACCGACAAAAATGAGCACTGCATCGGTATTCTTACCGCCAAAGAGTTGATCGGCACACGCCGTATTAACCTGGCCATGCAGCAGCGCAATCTTGACCGCGACGAAATAACCGCGGATATGATCATGACCTCTTGGGATAAACTCAGTGCGATGACGCTGGAACAGCTCTCGGCGCTGACGATTGAAGACCTTGTCCTGGTCATGGAAGACGTGACTGAACAGCACCTGTTGATCACTCAGTACGACGACCATAACGCACTGACCATTCGTGGCTTAATATCAGCCACCGATATTCAAAACACTGTGGGTAAGCAAGTCAGTACAGTGGTTCCCGTCGCGAGCAGCTTTGCCGATATTTGCCAAGTGATTACCGGTCACGACCTGTAAGTTTAAAAGTATCCGTTAGCTGTTGTTAAACGTATTTATCATCTAAAACGCCCCTTACCAAAAACGGTAAGAGGCGTTTTTTAGTGTTCTATCAATAACGTGTTAATCCCTAAAGATTAACACCTAACCACTAGAACATGGAGGCGTTGATAAATAAGTGTGTCGCTACACTCGCGGCATAACCCAGAAAAATAGCCGGCACCCAGCGCAAGTGAACCATAAAGGTATAAATACCCCGTGCCTGGCCCATCAAGGCAACGCCAGCCGCTGACCCCATGGCGAGCAGGCTTCCCCCAACACCAGCGGTAAGCGTAATCAGCAGCCAGTTGCCTTCAGACATATCGGGCGCCATGGAAAGCACGGCAAACATGACTGGAATGTTATCCACCACGGCTGAAATCAGCCCTAACACAACGTTAGCCCAGATGGGATTCCAACTGCCATAGAGCGTTTCAGACAGCAGGCTTAAATACCCCATAAAGCCAAGCCCGCCCACACACAGTACGACGCCGTAGAAGAACAGCAGCGTATCCCACTCAGAACGTGCGATACGGCTAAAGATATCAAACGGCACCACGCTGCCTAATTGCTCCAGCTTCTTCCAGTCGCCGCGGCGTGAATAACGTACCCGTTTACGCTCTAACGAGCGCGGCAGGCTGCGCCGCAGGTAGTATCCAAAGAACTGCAGTAGTCCTAAACCAAACATCATGCCCATTGCAGGCGGCAGGTGCAGAACCGAGTGGCAGAGTACGGAGATGGCAACGGTCAGCAAAAACAGCGCAATGATCCGGCGTGCGCCCCGCTTGAGCCAGACGTTTTCAGTAAGCGCTGCCGGTTGGCGGTTAACAATAAAGAAGTTCATGATGACCGCAGGCACCATAAAGTTAACGATAGCGGGTAATAACAGTACAAAGAAGCCGCTAAACGGCACTTGTCCTGCCTGCCAAACCATCAGCGTAGTGATATCCCCAAAGGGGCTAAATGCGCCGCCAGCATTGGAAGCCACCACCACGTTGACGCAGCATAGGCTAATAAACTTGTTATCACCTTCAGCCACTTTCAGGATTACCGCGCACATCAGCATAGCCGTGGTCATGTTATTGGCTATCGCAGAAATACCAAATGCGAGAAAACCGGTAATCCAAAAAAGGCTGCGGTAGCTAAACCCTTTACGCACCAACCAGGCACGCAATGCGTCAAATATACGCCGCTCTTCCATGGCGTTGATATAGGTCATCGCCACCAGCAAAAACAGCAATAGTTCGGTGTATTCGAGCAACGTTTCCCGAAAAGCGATTTCTGCCTCTTCAGGCATACCGGCCTGCACATACACCCATGCCACAATGGCCCAAATAAGCCCCGCCGCTACCAGAACTGGCTTGGATTTACGCATGTGGAGAAGCTCTTCAGACATTACCAGAGCATAGGCAAGTACAAAGATACCCACACACGTAATACCGGCAAGAGAGAGCGTTAAATTCAGTGGGCCAGCAGCGGCATAAGAGAGGGAAGGAAAGACAACAGCACAGAGAGCAATCAACAACCAAGCGACCCGGCGAGCTGAGAGCCGAGGTGCAAGGACGTTTTGTGGTTTCATGACAGCGTGATCCTGACAGATGTGGGGGGAGAGCGTGGCACCATGATAAGCACGCTAATAAACTGCTGCAACGCAGCGCCGACTCACAAGGTGCGCCTAATTGTCGCACCTTGTAACGCTGTTTTATAGTGTCCGAACAACTTATTACATTTGCTCATTCAATGGGCCATACGCTTCTTTTTTCAGGACAGCAGATCACAGGAATAATGGCTGTTAAAAAATCAGATCGTCGTTCAGCCGCTATAACAATGCTGGTATTACTTAAGACAGGATGCCAGTGTGTGTAACGCCACCGTATTTTTATTTCTTGTTGTATCAATCGTTAGCATCGTTAATAAACACGCTCTCACTAACGCGATAGCACGCTGGATAAGTCCCCCCATGTACACAAAGAGCAAATACCCTCCTGTAAAAGACCATCAAACAAAAAAGGAGCCCGCTGATGGATGCATATTTAGACAATATCCATGACATCTTGCAAAAACTTAAGGATTATCTGGAGGGGAATGAAGATGAAGTGATCGCTACGACTGCCGTATCGTCAAATTCCATGACGTTTTGAAAAACCCGGATGAGTACGGCCTAACTGAGCTGGAGAAAAGCCAGTTGCCGCATTTGGAAGAAAAAGTGTGGCACACGGTACTCTCGCCACTTGCGAGGCTCGAAGCGAACGAAAACGTAGAGTAATAGGCGGGTAACACTGAGCATCATGCTAACCAGCAAACCATTCTCACCCCTAAAGGTTGGACACTTCATCCAACCTTTAGGGTATTGCCGTAAGAGCATTCAACGAACCGTTTGATACCAGACGGCAGTGGTTTACTCGACCGTCACGCTTTTCGCCAGGTTACGCGGCTGATCAACATCGGTACCTTTAAGCACTGCGACGTGGTAGCTCAAAAGCTGGAGAGGAAGCGTATATAAAAGCGGCGCCAAAGCTTCGTGAATATGCGGCAGCTCAATGACTCGGATATTGTCATGCGGCTTGATACCCACGTTCTCATCGGCAAATACAAACAGCTGGCCGCCCCTGGCACGGACTTCCTGTAGGTTGGATTTTAGCTTTTCCAACAGGTCGTCATTGGGTGCGACGGATATCACCGGCATCTCGCTATCTACCAGCGCCAGCGGGCCGTGCTTAAGCTCACCGGCTGGGTAGGCTTCTGCGTGAATATAGGAAATTTCCTTAAGCTTAAGCGCGCCTTCCAGTGCAATCGGGTAGTGCGCACCACGGCCCAAGAACAACGCATGGTGCTTTTCAGCAAATGCCTGGGAGAGCTGCTCAATCTGGCTGTCCAGGGCCAGTACTTGTTGGCAAATATCAGCAAGCGAATGCAGCGCCTTCACAATACCTGCATGCTCTTCCTGCCCCTTCGCTTTGCTCATCGCAAGCGTTAGAAGCAATAGTGCCACTAACTGAGTGGTAAACGCTTTAGTAGAGGCAACGCCAATTTCCGGGCCTGCACGGGTCATCAGGGTCATATCTGATTCACGCACCAGGGAGCTTCCCGGCACGTTGCAAATAGCCAGCGAGCCGACATAGTTCAAGGTCTTGGCAAAACGCAGTGCCGCCAGCGTGTCAGCGGTTTCACCCGACTGGGAGAGCGTTACGAACAGCGTATCGGAAGGTACGACCGGATGGCGGTAACGATACTCGGAAGCCACCTCAACCTGTACCGGCACGCCTGCATAACGTTCAAGCCAGTAGCGGGCCACCATCGCCGCGTGATAACTGGTGCCACAGGCAATGATATGGACCTGGCGGGTTTTCTGGAACAGTGCCTGAGCATCGGGGCCAAAGCTCTCGACCAACACACTGTCCGCGCTCAAACGCCCTTCCAGGGCCGCCTCAATCACGGTGGGCTGCTCGAAGATTTCTTTAAGCATGTAGTGGCGATAATTACCTTTGCTGGCAACACCATCACCATGCTCAAAAACGTGTACTGACCGTGTTACCGAGCTGCCATCTTTATCGACAATCCGGATAGTACCCTTTTCACTTAACTCGACCACATCGCCTTCTTCCAGATAAATAAAGCGATCCGTTACTTGTAGCAAGGCAAGCGGGTCTGAGGCTAAAAATGCTTCCCCCATACCCACACCTACCACCAGCGGGCTTCCCTGGCGTGCACCTACCACGACGCCCGGCTCCTTGACACTCATAACGCCCAGCGCATACGCCCCGCCCAGACCATTCACAATTTGCTGGGTTGCCTCAAACAAGCAGAGACCACTCTGCAACTTGTCCGCTAGCAAATGCGTAATGACTTCGGTGTCAGTTTCCGAGCTAAACGTATAGCCACTTGCCTGCAGCGTCTCTTTTATATATTCGTAGTTTTCAATAATGCCGTTATGCACCACGCTGACGTAGTCACCGCTATGGTGCGGGTGGGCATTGGCTTTTGAAGGCTTTCCGTGAGTTGCCCAGCGCGTGTGAGCAATCCCTGACGCTCCCGGCAGCGGTGCACTATTCAGTTCGTTCTCAAGGGCTGCGACCTTACCAACTGCGCGATGACGAGTAAGCTGGTTATGATCGTTCAACACCGTCATGCCCGCTGAATCGTAACCGCGATACTCCAAGCGCTTAAGCCCTTCCAACAGTATGTCTTGCACGTTACGTTGCGCTACAGCAGCGACGATGCCACACATAAACCGTTCTCCCAGGATAAATTAAAGTAGCGATGTACCACGCGTTTACTTGCCAGCTTTAGTAGGACGCACCCAATCGGCCTTTTCCAGCTGCTTGCCTCGCGTCACCGCTAAGGCACGCTCACGGACATCTTTTGCTATGGTGGATCCAGCGCCTATGGTTGCGCCTGCCCCCACTCTAACCGGGGCTACCAGTGCGCTGTTAGAGCCAATAAAGGCATGATCGCCGATCTCAGTGTGATGCTTGTTAACGCCGTCATAGTTGCACGTAATCGTGCCCGCACCAATATTAACGTTACGCCCCAAGCGGGCATCGCCAACATAGCTTAAGTGGTTAATTTTGCTACCCTCGCCTACCTCGGCGTTTTTGGTTTCTACAAAATTGCCCACCTTGGCATTAACCGCCATGCGCGTACCGGGGCGCAGACGCGCATAAGGCCCCACCTGGTTATGGCCAGCCATCTTCGTTTGGTCAATAACAGTGTGGCTATCAATGCTACTTTCAGCACCGATGGCGCTGTTTTTGATCACGCAGTAAGGCCCTACACTAACGCCATCACCCAGCGTCACGTCACCTTCAAAAATGCAGCCCACGTCAATAAACACGTCGTGACCACAGGAGAGGCTTCCGCGCACGTCGATCCTTGTAGGATCAGCCAGTGCCACGCCCTGCTCCATTAACAGGTCCGCTTGGCGCGCTTGGTAAACGCGTTCTAACCGCGCCATTTGGGCACGATTATTAACCCCTTCTACTTCAACGGCGTGAGCTGGCTGCTCGGTGCAAACTTTAACCCCCTCTTTAGCCGCCATTTCGATCACATCGGTCAGGTAGTATTCACCCTGAGCATTGTCATCGGAAAGCTTAGGCAACCAACGCGCCAACTGGGCACTGGTCATCGCCATGATGCCGGTGTTGCATTCGGTGATGGCACGCTCGGCGTCATTGGCATCTTTTTGCTCTACAATCGCCACCGCATCGCCCGCCGCATTGCGCACAATACGGCCATAGCCAGTGGGGTCGTCCAGCGTAACCGTCAGCAATCCCATCTGTTGTTCGTTCACATGGGCCAACAGCGCTGTCAGCGTTTCACTTTGAATGAGCGGTACGTCGCCATACAGTATCAAAACAATGCCGTCACCCAGTTCATTCAATGCTTGAGCGGCGGCATGCCCCGTGCCTTTCTGCTCTTCTTGCACGGCAAACGTGACGTTTTCATCCGCCAATGCGTGACGCAGCTGCTCAGCGCCGTGACCAATGACGACCTGCGTGCGTGCAGGGCTTAGGCTCGCCGCGGTTTCCAGCACGTGCGACACCATGGGTTTTCCCGCCAAGGAGTGAAGCACCTTCGGCATGTGTGAGCGCATCCGCGTGCCTTTACCCGCTGCGAGAATCACTACATCTAGCGCTTTTTGCATTCTCATTACCCTTCTTCTGCGTGACGCACGTTAGGAGACGCCCACTGACCAATACCGCTTTCATTGATGAGTTCTTCGCCAAACTCATCAACAAAAGCAGGGCTTGCAATACTCTGCCACTGGTCGCCATCGCGGATCAGCATTAATACACTCAGATTCTGCGCAACGGCCACTTCCATACCGGTATCGCTGTCTTCTACCAATAACGCGGTGGCCCAGGCATCGGCCCAGGCGTTGGATGGATGGAAAACCGATACCGATGCAAGATTATGCGAGACAGGCCGCCCGGTACGTGGATCAATGGTATGTGAAAAGCGCTGCCCATCAGCCTCAAAGTAATTGCGATAATCCCCAGAGGTCGCTACCGACATATCGTGAAGAGGCACAATATGCTGTGCTTGTGGCGCGCCGCTTTGCGGCGTTTCAATACCTACGCGCCAAGGCGTCTCTTGATCATCACGATAGCCGTGCGCCAGCATATCTCCCCCCAGGTTAATTAAATAACCCTCTATCCCTTGCTGGTTTAGGTACGCTGCCACGCGGTCGGTTGCATGCCCCTTGGCGACACCGGAAAGATCCACATAAACATCACGCTCACGACGTGCCTGCATGGCCTGAGTATCGATCGCTACAGCATCAAAGCCCACTTCGGCCAAGCGCTCGGCCAGCTGGTGCTCCGAAGGGGCTTCTTGCGGGCGAGCCTCAGGACCAAAACTCCATAAATTGACCAGACCACCAACGGTCATATCAAACGCGCCGTTACTTTGTTCAGACACCGAGCGGCTTATCGCCAGCACTTCAATTAGCTCGTTGGAAAGTGGCTGCCACTCATTAAGCGGCGCCTGGTTAAACAGGCTTAGCTCAGAGTCATCTTTATACGTCGACATGGACACATCAACACGTTCAAGCTCTTCCAAAAAACCGGCTTCCAGATGGCTGGCTTGCTCCTGGGTTAGCGGGTCACTAATGGTTACCTGATAAAACGTGCCAAAGATGCCGCCCTCTAAACGGACAGGCGACTCCAAAGGACGATCTTTTTCCGAACAGCCCACCAGTAGTAACAGCGACATAATGCATACCGCTTTTACTGTTAACCGTGTTGATTCAGGCATAAATAGGGTCATGAGCTTACTCTACATGTAAAAAAACCAGAGGAGCCACGCACCGAACAGTACGCGATAAACAACAAAAGGCTGCATCCCCATTTTTTTAATAATAACGAGGAAATAGTGAATACACAGGTACGCAATAACACCGGACAATAGCGTTCCGGCCGCCATGGATAGCCAATCGACTGACTGGGGCTGATGTAAAAGTTCAACGGCTTCTAACCCACCGGCTAATACGATTACCGGGATGGAAAGTAAAAAGGAGAACCGCGCAGCCCCTTCACGACTCATACCTACCAGAAGGGCGGCGGTGATGGTAATCCCTGAACGTGATGTGCCCGGAATGAGCGCCAACGCTTGGGCGCCGCCAATGATCAGCACATCTTTTAGCTGCATTTGGTATTCACTGCGGGTACCGCGTTTTTTCCAGTCGGCGTACCCCAGTAACAGGCCAAAGCCAATCAGGCTGAGCGCGATGATAACCGTGGAGCGCATATACACCGAGATAACATCACGAAGCAGAAAACCGATGATACACACAGGCAGCGTGGCAAGCGTGACCCAGATCGCGAGCCTGGCATCTTTATTGATCCCCCGGCCACGCAGCGCTGCCAGGCTGCTCGCTATCATTTGCCAAATTTCATGCCGGAAATAGACCACTACCGCGCTTAAACTGCCCAAGTGGAGCGCGACATCAAAAGCAAGCCCTTGGTCCTCCCAAGAGGTTAATACGGGTACTAAAATCAAGTGCGCCGAGCTTGAGACAGGCAAGAATTCCGTTATCCCTTGCACAGCAGCAAGTACCACTATTTGGAGCCACTCCATGGGTCATCCTATACATCAAAAGGGTGGTTGAATGACAATGGCGCATAAGGATACACCTCCATTAGGGGATTGTCCGCCATGGCTGCCATCGTTTTGTATTGCGTATTAGCCTGCTTAGAACAAAGGGCTTAAGAGATCATATTGCAGTGCGCTACAATAATGCTTTATTGAAAGCGCTCCCTTGTCAGGTATTTCATGACTCAGACCGTTGAAACGCCAGTGGTTCCCAACCACGAGCTAGATAATCAGGAAGCCAAGCGCGTCACCTATATCGGTGCCTGGTTGGATGGTGTGCTTAGTATTGTCAAAGTGGTGGTCGGTTTTTGGGTGGGTTCTGCCGCACTGATTGCCGATGGCATCCACTCGCTCTCCGACTTAATCACCGATGGTTTTGTACTGGCCGCCATTCATTACGGGCGTCAGGAGCCCGACAACGACCATCACTATGGTCACGGGCGCATCGAAACACTCACCACGCTGCTGTTGGGTAGCGTACTGATCTTTGTGGCAGGCGGTATTGCCTGGTCAAGCCTGGAGCGCTTGTTTAGCGGCACAGAAGTCACCGCGCCTGGCATTGTGGCGATTGTGATTACGTTTATTGCCCTGATCAGTAAAGAGTGGATTTTTCGCTACACCATGCGCGTCGCCAAGCGGGTAAAATCCAAGCTGCTGGAGGCTAACGCCTGGCACTCCCGTAGCGATGCCCTGTCTACTGCGGTGGTGCTGGTCGCACTGATTGGTGCTCAGTTTGGCTTGGGCTGGCTGGATGCCGTTGCCGCCATTGTGGTTGGCCTGCTGGTAGGCAAGGTTGGCTGGGATTTACTGTGGGAGTCTGCGCGGGAATTAGTCGATACTGCACTGCCTGAAGACACCCAGCGCCAAATGCACGACGTAGCCTGTAGCGTACCGGGCGTGGATAGCGTGCATGACCTTCGTACTCGCCAGTCGGCAGGCTGGGTAATGGTGGATTTGCATGTCGTGGTCGGACCTAAAATCACCGTTTCAGAAGCCCATGAGATAGGTAATGAGGTCAGCCGCCGTTTACGTCATGAGTTTCCGCTACTCACCGACGTTATTTTCCACGTTGACCCTGAAGATGACGCTGGAGAAGGGGACCCCAGCCGAATGCCAGGCCTGCCACTACGCCCCGAAGTTGAGGCCGCGCTTGACCAACGCTGGTACGCGCATCCGGTGTGGCGCACGTTAAACGAGCTTCAACTGCACTACTTAGATGACAAAGTGTCCGTATCGCTGATTATCGGCGATGCGGTACATCAGCCCCCGCAATGTTTGGCTAGCCAGCTCAAAGCGCTCGCCAGTGATATCGAGTGGCTCGGTCATGTGGAAGTCATGTTTATCACCCGAGCGGCCAGTAGCGCGATGCGCTAGCCGTTCGCTAAACGCCAAATACTCAACCACCTGACGGGCCTTATGGTTTCGGTACGGAATGAATACGCTTAACCTTGCCTTGTTTGAAAGGCTCAACGCCGCCGCTGACACCCCTGCCTGGCTGGTCATGTTTGCTCATGGATGCGCCGTTGAATTGATGTGGCTACTACCTGCGCTGCTGGTAGTCGGTTGGCTGCGCGGCGGTGAACAGCTCAAGCAGCCACTGCTGGAGGCGCTGATAGCGACGCTGCTGGCCTTAGCGATAAGTGGCATCATCGGGGTGCTATGGCCGATGCCCCGGCCCTTTGCGGTACCGGCAGGCACCACGTTGATGGCCCATGCGCCAACCCCAGCCTTCCCCAGTAATCATCTAACGATCATTCTGACCATGGCCTTTAGCTTGATGCTGCACCGCTACACCCGACGTATCGGCAGCCTTCTTCTGCTCTTGGCCATTCCCGTCGGCTGGGCAAGAATTTTTTTGGGCGTCCACTTTCCCCAGGACATGGCAGGCGCTGCCCTTTTGTCAGCCGTTATGGCTGTGCTGGTGGGTTTCAATCGCGCCTGGCTAGTGCTACCGGTTTATGAGCACGTCGCCAAGCGCCTTTATCACTGTCTGTTCGCGCCGCTTATCCGCCGTGGCTGGGTGAAGCGCTAACCGGCTGTTCGCTATAAGCTAGTAAGAATTACTGTTGCAATAGAGAAGTAAATCAATACCCCGGTGGCATCAATCAAGGTGGTGACCAGCGGCGCAGAGGCAGCTGCTGGGTCGACCTTGAAGCGCTCCAGTACAAACGGCAGGCACATGCCCAGCAGGCTGCCAAACAGTACGATAGTGACCATACTGAGGGAGACAATAATAGCGACTTCGTTGCCTGCTCGCAGTATCCCGATAGGGGCAACGGCGATGGCCATGGTCAGCCCCAGGGAGCCAGCTACCAACAGCTCACGGCCGAGCATTTTACTCCAGTCCTTAACGCCTACATCACCGGTTGCCATACCGCGAACCATCAGCGTTGCCGCCTGAGCGCCTGCGTTACCGCCACTACCAATCAACAAGGGCAGAAAGAATACCAGCGCCACTTGGGCGGCAATAATATCTTCAAAGTGAGCAATACCCGCGCCGGAAAACAAGTTGGCAAAAACCAGTACTACCAGCCACGTCACCCGTTTACGGTACAGGCTCCACAGCGATACACGGCTAACGCCATCTTCCAACTGGCCAATCGACATCCCCTTGTGGATATCTTCGGTGGCTTCCGACTCCGCCACGTCCATCGCATCATCGTGAGTAACGATACCCACCATACGGTTTTCGGCATCAATCACCGGCAGCGCCAGAAGATCATAACGAGCCACGATACGAGCCACTTCTTCCTGCGCTTCGTCCACGGCGGTCCTGATCACATCCTTGATCATGATGTCATCAACCAACGCGCCAGGCCTGGCAATCATCAGCTGACGCAGGGACATCGTGCCAATCAGCCTACCATCGTTGTCCAGGATATAGAGCTGATAGACCGTCTCGGCATCCGGAGCAGTCTGGCGTACGCGCATCATTGCCTGAGACACCGTCATGCCACTGGCTATCGCCACATAGTCAGAGGTCATAATGGCGCCTGCAGTACCTTCTTCGTAGCCTGCCAGCCGCTTGAGATCTTCCCGCTCCTGATGTGCCATGCGCCGTAACAGCGCTTCTCGGCGATCTTCATCCAGAAGATTGAACAGGTCCACCCGTTCGTCAGAGCCCATCTCTTCCAACAGCTTAAGTACCTGGGTGTCCTTTAGCTCACCCACGACTTCCAGCTGGCTTTCACCTGGCAAGTAGCCAAGCACATTAGCGGCGCGTTCTGTAGAAAGTATATCGAGCACTGAAAGCGCTGCGGACAGCTCTTCGTCCTCCTCGATAAGCTCTTCAAGCACCTCACCAATATCTGCCGAACGAATTTCGGCCAAGCGTTCGGATAATAGCTCTTTTTTCGGTTCCTCTTTGACCAGCTCGTCCAGCAGCTCGGTTTTTAATTCCTGCAAGATTTCATCGTTCAATGACATCGCGTTCTCCTTCTCTGCAGACGAGTCAGTGCTGACAAGCATTATGCTACTAAATGCTTATGACAAGTGTACCAGACAAAAAAAACGCCCCTTAAACCCTAACGGGTTCAAGGGGCGTTTTATTCACGCTTACCGCGTAGTGTTAGCCTTTACCCGCCTTTTTGCGCAGCTGCTGGATCGTACGCAGCTGTGCAACGGCTTCGGCAAGTTCAGCGGAGGCACGGGTATAATCGAGCTCCGATGACTTCTCATTAAAGGCTTTCAGCGCTTCCTGACGCGCTTCTTCGGCAGCGGCCTCATTGAGGTCGCTGGCCCGCGTTGCGGCGTCTGCCAGAATCGTAACGACATCCGGCTGGACTTCCATAAAGCCACCCGAGACAAAGAAGTTTTCTTCCTTGCCATTGTCGTGAATGACACGAATCGGGCCCGGCTGAAGCTCCGTCAGTAACGGGGCGTGACCTGGCAAAATACCCAAGTCACCCATCATCCCGGAAGCGACTACCTGCTCAACACTGCCTGAGAAGATAGATGCTTCTGCGCTGACGATATTGCAAGTGAAGCTATTCGCCATAGCGAATCCCCCTAATGGACGGGATTACTTCTTCATCTGGTTGGCTTTTTCGACCGCTTCGTCGATGGTGCCTACCATGTAGAAGGCCTGTTCCGGCATATCGTCATACTCGCCATCGAGGATGCCCTGGAAGCCACGGATCGTCTCTTTCAGAGAAACATACTTACCGGGTGAACCAGTGAATACCTCAGCAACGAAGAACGGCTGCGACAAGAAACGCTGAATTTTACGCGCCCGAGAAACGGCCAGCTTGTCTTCATCAGACAGCTCATCCATACCCAGAATGGCGATAATATCCTTGAGTTCCTTGTAACGCTGCAGAACGTTCTGCACGCCACGAGCAACCGCATAATGCTCATCACCTACCACCAACGGATCCAACTGACGCGACGTAGAGTCCAACGGATCAATGGCCGGGTAGATACCTAGCTCAGCAATGGAACGGGCCAGTACAACGGTCGCGTCCAAGTGTGAGAAGGTGGTTGCCGGAGACGGATCGGTCAAGTCATCCGCCGGTACGTATACCGCTTGTACGGAGGTGATTGAGCCTGATTTCGTCGAGGTGATACGTTCCTGCAGAACGCCCATCTCTTCGGCTAGCGTCGGCTGATAACCTACCGCAGACGGCATACGGCCAAGCAGTGCAGATACTTCTGTACCGGCCAGGGTGTAACGGTAAATATTATCGACGAACAGTAGAACGTCGCGGCCTTCATCACGGAATTTTTCAGCGATGGTCAGACCGGTCAGCGCAACGCGCAAACGGTTACCGGGCGGCTCGTTCATCTGGCCGTAAACCAGCGATACCTTATCGATAACGTTGGATTCGGTCATTTCGTGATAGAAGTCGTTACCCTCACGCGTACGCTCACCCACACCGGCGAATACAGAGTAGCCGCTGTGCTCGGTGGCAATGTTGCGGATAAGCTCCATCATGTTAACGGTTTTACCGACACCCGCACCGCCGAACAAGCCAACCTTACCACCCTTGGCAAACGGGCAGACCAGGTCGATAACCTTGATACCGGTTTCCAGCAGCTCGTTAGAGGCTGCCTGGTCGGCATAGCTGGGTGCTTTACGGTGGATCGGCATACGCTCTTGCTCACCGATCTCACCCGCTTCATCAATCGGCTCGCCGAGTACGTTCATGATACGACCCAGCGTTTCCTTACCTACCGGTACGGAAATCGCGGCACCTGTGTTGGCTACGTCCAAGCCACGCTTTAAGCCCTCAGTGGAGCCCATGGCAATGGTGCGTACCACGCCGTCGCCCAGCTGCTGCTGGACTTCGAGGACAGTCTCTTTGTCAGAGACCTTCAGCGCGTCGTAGACCTTGGGCACAGAGTCCCGCGGAAACTCTACGTCAATCACCGCGCCGATGATTTGTACGATACGTCCGCTCATCTTGGTTCCTCTCAAAAACCTGCAAATGAAACCTGTCTGCCGGGAGCTGCTTTATTGGGCAGCTCCCTAGGCGTTATACGGCTGAAGCGCCGCCGACGATCTCAGAAATTTCCTGGGTGATGGCGGCCTGACGGGCCTTGTTGTAAACCATCTCCAGATCGTCGATCAGGTTGCCCGCGTTATCAGTGGCACTCTTCATAGCGATCATTCGGGCGGCCTGTTCGCACGCACCGTTTTCGACTACCGCCTGATACACCTGCGATTCGATGAATCGAACCAACAGGCTGTCTAGCAACGCCTTGGCATCCGGTTCATACAGGTAGTCCCAGCTTTCGGGACGGGCGTTTTCTTCGTCATGTTTAGCGTCTTCGCCCATATCAGGCGACAGAGGAAGAAGCTGACGCACAACCGGCCGTTGCGTCATGGTGTTAACAAATTCGTTATACACCACGTACAGGCGGTCAAGACGTCCTTCATCGTACGCTTCGAGCATGACCTTGATACTACCGATCAGACCCTCGACCGTGGGTGCTTCACCTAATCCGCTCTTGGCGGCAATCAAGTTGCCGCCATAGTTACGGAAGAAAGCACTGCCTTTCGCGCCAAGGGCACAGAAGTCCAGCTCAGCGCCTTCCTGGCTCCAGACGCGGGCATCTTTCACCACGGCCTTGAACAGGTTGACGTTTAAGCCGCCGCACAAACCGCGGTCGGTAGACACCACAATGTAGCCTACGCGATTCACCTCGTTACGCTCGATCATATAATCGTGGCGATATTCGGGGTTAGCGTCAGCAATGTGGCCTACGACGTTGCGAATCTGCTTGGCATACGGCTGGCCAGCCTTCATCAGATCTTGTGCTTTACGCATTTTCGACGCAGCTACCATTTCCATGGCACTGGTGATCTTCTGCGTATTTTTGATGCTCCCGATCTGGGTGCGTATCTCTTTTGCAGCTGCCATAGCGATCTACCTTTCGTTCGTGACTCTCAGAAAGTAGGCAAGCCCGCCCGCAGGCAGGCCGGACATTACCAGCTCTGAGTCGCCTTGAACTTCTCGAGACCCGACTTCAAGCCGTCTTGAATCTCGCCGTTGTAGTCGCCGGTCTGGTTGATTTTGTCGAGCAGGTCGCCGTGCTCAGACTTCATGTAATCGTGCAGCGCACGTTCGAAGTCCAACACTTTATCGACGCTCACATCATCCATGTGACCTTCGTTAGCGGCGTAGAGAGACAGCGCCATTTCTGCAACCGACATCGGCGAATACTGTTTCTGCTTCATCAGTTCGGTAACGCGCTGACCGTGCTCAAGCTGCTTGCGGGTCGCTTCGTCAAGGTCAGAAGCGAACTGCGAGAACGCAGCCAGTTCACGGTACTGAGCCAAGGCCAGACGAACACCACCACCTAACTTTTTGATGATCTTGGTCTGGGCAGCACCGCCCACGCGCGATACGGACAAACCTGCGTTAATCGACGGACGAATACCGGAGTTAAACAGGTTGGTTTCCAGGAAGATCTGACCGTCGGTGATCGAGATCACGTTGGTCGGAACGAACGCAGAAACGTCGCCACCCTGGGTTTCGATGATCGGCAGTGCGGTCAAGGAACCGGTTTTGCCCTTCACTTCACCGTTGGTGAACTTCTCAACGTAGTCGACGTTGACACGTGCCGCACGCTCAAGCAGACGCGAGTGGAGATAGAACACGTCACCGGGGTAGGCTTCACGGCCTGGCGGACGACGCAGCAGCAGGGATACCTGGCGGTACGCCACTGCCTGCTTGGAAAGATCGTCATAAACGATCATCGCGTCTTCGCCACGGTCACGGAAGTACTCACCCATGGTGCAACCGGAATACGCGGAGAGGAACTGCATCGGAGCCGGATCGGCAGCGCCCGCAGCGACGACGATGGTATGTTCCATCGCGCCATGCTCTTCGAGTTTGCGCACCACGTTGGCGATGGTCGACTGTTTCTGACCAATGGCAACGTAGACACAGGTAACGCCTTTGCCTTTCTGGTTGATGATCGCATCAATGGCAATGGCAGATTTACCGATCTGACGGTCGCCGATAATCAGCTCACGCTGACCACGACCGATCGGCACCATGGCGTCGATGGATTTCAAGCCGGTTTGAATCGGCTCATCAACCGACTGACGGGTAATAACGCCAGGCGCTACTTTTTCTACCGCGTCGGTCATTTTAGCGTTGATATCGCCTTTGCCGTCGATGGGGTTACCCAACGCATCAACAACACGGCCAATCAGCTCTGGGCCTACCGGTACTTCAAGAATACGACCGGTGCATTTCGCGGTCATGCCTTCTTCAAGCAGCAGGTAGTCGCCCAGGACAACGGCACCTACGGAGTCGCGCTCCAGGTTAAGTACCATGCCAAAAACGCTATTAGGAAATTCAATCATTTCACCAAACATGGCGTCTTCGAGGCCGTGAATTTTCACGATACCGTCGGAAACACCTACGATGGTGCCCTGATTACGAGCTTCAGATGCGACGTCAAGCTTCTCAATTCGCTGCTTGATGATGTCGCTGATCTCGGAAGGATTCAATTGCTGCATGCCATGTCCCTCAGACTCAAGCGGTTAGCGCTTCGGAAAGGCGGTTCAGTCGACCACGTACCGACCCGTCAATGACGGTATCGCCAGCACGCAGGATGACACCACCGATGAGCGACTTATCTACCTGAGTAGTAATGGAGATTTCGCGATTCAGACGTTTCTTGAGCGCGTTGGATAGCTTGGTCTTTTGTGCGGCTGTCAGCTTATACGCTGACGTTACCATTACCTCTATACGCTGCTCGTGTTCAGCGCGCAGGCGCTCAAACTGTTCAGCGATAAAAGGCAGGACCATTAAACGGTCCTGGTCAGCCACAGCCTCCAAAAAGCGAGACAGTGCATCACCCAACGTTTCTGGAAGCATTTCAACCAGAAGGGCAACTTTCTTTGCATTCTCGATTTTGGGACTACCCAGCAGACGTCGAGCGTCGCTATCGGCCACAACAGTGCCTAAAAAACCCAGCGCCTGTGACCAGCTATCAAGCACATCATTATCACGCGCGTGTTCAAACGCCGCCTTTGCGTAAGGACGAGCGACGGTAAGTAATTCCGCCATAATTCACCTCCTTACAGTTCGGCAGCCAGCTTATTAAGCAGCTCGCGATGCGCATTTTCATCGACAGAAGCTTCCAAAACACGCTCAGCGCCGATGATGGCCAGATGAGACACCTGGGCACGTAACTCTTCTTTCGCGCGATTTACTTCAAGCTCGATTTCAGAACGTGCGCCCGCCATGAGACGTTCACCTTCTGCGCGGGCCTGCTCGCGGGCTTCTTCGATCATCTGAGCAGAGCGCTTATTGGCTTGCTCAAGGATCTGTGAAGCTTGTTCCTTGCTCTCACGCAGCGTCTGTTCTGCCCGCTCTTGAGCTAGCTCAAGATCACGAGTAGCACGGCTGGCTGCATCCAAGCCATCAGCAATTTTTTTCTGACGCTCGTTAAGCGCGTTGCTGATCGGAGGCCACACGTACTTTATGCAAAACCAGACAAAGATCGCGAAGGCGATCGTCTGCCCGATAAGCGTCATGTTGATATTCACAGGGATGTACCTCTGACAAGTTCGTGGCGACCGGAGTGAAACAAAACCGAGCGGTTAACCGCCCGGTAAAGCAATCATTAACCGGCAACAACGAAGATCAGGTACATCGCAATACCAACACCGATCATCGGTACAGCGTCCAACAGACCTGCCATGATGAAGGTTTTGGTTTGCAGCTGGTCGCCCAGCTCCGGCTGACGTGCAGTAGACTCAAGCAGTTTGCCGCCCAGAATAGCGAAGCCAATACCAGTAGCCAATGCGCCTAGACCGATGATGATGGCAGCAGAAAGATAAACCATTTCCATGATGTTGCTCCTGAGTTTAAGTTTTGGTTAAGGGTTGTGGGTTAATGAAAGCGTTAGCTTTGCTTGGTTAGTGGTGTTCGTGCGCCGCGCTCAAATAAACGATGGTGAGCGTGGTAAAGATAAAGGCCTGTAGCGTGACGACCAGGATATGGAAAATTGCCCATGGCACGTCCAGTACCCAAATGGCCCAAAACGGCAGCATGGCAATCAAAATGAAGATCACTTCACCGGCAAACATGTTACCGAAAAGACGCATGGCCAGACTGAACGGCTTGACCAGTAGCGATACAATTTCCAGCACCAGGTTGAAAGGAATTAGTGCCCAGTGATTAAACGGGGTCAGGGAGAGCTCTTTGACAAAACCGCCAACGCCTTTCACTTTGAAGTTGTAGTACAAAATCAGGCCAAATACGCCCAACGCCATGCCTAGCGTGGCATTTACATCGGTGGTAGGTACAATTTTCATGTACTCCACACCGAGCTTGCTAAACAGTACCGGGAAGTAGTCGACCGGAATAATCTTGAGACTATTCATCAGCAGTATCCAGATGAATAGCGTAATGGCCAGCGGTACGATATGAGGGTTGCGTCCATGGAACGTTGAGCGCGTCAGGTTATCGATAAACTCGACCACCATTTCAACCGCGTTTTGCAGACCGCCTGGCACGCCAGTGGTCGCCGCTTTTCCCGCCTTACGGAATACCCAGAGAAACAGTACCCCCATAGCGATTGACCAGCCCATGGTATCCAGATGGATCGCCCAGAAGCCCATTTCGCTCGCTTCTTGAGCGGAATGCGCCAGCGACCAACCATTCACCGGGTGATGCCCAAAGGTCAGGTTCTGCAAGTGGTGCTGGATATAATAAGTCGTCGAGACTTCGTTTCCTGCGGCCATAGAGATATCACCTCAATCAAGTGTGCGATGTCTGCGCATAAACAACGGCGTTAGCCCATGCATCAGAACAATCGCCACATAAGCACTAAAAAAGAAAGCGGGGTTTGAGGGGGGCACTACAACGAACACTGCGCTAAACAGTGCCACCGTCAAACCAAACTTGCCTGCTTCGGCACGAAACAAATGAACAGCGCTACGCGATGTTCGCTTACTGTGCAATATACCCATTCGCTGTATAAAAAAAGCATGGGGTAGCAAGGCCACCAGCGCACCTGTTACCACGGAGGAAACGCCCGGCATGCGCGCTACAGGGTAGACCATCAACATACCGACCACCGTCACGATTAGCTGTGCGGTAAAAAGCCGGATGACATACGCCTTCCTGCGCTGGGTTTCAACACGTTCTACCATTGCCCAGCACCCTGCCATCGAATGGTTGCTTAGGCTGTTGATAAGCAACCTGCACAAATCTTGCGCGATTATAGGGAAGCGCTATCACACCTTCAACCAAAGTTGCTCGTATTTAACGTGTTTAGGAGACAACTTGCGACCAAAGGGTGAAAATTAGCTACTTTTTAACGCTTTCTTAATAAGCCTGCTATTTAATTAATAAGCAGCCTATTTAATATGCGCCAGTATTCCGTCGAGTTCATCAAGGCTTGTATAGCGGATGGTCACTTTGCCTTTCCCTCGATTACCATGGTCAATTGAGACGGGGGCGCCAAGCAGTTCGCCTAACTGCGTCTCCAGACGCGAGACATCCGCCGTTTTATTTGGCCGGCTTGGCGTTTTTTCAACGCTTTGGCTGGCCTGTACCTTTTTGACCAACGCTTCGGTGGACCGCACGGTGAGATCGTTATTCACCACTTCATGAGCCACTTGGCGCTGCTGAACGCTGTTAAGTGATAGCAACGCACGCGCATGGCCCATATCCAGGTCTCCTCGCTCTAGCAGCGTTTGGACTTCAGGATCCAGTGCCAGCAAGCGCAGTAAGTTGGCGACCTGAGTGCGGGATTTACCGACCGCGTCAGCAATCTGCTGCTGGGTTAATTCAAACTCATCACCCAGCCGTTTAAGCGCCATCGCTTCTTCGATGGCATTGAGGTTTTCACGCTGAATATTTTCAATCAGCGCCAGTGCCAAGGCAACTTCGTCACTTACCTCACGAATAACCGCGGGGATAACGTCAAGCTCGGCCAGCTGCGCTGCACGCCAGCGCCGCTCACCAGCAATAATTTCATAGCGATCTTCGCCAATAGGGCGTACCACAATAGGCTGCATTACGCCCTGGGCACGAATAGAATCGGCAAGTTCTTCAAGCGCTTCTGGCTGAATATCACGCCGCGGCTGATACTTGCCACGGGTTAACTGACCAAGCGGAAGGCGCTCCAAACGCTCAGAAGCCGCATCCGAGGCCACCATCACGGATGACGCCTCATCATGAGCTTCCAATGGAGAGCTACCAGTAAGTTCCAGGCTGTCACGGCGACGAGCGCCCGCACCAATTAGGGCATCCAGGCCACGTCCTAGCGCGCGTTTACGCGTCATTCGCTTTCCCTCGTACTAATCAATACGTTATAGCGATAACCGACGAATCATCTCTTTTGCCAGTACGCGGTACGCCTGGCTGCCGCGTGAGAAGCGGGCATATTGCGTCACGGGTATTCCGTGGCTTGGCGCTTCAGCCACTTTGACGTTGCGCGGGATCGTCGTCTTGATCAGCGCATCGCCAAAGAAGTCTCGCAGCTGCTTGTCCACTTCCCGCGTTAGGCTGGTGCGCTTGTCGTACATGGTGCGCAGAATACCCGCAATCGCCAAATCAGGATTAACGCTTTGCTTAATCTGTTCAACAGTATCCAACAGCGCCGACAGTCCTTCCAGCGCGTAAAACTCGCACTGCAGCGGAATAAGCACGCTATCCGCTGCCGTCAGCGCATTAACGGTCAGCATATTGAGCGACGGTGGGCAGTCAATCAGCACCACATCGTACTTCTCAGCAACCGAGCCAAGCGCCGTGGTCAGGCAGCTTTCGCGCTTATCAAGATCCAGCAATTCGACTTCCGCAGCGGTCAAGTCACCGTTACCGGGGAGAACATCATAGTTGACCGGCAGGTCGCGCACGATGGTATCGGCGGCGGTGGCATCGCCGAGCAGTACATCCAGGACGCTTTTATCGAGTTCGTGTTTATCAATACCACTGCCCATGCTGGCGTGCCCTTGAGGATCAAGGTCCACCAGCAGTACTCGACGATCAAGAGCAGCAAGGCTAGCCGCCAGGTTAACGGCTGAGGTGGTCTTGCCCACGCCGCCTTTTTGATTGGTCAGGGCAATGATCTGGCTCACTTACTCAACTCCTTCCTGGGGTTCAGAATCAACGTTCAGAATCAATAGCTGTCGCTTGGCCGTATCGAAGGGCACGTTTAGCAGGTGACGTGTTTGCAGTCGAATACCGCTGGGCAGTTCACGCAACTCATCGTCAGCGCCAGGACCTTTCATGGCCAACCACTGTCCGTTCGCCGTGGGTAGTTCACGCGTTAGGGTGACAAAGTCCACCAGGCTTGCGAACGCGCGTGAAATTACCTGATCAAACGGCTGGTCACTAAACGTCTCCACCCGCGCCTGGCTTGCAGTCACGTTTTTTAGCCCAAGCTCCATGATAGCCTGGCGCTGAAAACGGACTTTTTTACCATTACTATCCAAAAGCGTAACGGACAGCGCCGGATCAAGGATGGCCAGCACGATACCCGGCAGACCTGGCCCCGCACCCACATCCAGCAATCTAGGGCCATGCACATAAGGCGCGACAGCCGCACTATCCAGTATGTGACGTGCCACCATATCATCAATATCGCGAACTGCCGTGAGGTTATAAGCCTTGTTCCACTTGTGCAATAGGGCGACAAACCCAAGCAACTGTTCACGCTGGCTTACCGTTACCGTTAAACCGAGCTGCGCTAATCCATTATCCAGTCGTGCAGCGACACTCACAGGCAAGCTACTCACCAATACAGTTAAACCGCTCATCCGTTAGCCACCTCGGGCGAGGCGATCAGACGACGCTTTTTAAGATGCACCAGCAAAATAGACACTGCGGCCGGTGTTACGCCTGAAATACGCGCCGCTTGGGCCAGTGTTTCAGGCCGTACGTTGGTCAGCTTCTGGCGAATCTCATTGGAGAGCCCTTCCACCCGCTGGTAATCCAGGTCGGCGGGAAGTGGCATCGCTTCATGGCGCTTAAGCTTATCAATTTCATACTGTTGACGTTCGATATAGCCTTCGTACTTCGACTGGATCTGTACCTGTTCGGCAACGGCTTCATCATTGATAACGCCGCTTTCCAGCCCCGGCAGTTCAGCAAGGTCCGCATAATTTAGCTCCGGGCGCTTGAGCAGATCGCTCAACCGATACTCGCGGGAGAGTGGTTTGCCGGTTTTTTCAGCAATTTTTGCCGCAGCCGGGCTGCTTGGCTGAATCCAAACACTGGCTAAACGCGCGGTCTCCAGCGCAATGGCTTCGCGCTTTTTACTAAATGCTTCCCAGCGCTGGTCATTCACCAAGCCTAACTCACGGCCTTTTTCAGTCAGTCGCAAGTCGGCGTTATCTTCACGCAGCAATAACCGGTATTCCGCCCTGGAGGTAAACATACGGTAAGGCTCTTTGGTGCCCATTGTGATCAGGTCGTCCACCAGCACGCCAAGATAGGCCTCATCACGACGTGGGTACCAGGCATCCTGCTGCATGGCACGCCGCGCGGCGTTGAGTCCGGCCAGCAGGCCTTGCGCCCCGGCTTCCTCGTAACCTGTTGTGCCATTGATCTGCCCGGCAAAAAACAGGTTGTGGATAAATTTGGTTTCCAGTGAGTGTTTTAAATCCCGCGGATCGAAGAAATCATACTCAATGGCATAGCCTGGCCGCGTGATATGCGCGTTCTCCAGCCCTTTAATCGAGCGCACTACCTGCAGTTGCACATCAAAGGGCAGCGAGGTCGAGATACCGTTGGGATATAGCTCATGGGTATCCAGGCCTTCCGGTTCAATAAAGACCTGATGGCTCGATTTATCGGCAAAGCGATGAACCTTGTCTTCAATTGATGGGCAGTAGCGCGGACCCACGCCTTCGATCACGCCGGAGTACATCGGTGAGCGATCAAGATTCGCCAGAATCAGCTCATGCGTGCGCTCATTGGTGTGCGCAATATGACAGCTGACTTGCTGAGGGTGCATATCCCGCGAACCAAGGTAGGACATGACCGGTGTTGGCGTATCGCCAGGCTGTTCTTCAAGCTGTGAGAAATCCACGCTTTTAGCATCAATGCGCGGTGGCGTGCCGGTTTTGAGCCGGTCAACCCGAAACGGCAGGGCACGCAGACGCTCAGCCAAGGCATTCGAGGGTGGATCACCTGCTCGACCGCCGCGACTTTGATCCAGGCCGATGTGAATCACACCACCTAAAAACGTACCCGTCGACAGCACAACGGACTCGGCATAAAAACGAATACCAGTCTCCGTTACAACGCCACGAACCGTCTCGTTATCCACAATCAGATCACCAGCTGCCTGCTGGAAAATCGTTAAATTTGGCTGGTTTTCCAACATGCCGCGGATCGCTGCTTTGTAGCGAACGCGGTCTGCTTGAGCACGTGTGGCACGTACTGCCGGCCCTTTTCGAGCGTTTAACACCCGGAACTGAATGCCGCCTAAATCCGTGGCAAGCCCCATCGCCCCGCCTAGCGCATCGATCTCTTTCACCAGATGGCTTTTGCCAATGCCGCCAATAGCGGGGTTGCACGACATCTGACCCAAGGTCTCGATGTTATGCGTGAGCAGTAGGGTCTGACAGCCCATACGAGCAGAGGCCAGTGCGGCTTCAGTTCCCGCATGGCCACCGCCGATGACAATCACGTCAAAGCGGTCGGGGTAATTCAAGAGACACCTCGTCTTGCGCCAATTGGCACGAATGATGTGGCCGTTTCGTCAGTTTCAGACGTGTCGGCGTAGTTAAACAAGCCCGCCAGTATAAACCCCCTGTGGGTAACCGTCAGGTTTTTCCACACCTCGTCTGCTCAGTTACTCTCTATTAATAACAATATATAAATAAAATAAGAGAAGTTCTGTTAATGCTGTAATTATTAGTGTGGACAGTTTCTGTGTATAACTCTATTAAGTTTATAAAATTCAAATGCTTAAAATGTTGACCTTTACGTGGTTAAGCAGCGTATTAGCTGCGTAGAAACGGTGTAGGCCCTGTGGATGGAACCGCTACTTACCCACAGCGCCATAAAAACACGGCTTATCCACCTACTCATACCGACGTTGTTACCGCAGCTGTGAACACATCTAAAAAGCATTGCATGTCCACCTTAAAGGCGCTCCTCATGGGCGCTGTGGCATGTTGTAGCGTTTTAAAATAAAAAAACTATCCACAGGGAAAAAAAATGGCCTGTCGCAAGGACAGGCCATAAAAAATGCGTTAAAGCGGGTATTTTTTGCCGGTATTCGTGCTTAAGGTGAGTGCTAAAGATTAGTGTTTAAGCACCCGGGCAAGAAACGATTGAGTGCGTTCATGCTGAGGCGAATCGAAGAGCTGTTGTGGCGCTCCTTGCTCAGCAATAACCCCTTTATGGATAAAAATCACGCGATCGGCTACTTCACGGGCAAAGCCCATTTCATGCGTGACAATCACCATGGTCATGCCCTCTTTCGCCAGCTCACGCATGGCGTCCAGCACTTCACCAATCATTTCGGGATCAAGCGCTGAGGTAGGCTCATCAAACAGCATAAGCCGAGGCTCCATGGCCAAGGCACGGGCGAGGGCAACACGCTGCTGTTGACCACCTGAGAGCTGACTGGGGTACTTATCGGCCTGGTCGGCAATTCCGACCCTATCCAGCAGGCGTTTTGCGGTTGCCACTGCATCGTCGCGGTTCCAGCCACGCACCTTCATGGGTGCCAGGGTGATGTTATCGATCACGCTAAGGTGGGGAAATAGATTGAACTGCTGAAACACCATACCGACTTCCGTACGGATGGTTTGTAGTGCCTTGCTGCTCTTGCCGTTAGGCGTTAGCGTATTGCCATCTACTTCCAGCATGCCCGACTGAAACTCTTCCAGCCCATTGATGCAGCGAATCAGCGTGGATTTACCTGACCCGCTTGCGCCAATAATGACGACGACTTCACCGGGGATAATTTCAAGGTCGATCTCATTGAGTACGTGCAGGTTGCCAAAATGTTTATTCAGCTTTTGCATACGCACAATGGAGGGCGTTGTGGGTGACACGGTATCGGTCATTGTACGTTTCCTTATCAGCCTGCGATGCCTCTACGCTCCAGCAGGCGCAGAAGAATAGAGAGGGTCCAGGTAATCGCTAAATACATCACCGCAACCATAAAGTAGACCTCCAGGGCGGTGAAGGTTGTCGCGATATAGATTTGCCCCTGGCGTACCAGCTCGCTGACCCCAATGACTGAAAATAGTGAGGTATCTTTAATGCTGATAATGGCCTGATTGCCAAGCGGAGGAATCATACGACGCAGCGCCTGGGGCCAAATCACATAGCGAAAGGCCTGAGCGCGCGAAAGCCCTAACGAGAGGGATGCTTCACGCTGGCCGCGCTCAATGGACTGCACGCCGCCTCGCACGATTTCAGAAATATACGCACCCGAGTTAACCGCAATAGCGGCAATGCCTGCGACCAGCGCATTGATAGGACTGCCCAGTAGCTGGGGCAGGCCGTAGAAAATAAACAGTACCTGCACGAGGATAGGCGTACCACGAAACACTTCTATGTAGCAGAGGGCCACCCAGCGTAGCCAGCGGATCGGACTAATACGCAGCAGGCCAAAGAAAATACCAATAAAAAAGCCGATTGCTAGACCGCCAAATGAAATTAGCAGCGTCCAGGGAATACCCGGTAGCAGGTAAGGGATCGACGCAAACGCGGCTGCCCAGTCGAAATGAAAGTCGAAATCCACGTCTTATCTCCAAAAAAACACGCGACGTATAACGTCACAGGGCCGGGAGGGTAGCCGCCCGGCCCTGTGATAAATTAGCTGTTAACTCTATAGCGCCGCTGGGTTACTCGCTGGTGGCTTCACCGAACCATTTTTTGTAGATTTCGTCGTAAGTGCCGTCTTCACGCATGGCGGCCAGGGCTTCATTGGTGGGTTCTACCCATTCGCTGCCCTTATGGAACACAATGCCATACTGCTGGCCTTCATAAAGCGGTCCCACCACTTTGGTACGTCCTTCGCCGCGGGTTTGGGAGAAGTAAGCAACATTAGGGGCGTCATACAGCACGGCGTCTACGTTGCGGCCCAGCAGAGCCATGTACATGTCGGCGGTGCCTGGATAGGGCGTGATGTCAGCGCCTTCACCCAGCTCTTGCTGGAGGAAGTCGTAGCTTGTCGAGCCGATCTTGGTACCGATGGTCAGGCCCTGGAGGTCTTCCAATGAAGAGATGTCTTCGTTGTTGGCACGAACGATAATCTGTAGACCGGAATCGTAGTAGGGGTCAGAGAAGTCAACGACCTGCGCACGCTCTTCGGTGATGGTCGTGCCTGCGATGGCAATTTCCTGACTGCCGGTTTGCACGGCGGGAATAATGCCCGAAAATTCCATGGTGGTGAGATTGACCTCAAAACCGGCACGCTCGGCAACGGCATTGATAATATCCATATCGAAACCGATCATCTCGCCGGTTTCTGAATCCATCATTTCAAAAGGAACAAAGCTTGGGTCGGTTGCGACATTAACAGAAGGCGTTTGGGCCATGGCGACAGAGGCGCCGCTTAAACCCAGAGCGATGGAGGAAGCGATAGCAGTTGTCGTTAGTATGGTTTTCATTGGTTTCCCCATGTTTTATAGCGCTGAAGCGGTGAAAAGAAGAGACGACGTTCTCTTCACACCGCGTTAGAGCAATTGTTGACCTTTTAACCTTGGCGAGAAACCACCAAGGCGTCAAGTCATGGGTACCAACGCTTTGCTAGCGTTATAAGCGCCTACACCATAAAAGAGGCGCCGCAGCCGCAGGTGGTGGTGGCATTGGGGTTTTGAATGCGAAAGCGTGCGCCAGCGAGGCCTTCTTCGTAATCCACCGTCGAGCCAACCAGATACTGGTAGGAGAGAGGGTCGACCACCAGGGTCGCCGTGCCAAATTCAATGAGCGTATCGTCTTCGGCGACCGTATCGGCAAAATCGAAGCCGTACTGAAAACCTGAACAGCCACCGCCGGTGACATAGACGCGCAGTTTTAGCGCAGGGTTATTTTCTTCATCCATTAGGGCACGGATACGTTTACGTGCGCTATCGGACAGCATTAAAGGGGTTGGAACAAAAGCTTCTGCACCGCTCATGGGTACCTCCCGCGAGCTTTAAGAACGAATAATCAGCATTGGAAGATGATTATGGATAATTCCCAGCAAAAGGGTCAACTATTGCCGGGATTTTGTACGTGGCTTATGGCATCAAGGCAGGAGCGGTCAAGCCCATGCTCTCCTCGAACCCAAACATCAGATTGAGGTTTTGAATGGCTTGGCCCGAGGCGCCTTTCACCAGGTTATCAATGACCGATAACACGACGACGGTGTTGCTATTTTCCGGACGATGCACGGCCAGACGGCAGGTGTTGATGCCTTTAACGCTGCGCGTTTCAGGATGGCTACCCGCAGGCATCACATCAACAAAGGGTTCGCTTGCATAACGTTTTTCAAACAGCGCCTGAAGGTCATCCACTGAGGTGGTGAGCTGACTATAGAGCGTGGCGTGAATGCCCCGTATCATCGGTGTTAAATGAGGAACGAAGGTCAGCCCCACCGGGTGCGCCTGCATATCACCAAGGCCCTGGCGGATTTCGGGCAAATGACGATGCCCTGAGGCGCCGTAAGCTTTGAAAGATTCACTGGCTTCTGCCAGTAGTGAAGGCACCTTGGCCCCTCGGCCTGCCCCCGTCACACCTGACTTGCAGTCAGCAATCAGCTGTTGAGGATCAACCAGCCCGGCTTCCAGCAGCGGCAGGTAGCCTAGCTGCACAGAGGTTGGATAGCAGCCTGGCACGGCCACCAGGCGCGCCGTTTTGATTTTTTCGCGGTGCATCTCGGGCAGGCCATAGACCGCTTCTTCAAGTAGCGAAGGCGCACCGTGAGGTTGGCCGTACCACTGGCTCCATACCTTGACATCACGCAGGCGGAAGTCAGCCGACAGGTCGATAATGCGGGTGCCTTTGTCCAAAAGCTCGCCAGCCAAAGCGTGGGCAACACCGTGGGGAGTGGCGAAAAATACCGCATCCATATCGCCTAACTGCTTTGCATCGGGTTCACTGAACGTCAATGTGTCGTAGTGGCCGCGCAGATTGGGATACATATCGCATACCTTGACGCCGGCTTCCGAGCGCGAGGTAATGGCTTCAACGCTGACATGGGGGTGCTGGGCGAGTAACCGCAGTAGCTCAACGCCGGTATAACCGGTACCGCCGACAATTCCGACCTTAATCACAAACGACTCCTTACACGTTGCACATTCGAGACAGGGTAATAATTAACAGCCTAAACAGATTGGCGCAGGCTGTCGAAGCGTATCGGGCTATGATACACAAGAGAACTACACTACATGCGTAAAGGAAGGTCGTCGTGGCGCGTTTTTCCCGATCAGATTTCACCCTCGAGGGGTTTCGACGCCAGTTGGCCCATGTTGATGCGCTGCCTCAGCTGTGCGTATTGGGGTTAGTGTCGGGGATCATTACGGGGGCGGCGATGGTCGCCTTCCGGCTACTGCTCGAAGCGGGGGCGGTGTTTTATATGCCGGATGGAAACCCGGAAGGATTTGAAGGACTGCCTCCGTGGCTGCGCTCACTGCTGCCTATTATTGCCGTTAGCGTGCTGGGGCTGCTGCTTTATCGGCAAAAAGCCGCTGCCCAAAAGATGGGAGTAGGGCACGTTATTGAGCGCCTCTCTTATCACCAGGGCCGCTTCCCAATGCGAAACTGGCTGAATCAATGGTGGGTGGGGGTGGTGTCGGTTCTTGGTGGGCTCTCTGCTGGGAGGGAAGGCCCGGCTATTCATTTAGGCGCTGCCGCGTCAAGCGGGTTGGGAGTCAAGCTTCGGTTACCCAATAACAGCCTGCGCGTTTTGGTTGCCTGTGGGACGGCGGCGGGGATTTCTGCGTCGTTCAATACACCGGTTGCCGGGGTTATCTTCGCCATGGAAGTCGTCATGATGGAGTATACCCTGATGAGCTTTATGCCGGTGATTTTAGCCTCTACGATGGCGGCGCTCATTGCGCAGATGGTGTATGGCAATGAGCCGGCTTTTCGTATCCCCGAGGTCGTGCTGGGCTCGCTCATGAATTTACCGTGGGTCATCGTACTCGGCTTTGTGGTCGGGCTATTGGCGGGGCTATTTATTCATATTTCACGTAACAAACGCATGCAGGCATGGCCGTTGTGGCTTCGTTTGGCTTGTGTGGGGGTGGCGACCGGGGTGGTGGCATGGTGGTTTCCGCAGGTTCAGGGAATTGGCTACGATAGTGTGGCGGCGGCGCTTAATAATCAATTGGACATTAACGTGTTGCTGGCGCTGATGATTGCCAAGCTTTTGATTACCGCCCTGACCGTATCAGGTAGCGTACCCATCGGGATTATTGGCCCCACGCTGGTGATTGGTGCTGCGACAGGCGCGCTGGGCGGTATTTTGGGTGGCTGGCTATGGCCTGATAAAGCGTCAGACCCAGGCATTTACGCCATGTTAGGCATGGCGGCCATGATGGGGGCGGTGCTGCAAGCGCCGCTTGCGGCGTTAATGGCGCTGTTGGAGCTTACTCATACGCCGCATGTCATGTTGCCGGGTATGTTGGTGGTGGTGGTTGCCTGCCTGACGTCTCGCCAGCTTACCGGCTGCGAAGGATTTTTTATTAGTTCCGTACGTTATGGGCTGCACCCGCTTCAACAGCCGTTAATGCAGGCGCTTTCCCGCGTGTCGGTGCCTGCGGTGATGGAGCGAAGCCTGGTACGTACTGAGCGCAAGGTGACGTTTGAGCAGGCACGTAAACTACTGGAAACCAATCCTGTCTGGCTGATTATTGAGCGTTCAAATGAAGAAAAATCGGTACTGGCGTTAAAAGCGTCGGCGCTGGCGCGGTGGCTTTTGGAGCACGATGAAGCGCTTGATGGCGATGCTCCTCCCGATAATGAATCCGTCGATTTACTGGAAATTCCGGGCCAGCGCCTGGAACTTGCGCCGATTGGCCTACAGGCCACCCTGTCAGAGGCGTTTGTAAAGCTTCAAGACGATGCCTTGGGCGCGCTTTATGTAGTGCACGGTTATCGGCCAAAGCGGCAGCGAATTTCAGGTATCATCACCCGTGGTGCCATTGAACGTTATTATTACTATTCTGACCCCAATACCGACGCTGACCCAAATACCCGTACTGACCCGAAAGCGAATGATTCGCCCGTATAAGGAGAGACAATGTATCTATGGTTGAAGGCCCTGCATTTAATGACCATGGTGACCTGGTTTGCCGCCCTGTTTTATTTGCCGCGGCTGTATGTGTATCACGCCATGGCACGAGATAAAGGCGACGATCAAGCTATCGCCTATTTCAAAACCATGGAGCGTAAGCTTTATCGCGGCATCATGACGCCTTCCATGATACTGGTGCTTATCTTTGGCGGGGCGATGCTGTATCTGGTGCCCGGCTGGTTCAGCCAAGGCTGGATGCACGTTAAACTCACCTTTGTGGTACTGCTGATCGCCTATCATCACGTCTGTCTGATTTATTTAAAACAGTTTGCCCAGGATCGCTGCACGAAAAGCCACACGTTCTTTCGCTGGTTCAACGAAGCGCCGGTGATTGCGCTAGTGGCGATTATTCTACTTGCCGTTGTGAAACCTTTTTGATGCGCCAACCTCTTTCACCGGTTGTTTTAGTACTGGCGGGCCATGACCCGACGGGCGGAGCGGGTTTAGTGGCAGATAGCGAAGCCATTGCCGCCTGTGGCGGTTGGGCAGTGACGATTCCCACCGCGTTAACGGTGCAAAACTGCCATAACGTGAGCCATGTCGTTCCGGCCGACCCCGCGTTGATGCGCCAAATGGCAGAGGCGCTTAGCGGGATGCAGGTTGCTGCGATCAAGCTGGGCCTGTTGGCAGATGAAGCAACGCTAAGAGCAGCCGAGCAGATTATTCGCCGTTTCCCAGGCATCCCGGTTGTGGCCGACCCAGTACTTAAAGCCGGTGGCGGTACTGAGTTATCCACACCCCAATTGCAACGCCTCTATGCGGCTCGCCTGCTACCGCTTGTGGATATCTTAACGCCCAACCGTTATGAGCTTAAGCAGCTCACTCCAGAGATTGACGGCCCCCTGGATGATACGGCGCGCGCCGTCGCACTTTTATCCCAGGGTTGCCAGGCTATTTTAGTAACCGCGACCGATGAGCCTGTTCCAGGTAACGAGCAGCAGGTTGTTAATACACTGCACTCGCCGGATACCACGCGCCAATGGCAGTGGCCACGTCTGCCGGAACGGTTTCACGGTTCAGGCTGCACCTTGGCATCTGCCATTGCGGCACGCCTTGCCGCCGGTGAGCGTTTGCCGACGGCCTGTGAACAGGCCCAGCACTTTACCTGGGAGAGTCTGTCTCATGGGTATCAGCCGCCTAGCGGGCAGTGTTTACCTAATCGCTTGCCACGGCCGGTTCGCTTTTGATTTTATTCGCGCTACGCCATTGATATTGAGGACGCCATGACCACATCTGCTGAACTGTTTGAGCTTGCTAGCCGCCATATTCCAGGTGGCGTAAATTCGCCGGTACGTGCGTTTAAAGGCCTGCACCGTCCGCCGGTATTTATGGAGCGCGCCCAGGGCGCTTATCTGTTTGATGTGGAAGGCAACCGCTACGTGGACTATGTAGGTTCCTGGGGCCCGATGATTACCGGTCATGCGGACCAGGATGTGTTGGCAGCGGTACGTGCTCGTTTGGACAACGGTCTCTCGTTTGGTACCCCGACCGCGGTGGAAACCACCATGGCAGACCTGATCTGCGAAATGATCCCCACCATGGAAATGGTGCGCATGACCAGTTCTGGTACGGAAGCCACCATGTCGGCGATCCGCTTGGCACGCGGCACCACCGGGCGCGACAAGATCGTTAAGTTTGAAGGTAACTATCACGGCCATTCAGATTCGTTGCTGGTAAAAGCGGGCTCTGGCGCGCTCACCCATGGCGAACCCAGCTCGCCAGGTGTTCCCGCGTCTCTTGCCGAGCACACCATTACGCTCTCCTATAACGATATTGAAGGTGTTGAAGAATGCTTTGCTGAAATCGGTGACCAGATTGCCTGCATTATTGTTGAACCTGTTGCAGGTAACATGAACTGTATTCCTCCCCAGCCGGGCTTTTTGGAAACGCTGCGCCGGGTGTGTAACGAGCATGAAAGCATTCTGATTTTCGATGAAGTCATGACCGGATTCCGCGTTGCGCTGGGCGGGGCTCAGGTGCATTACGGCATTACGCCTGATTTAACGTGCTTGGGTAAGATTGTTGGTGGTGGTATGCCAGTCGGTGCGTTTGGCGGTAAGCGCGAGATTATGCAAAATATCTCCCCCATGGGGCCGATTTACCAGGCAGGTACGCTGTCGGGTAACCCCTTGGCGATGGCGGCAGGTATTGCGTTATTAACCAAGCTCCAGGTCCCCGGCTTTCATGACGCGCTTTCTCAGCGGGTTGAAACACTTTGCAGTGGCCTGAAAGAGCGTGCTAATGCAGCCGGTGTCTCCATGATGACACAGTCAGCGGGGGGCATGTTTGGGCTGTTTTTCACCTCTCAACGCCGTGTGGATAACTTTGCCCAGGCAACCGCGTGTGACCCCGAGGCGTTCCGCCGCTTCTTTGGCGCGATGCTGGATCACGGCGTTTATCTGGCCCCTTCGGCGTTTGAAGCAGGCTTTATGTCGAGCGCTCATACGCCTGAGGATATCCAATTTACGCTGGATGCTGCAGAAAAAGCCTTCTCAATAATGTAGTCAGGCAACCTGTCTGCTATATCCATGCCGGGAGAAATACAATGGTCACGGTAAATACCCTTGTTCTAGCAAGCGGCAATGCGGGAAAGCTTAACGAGTTCAATCAACTGCTGGCCCCATTGGGGTTGGATGTTCGCCCACAGGCAGATTTTGGCGTACATGATGTCGAAGAAACGGGGTTAACCTTTGTTGAAAATGCCCTTTTAAAAGCGCGTGAGGCGAGCCGAGTTAGCGGCTTACCGGCGCTTGCTGATGACTCCGGCCTTGAGGTCGATGCGCTTTCAGGGGCGCCGGGGATTTACTCCGCACGCTACGCTGGTGAGCCGAAAAGCGATCAGCGTAACAATGAAAAACTATTGGCAGCGCTTAATGACTGTGCAGAAGGTCAGCGCACCGGGCGCTACTGGTGCGTGCTGGTGTATTTGCGCCATCCTGCTGATCCGGTACCGGTTATTGTTCAGCACAGCTGGGAAGGGGAGTTACTTGCTCATCCACGCGGAGAGGGTGGCTTTGGCTATGACCCGCTGTTCTGGCTACCCGACCAGGGAATGAGCGTGGCGGAATTACCCAGTGACTTAAAAAATCGCCTAAGCCACCGTGGGCGGGCGCTTCAAGGGTTGGTTGATATACTTAAGGTGGCACATGGCTAAGCCATTACCTCCGTTATCGCTCTATATTCATACGCCCTGGTGCGTACGCAAGTGCCCTTATTGTGACTTCAACTCTCATGAACCTAATGGTGATTTACCCGAAGCAGCTTATTTAAAAGCACTACTTCATGATCTGGATGGCGATCTGGCGTTAGCTGCTGAGCGTCAGATTCAGACCATCTTTATTGGCGGTGGTACGCCAAGCCTGATGTCACCCGCGTTCTTTGAACGGTTGTTTAATGGAATACGCCGACGCTTGCCTTTCGCGCCCAATATAGAAATCACCATGGAGGCGAACCCTGGCACCACCGAGCAGGCACGCTTTACGGGCTACCGCGAGGCGGGCATCAATCGTCTCTCGTTGGGTATTCAAAGCTTTCAGCCCGCTCAGTTGAAGGCCTTGGGGCGTATTCACGGCGGTGAAGAGGCTATTACTGCGGTAGGCCAGGCGCGTGCGGCGGGGTTTGATAATATTAATATCGACCTGATGCATGGCTTGCCTGGCCAGACGCCCTCCCTGGCGCTTGATGATATTGACCAGGCGCTTGCGCTGTCACCGGATCATCTCTCCTGGTATCAGCTAACCCTTGAGCCGAATACCGCGTTTCATTCACAGCCACCTGTTCTGCCTGAAGAGGAGGCGCTTTGGGATATTCAGGAGCTTGGCCATCAGCGATTGGAGCAGGCGGGCTTTGAACGCTACGAAATTTCAGCCTATGCAAAACCTGGTAAGCAGAGCCGGCATAATCTCAACTATTGGCAGTTTGGCGACTATCTGGGCATTGGCGCCGGGGCACACGGCAAACTGACGACGATTGACCCGCAAGGGCAGTGGCATATTGAACGGCGCTGGAAAACGCGCCAGCCCGATGCTTACTTACGGCGTGATAATGACCCACGCGGTTTCCTGGCGGGCAAGCAGCCTATCGCGGCGGACGAGTTGCCACTTGAGTTTTCCATGAATGCGCTTCGCTTAACCGAAGGGGTTGCCATGCAGGCCTGGTCGGCGCATACCGGCCAGCCGCAGGAAGCACTTTTAGCGCGTTTACACACCGCCGCCAAAAAAGGACTTTTGATGGAAATGCCCGAAAAGCTGCGTGCATCGCCTCAAGGTCTATTATTCTTGAATGAGTTGCTGGCCTTTATCAGCGACGAATAATTCAAGCGCAAAAATATACAAGGAGTGAGTGATGCGTATTTCTCGACTACTGACCCCGTTGGCTGCTGCGATCTTAGTGGCGGGCTGTGCCACCTCTGACCCTTATGGTGGCCAGACACAACGTTCATCGGCCGGCATGGGAACAGGGATTGGCGCGGCGGTAGGCGCTGCTGCGGGTGCACTTTCGGGTAGCGGAAGTACCAGCCGTCGTGACCGTGCCTTGATTGGTGCTGCCGTGGGCGCTGCTGCGGGTGCCGGTATTGGCGCTTATATGGACCGTCAGGAACAGCAGCTTCGCCAGAACCTGGAGGGCTCGCGCATTGAAATCGACCGTCGCGGCGACGACATCGTACTGAATATGCCCAGCAGCGTGACGTTCGGGTTTGACTCCTCAGATCTAACCGGCGATGCGCGCAGTGCGCTTAATGAAGTGGCTAACGTGCTCAAGCAGTATACCGATACGCGGGTTAATATTGCCGGCTTCACCGACAGCACCGGGGATGCCAGCTACAACCAGCGTCTCTCAGAGCGCCGAGCTCAGTCAGTGGGCAACTACTTAAGTCAAAACGGGGTATCCTCCTCGCGTCTTAACACCATGGGATACGGCGCTAACCAGCCGGTTGCCAGCAACGATACCGAGCAGGGCCGGGCGCAAAACCGCCGGGTTGAAATCACCCTGACGCCAATCGGTAACGGCCAGGGTTAAGTAAGACATAACTCCCCCGCGCATTACCGTTTAAAGCCCGCTATGATCCCATAGCGGGCTTTTTTCGTTCACTTATCTGCGAGTTACCATGCTGTCTTATCAACACGCCTATCACGCCGGTAATTTTGCCGATGTACACAAACACTTGACGCTCTACACCGTCGTTGATTATTTATTACGTAAAAAAACACCTGTTACATATATAGATACGCATGCGGGAAGAGGGCTATATCCGTTAGCCACCAAAGAGACGCAGCGGCTTCAGGAGTACCGTGAGGGCATTTGGCCGCTATGGCACGAACGCGAGGTACTCACCGACCCGTTACTCTGTGATTGGTTAAATGCTGTCACCAGCGTTCAGCCCAGTACTCGTGCGTTAACGCACTATCCCGGCTCCCCGTGGTGGCTAAGCCAATCATTGCGCGAGCACGATAAGCTGCGCCTTTTTGAGCTTCATCCGGGTGAGCATGAGCACTTGAACACGCAGTCGCTTCCTCCTCAGGCAAAACGTATTTATGGCGATGGTTTAGCGGGTTTAACGGCCATGCTGCCGGTGTCTACCCCGCGGCTCTGTGTACTGATTGACCCTAGTTTTGAGCGTAAAGCGGAGTACCAGGAAGTGGTTGATACGGCAATATACACGCTTGAAAAGGCGCGCCACGCCATACTACTGATTTGGTACCCCCTGCTACCCGCCGGGCATCATCACGCGTTATTGGACGGGCTAAAGGCAAGCGGTATTCGCAAAATATGGCGCAGCGAGCTTTTGCTGCGTGCGCCGGGTGAGCAAACGCACGGTATGTACGGTAGCGGTATGTTGGTCGTTAACCCGCCCTGGGGGCTTGATGAGCGCTTGAAGACCGCAATGGCAGAGGTAACCCACCGCCTTGGAAGTGAAAGCCGCTTTGATACGCAGTGGTGGGTCGAGGAGTAGCTGCCGCTAGATCACCTCTAGAGACGTTTTGACACGCTCCAGCACCACCATTGTTCTGAACCATTTAACGTTGGGGTTATGGTGAAACAGCGTGTCGCTTAGCTCTTGAAACCGACGCATGCTGGGCACCAGTAGTACCAACATGAAGTCTGCCTCGCCGGTCACGTAGTAACACTGCTGAATTTCAGGCCCGGAAAATTGGGCCTTGAGGAGCTCTAGATCTGCGGTGTGGGTTTTATCTGCTTGTACTTCCACCAAAAGAGTAATGACTAGGCCCAGCTTGTCTGGGTCAAGCACGGCTACGTTTGCCTGGATAAACCCATTGCTTTTCAACTTCTGTATGCGCCGCTGTACAGAAGCCGTTGACAGATGAACGGTTTCAGCCAGCTCGCGAAGCGGCGTCTGGCAATCCTTCTGCAGAAGCTCAAGCAGGTTTTGATCAAAGTTATCCAGTATCATTTGTGCTGCCAGGTGAGAAATTTTATCGCTGACGGTAGGTAATACAAGCGCCTTTATCAAGCATACCGCAATAAAATAACGCTACATTTTCTGACTAGAAGTCATTTATGCGCACGGATCACCACACCACACTGGGCGTCACGTTGAATGTGATTGCCTCGGCGCTGTTTGCGTTACTCTTTGCCTATACGTCTTTGCTCTCGGCAATGGGAGGAGAAGAGATTTACGGCTGGCGTGTCTTGCTAACTTTTCCCTGCCTTAGTGTATTTGTTCTGTGGCGAGGCTACGGAGCGCAGCTAGTGACTATCGGGTGTCGACTACTGGCCGAACCTTACTTCTGGGTTTCACGGCTAGTATCAGCATTTTTGTTGGGCTTTCAGCTGTGGCTGTTTATGTGGGCGCCAGGCAACGGCCATGGGTTAGCGGTCTCACTGGGCTATTTTATAATGCCGATGACCATGGTGATTATTGGCCAAATCGCTTTCCGAGATCGCCTGTCGCGCCTTCAGAAAATGGCTTGCCTGTTTGCAGTAGTGGGTATCATCAATCAACTGGCTATAGCGCAAACGCTGGCCTGGCCGACCCTGGCGGTGTGCCTGGGCTATCCGGCTTATTTCTGGCTGCGGCGTAAAACGGATACCAACCATATTGGCGGGCTCTGGTTCGATATGCTGCTCAGCTTGCCGGTCAGCCTTTACTTTATTCTTGATGGCGGCCACATGATGAAAGCGCTCAATGCCGATACGATCGGACTCGTCATGGGGTTGGGGGCGCTTAGCACCCTTGCCTTGGGGTTTCAGGCACTCTCTGCCCCGCTGCTCAATTTGAGCTTGTTTGGCTTGCTGGTTTACGTTGAACCCGTGCTGCTACTGGGCGTCTCGTTACTGCTCGGTGAGTCAATCAGCGTTGAAGAGTGGCTAACGTATATCGCCATCTGGTTGGCCGTTTTGGTACTTGTGTTGGAAGGTGTGCGGGGGTTGCAGCGCCGCCCCCGCCGATCCAAAAAGTGAGCGTATTACTTGCCGATGCAGAAACTGCCAAAAATCTCGCCCAGCAAGTCATCGGCGCTAAACTCGCCGGTAATTTCACTCAGCGCTTGCTGCGCGTCGCGCAGGTCTTCGGCCAGCAGTTCTCCAGCGCCGTAGCCATCCAATTGGGCACGGCCGGTATCAAGCGCTGCCATTGCCCGGTCGAGGGCATCCAGGTGACGCCGACGTGCGGAGAAGCGTCCTTCGGTGGTCGCCGCAAAGCCCATCACGGTTTTCAAATGGTTTTTTAGGTTATCCACACCCGCACCGGTTTTGGCCGAAAGGCGAAGCGTGGGCGTGGCTGTGGATAAATCAATTCCAGCCTGCTCAGCGCTGGTATCGATTTTGTTACGTACCAACGTTAAACGGCTTTGATCGGGAAGGCGGGCAACAAACTCGGGCCAGATCATCATGGGGTCGGTCGCCTCGGTGGTAGAGGCGTCCACCAACAGCAGTACCCGGTCGGCTTTCTCAATCTCGGCCCAGGCGCGGGCGACACCGATTTTTTCAACGGCGTCCGGGGTATCACGCAAGCCCGCTGTATCAATAATGTGCAGCGGCATGCCATCAATATGGATGTGCTCACGCAGCACGTCCCGCGTGGTGCCTGCAATATCGGTCACAATGGCGGTCTCTTGTTCGGTCAACGCGTTAAGCAGGCTGGACTTACCCGCATTGGGGCGACCGGCAATGACCACGTTCATGCCTTCGCGTAACAGCGCCCCTTGGCCGGCGGCTTTGCGCACGTCGCTGAGTGCTTGCTGAACACTTTCCAAACGCTGGGCGACATGACCATCCGCCAGGAAGTCGATCTCCTCTTCAGGGAAGTCGATGGCGGCTTCTACATAGACACGCAGCTCGATAAGCCGCTCAACCAGATGGGAGACGCGGGTAGAAAACTCGCCCTGCAGTGAGCGCACGGCATTTTCCGCCGCTGAACGCGAGGTGGCATCAATCAAGTCGGCAATCGCTTCGGCTTGGGCAAGGTCGAGCTTGTCATTGAGAAAGGCCCGCTCGGAGAACTCACCAGGCCGCGCCAACCGCGCGCCCAAGGCCACACAACGCTCAAGCAGCATGTCCATGATAATGGGGCCACCGTGCCCCTGTAGCTCCAGCACATCTTCGCCAGTAAAGGAGTGAGGGCCGTTGAACAGCAGGGCGATGCCTTCGTCAATAATGCTATCAGCGCCCTTAAAGGGGCCGTGATAGGCATGCCGAGGCGCCGGGCAGTGGCCGAGTATGGACGCTGCAATATCGCGACAGGCAGGCCCTGAGACGCGAATAATCCCTACGCCGCCACGCCCAGGCGGTGTCGCCAGAGCAGTAATCGTATCCTGGGTATAAAGTCGTTCAGCCATGGCGCGCCTCATTAATGGATGCGTACATTGTGAATTTGTCGTCTCTAAAACGCCAGACCCCCGCACGAGGGCGGGGGTCTGGGAGCGTGGTTAACAAGGATTACTTGGTTCGCATTCCTTTACCCACACTGGGGTCTTTTTCGATACTACGCGTAATAAAGTACTGTTGCGCGACCGAAATGATGTTGTTGGTTACCCAGTAGATGACCAGACCCGCCGGGAACCACAGGAAGAAGAAGGTGAAGATAATCGGCAGCATCTTCATGATCTTCGCCTGCATGGGGTCCGGAGGTGTCGGGTTCAGCAGCTGCTGAACATACATGGATATACCCATCAGTATTGGCAGGATGAAGTAAGGATCCTTCACCGATAGATCGTGAATCCAGAAGATAAACGGCGCATGGCGCAGCTCTACCGACTCCAGCAACATCCAGTAAAGCGCGATAAACACCGGCATCTGTATGACGATGGGTAAGCAGCCACCTAAAGGATTGATCTTCTCCTTTTGGTAGAATTTCATCATCTCTTGAGACATTTTCTGACGATCATCGCCATAGGTCTCTTTAAGACGCTGCATTTCCGGGCCCAGTTTCCGCATGCGTGCCATTGACTTATAAGCCTTGGCAGACAGCGGGAAGAGCACCAGCTTAACCACAACCGTCAGCAGAACAATTGACCAGCCCCAGTTGCCCACGATGTCGTGGATCTTATCCAGCAACCAGAACAGCGGGTTGGCAATAAACCATAACCAGCCATAGTCAACGGTCAGGCGCAGGTTGGGTGCCACTTGCTCAAGGTGATCCTGAACCTTGGGGCCCATGTAGAGCGTGGCGCCCAGTGTCGCTTCACCTTCCGCCGCAATGTTGCTGGTGGGGCCTGCAAACGCCACCACGTTACGGTCACTTGAGTCAGTGGTGACGTAGTAAAGGTTTTGCTGGTCTTGGGGCGGTGCCCAGGCAGAAACAAAGTAGTGCTGGATAAGCGCAATCCAGCCGCCCTGGGCTTCACGATTTTCAAAGTTACGGTTTTGAATGTCTTCAAAATCGATCTTTTCATAACGTTCGTCTGGCGTTGAGTACGCTGCGCCAATATAGGAGTTCATACCCATGGCAACGCCGCTTGACGGGTCAGGGCTGTTATCACGCGCTAATTGGCCAATAAAACGAGCACTTACCGGCGCATCGGTATTATTGGCAATATAGTAATCAACATTGACCGCGTAATTCCCACGTTCGAACGTAAGACGCTTGATAATATCAACGCCGTTAACGTCTGCCCGTAAATCAACGACCAGCTGGTCATCATCATCTGCCAGACGATAGGCATTGCTTTCCGGAGTAAATTCAATACGACTTGCTTGCCCGTCCAGCTGTAGGCCGGAACGTGCAACATAGCTACGCGTTGAATTATCCGAGAGCAACACATAGTTGCGTTCAGTATCCAGCGTCATTTTATGCTGAGGTAACGCAGCATAAATAATGTCGCCGCCGTGCGGGTCAATGCGCACGTCGAGAACATCGGTAGCCACCGCAATAAAGTCACGGCTAGATGTTTCGCTTTCAGTATTGCTTGCCAGCCCATCGTCTACCGCACTGTTGGGTGCCGACGTTGACGGAACCGTCAGGTCGTTACTGCTTTCAGCATTGGCTGAGGGGGCGTCACTACTGCTTTGCGTAATTTCAGGCGTCGAGTCGTAATCTGTCGGCCCATAATCCTGATTCCACTGGATCACCAGTAGATAGGCAAGTACTGCCATTGGAATCAGTAAGAGAAGTCGTTTTACGTCCATGAGGGTTCTGCCCGCTGGGTGATGAACATGCTAATGGCGCAGTGTCATTTACTCGACCCATGACACACGAAAGCCTGCCAAGCGGCAGGCCGAGGTCGAGCGGCGAGGTGTGTCGTCAAGTGTCACGTGTTACGCCATCAAGCGGTGGTGCAATTGATACCGTTTGCGCGTCACGCTGAAGGCGTTTCCACATACCATGCAACTGCCGACTAAGCGTTTCATTGTCGATATCCTGCACACCGCGCTTGGCTAATATCACAATATCCATGGAGGGAAGGTGATCCTGGCGAAGCCTGGCGGACTCTCGGACTAGACGCTTAAAGCGGTTGCGATCTACAGCGCGCTTTGCATTTTTCTTGCTGACGATTAGTCCAATGCGAGGATGCCCTCGGGTAGTCATGCGCGCTAACGCCATCATACCTTTGCCATGAACTTTAAGGTCAGCTTGTTCAAACACGTGACTAAAATCCCCAGCGTTTAAAAGACGCAAACGCCGGGGAAAGCCTTGAGGCGGCACACGCAATCCGAGATCAGGCGCTCAGACGCTTGCGGCCTTTCGCACGGCGGCGAGAGATAACGGCACGGCCGTTTTTGGTTGCCATGCGAGCACGGAAGCCATGCATGCGCTTGCGTTTGAGAACGCTGGGTTGAAAAGTGCGTTTCATAACTCGTAATTCCCACGTGGTTTAGGACGGATGTGAATCCAAAAGACCCGGCCCAGTGAGGAAACTAGCCGGGGAGTTTCAATTCAAGACCGGAAATTGTAGAGGCTTCCCGCGCCGGGTGCAATTTTTCCTTGCATAAAAACCAACAAAAAGGCAGTGGGCATGGGGCCTGCCGGCTTTTTTACGCGAAAATCAAAACAACTACTATTACTAATAAGGTTTTTAAATCTTGTTGTTATTAATAGTGGGGATACTATTTGTGGATAAGTGAATAATGGATAGGTTAATCAATATGATAAAATCATAAAAACAATGTGCATAAGTGTCGTATAAGCGGTCTATAAACTGTTGTTTTGGTGTGCGTAGAGATGTGGAAAAACGCTAAAAACGGATCTGTCCCCACTCCATCAGCGGGTTGTCCCACGTGCTTACGATAAGTTGTCCACAGGCATAATTGTTAGCCAAACCCGTGTGGATAACCAAGCTTTAGAGCGCTACAATGGTCGGCCGTTTTCAACTGATGGTGAGATGAGTGTCACTCGCGCTTTGGCAACAGTGCCTGGACTACCTGCAGGACGAATTGAATTCTCAGCAATTCAATACCTGGATACGTCCCTTGCAGGCAGAAGAAGGAGAGTCCAATGAGTTGCGCTTACTGGCGCCTAATCGCTTTGTGCGCGATTGGGTGAGTGACAAGTATGCCAAGCGAATCAGTGAGCTGATCCGCGAGCTTGCGCCGTCTAAACCACCCAAAGTAAGCCTGACCGTAGGTAGCCGTCGTCCAGTAGCGGCAGTCCCCCAGCCGCGTGATTTGGGTAATCCTGTTTCCGCTTCAACCTCGGCGCCTTCAGTGCATACGCCCCCGCGCGGTGATGTTGCCGATGAGCGTGAAATTGATCAGCTGCGTGAGCGTGAAGAAACGCCGCGCCGGCGGACTAACGAGCGTCAGGTCCAGGTCGAAGGTAGTCTTAAGCACGGCAGTGGGCTGAACCCCAATTTTACGTTTGATACTTTCGTGGAAGGTAAATCCAACCAACTGGCGCGTGCGGCGTCTCGGCAGGTTTCAGAAAATCCGGGTGGTGCCTATAACCCACTATTTCTATACGGTGGGGTAGGTCTGGGTAAAACGCACTTGATGCACGCCGTAGGCAATGCGCTGGCTGGCCGCCGGGAAAATGCCCGGGTGGTGTATCTGCATTCTGAGCGTTTTGTTGCCGATATGGTCAAGGCACTTCAGCTTAATGCGATCAACGACTTCAAACGCTTTTATCGCAGTGTTGATGCGTTACTCATTGATGATATTCAATTTTTTGCTGGCAAGGAGCGCTCCCAAGAGGAGTTTTTCCATACCTTTAATGCGCTTTTGGAAGGCGGCCAGCAAATGATTCTCACCTCTGATCGTTATCCAAAGGAGATCAGTGGTGTTGAGGAGCGCCTGAAATCGCGCTTTGGATGGGGCTTGACGGTGGCTATTGAGCCGCCCGAACTTGAAACCCGCGTAGCCATCTTGATGAAAAAAGCCGACCAGGCCAAAGTTGATTTACCTCATGATGCGGCCTTCTTTATTGCTCAAAAAATTCGCTCGAACGTACGTGAATTGGAAGGAGCACTGAAAAAAGTGATTGCTGACTCACACTTTATGGGTAAGCCGATTACCCAGGACTTTATTCGTGAGTCGCTAAAAGATTTACTCGCGCTACAAGATAAGCAGGTGGGTGTAGATAATATCCAGCGCACAGTCGCCGAGTATTACAAAATCAAGGTGGCAGATTTATTATCCAAGCGACGCTCGCGCTCAGTCGCTCGCCCCCGGCAGGTGGCCATGGCGCTAGCCAAGGAATTGACCAATCATAGTTTGCCGGAAATTGGCGATGCGTTTGGTGGCCGTGATCATACAACGGTACTTCACGCTTGCCGCAAGGTGAAAGCCTTGCAAGAGGAGAGCGCGGATATTCGCGAAGATTACAAAAATCTGTTGCGCCTTTTAACCAGCTAAATCATCCATGGGATTGGCCTGCCGTCTGCAGGTTTTCAGGATATAAACCGGAGTGTTGATGAAATTTTCCATTTCCCGAGAGGCATTGCTGCGTCCGCTGACTCTGGTGGCAGGCGTGGTAGAACGGCGCCAAACGCTACCTGTACTGTCTAATGTGCTGATTCAGGTCGAAGGTGACCAGGTCGCACTAACCGGTACGGACCTTGAGGTTGAACTCATCGGGCGTACTGTCGCAAGCCAGGTTGACCAGCCAGGGGCGGCAACCGTGCCTGCTCGTAAGCTGATGGATATTTGTAAATCGCTGCCTGATCAGTCCGATATCCAACTGACCGTTGAAGATGGCCGAGCGGTGCTGCGCAGCGGTCGTTCACGCTTTACGCTCTCGACATTACCGGTGGCTGAATTCCCCAATATTGAAGATGCCGATAGCAGTCAGGAGTTAAGCGTTCCACGGGGCACGTTAAAGCATCTTATTGAAACCACATCATTTGCCATGGCGCAGCAGGATGTTCGCTACTATCTCAATGGCATGCTGTTGGAAATTCAAAGTAACTTGCTACGCACGGTGGCGACAGACGGCCACCGCTTGGCGATGTGTTCACGTCCTGTTGATGTCGCGGTTAGCCAGCCGCAGAAGCTGATTGTACCTCGTAAGGGTATTCTTGAGCTTTCGCGCCTGTTGGATGATAGCGATGAGCCGGTAAGCCTGACGTTGGGTTCAACCCATGTGCGTGCTCATACCGGTGACTTCACCTTTACGTCCAAGCTGATTGACGGGAAGTTCCCTGACTATGAGCGCGTCGTACCACGCAATGGCGATAAGGTGCTCATTGCTGAACGCGCCGAGTTGCGTCAGGTGCTGTCACGTACGGCGATTCTCTCCAATGAGAAGTATCGAGGTGTGCGCTTATACCTGGAAGAGGGCAACCTTAAGGTCATGGCGAATAACCCTGAACAGGAAGAAGCCGAAGAGAACGTGGCCGTCGAATATAACGGCTCTGCGATGGAAGTCGGCTTCAACGTGGGCTATTTGGTTGACGTGCTTAGCGTACTAAATGAAGACAGAGTGCAAATAACGCTGGCCGACCCTAATAGCAGTGCGCTGCTTGAAGAGCCGGGTGGTGGCGATGCGCTGTATGTTGTTATGCCCATGCGGTTGTAATATAGCGTTTCATAAATGCCAAACGGGGCGGCGCTTCTGGTAGCAGGGGCGCCGCTTTCTCTTGAGGGTTGGTTACGCCTTTTACCCGAGTGTTTACATGAGCTTGAGTCAGCTTAACTTCCAAGGGTTACGGAATTTAGCGCCGCTGGATATGCATCCTTCTCGGGGGATCAATATCATCACTGGGCTGAACGGAAGTGGCAAAACCAGCCTGCTAGAAGGCATTCATGTTTTGGGAATGGGCCGCTCATTTCGTACCCGTCAGCTAAAGCATGCCATCCAATCTGATGTGGCACATATGACGCTCTACGGGCGCCTGGAAGGGGAGCCAGAGATTTCCATAGGGGTGCGCCGGTTACGGGCTCAGCGTGAACTAGAGCTGCGTTTGCGTGGGGATAAGGGGGTACGCTTGGCCGAGTTGGTCGAGGCGATGCCTTTGCAACTAATCAATCCTGACGCTTTTAGGCTTCTTGAAGGGTCCCCGGCCGGACGGCGCGAGTTTCTTGACTGGGGAGTGTTTCACGTGAAACATCACTTTCTGGAAGCATGGAAGCGTACACGTCGAGCAGTGAAACATCGGAACGCATTACTCAGGCGTGGTAGAATAGACCCACAGGAAATGGCGGCCTGGGAGCAAGAGTTGGCGCTATGGGGCGAGGTAGTCGATAGGTTGCGGTTTGAATGGTTTAGTGAGTTTCTGCCTGTCTTTGAAGAAACGCTGAATGTACTTCTTCCGTTACCTGGCTTAAAACTTAACTACGCTCGAGGATGGGACAAACAGAAAACGCTGGCTGATGCGCTTCAGGATAACCGAGACACCGATCAGCAAATGGGGTTTACCCAACAAGGCCCTCAGCGTGCCGATTTGCGTATCAGGCTTAATAAACAGCCTGCTGTTGAAGTACTTTCCAGAGGCCAGCAAAAGCTAGTGGTAAGCGCACTCAAGCTTGCCCAGGGGCGGTTTCTGGAAAGAACGGCACAGCGTCACTGCATTTATTTAATTGATGATTTGCCAGCAGAGCTGGATGTGCAACACCAACAGCGTTTCTGTCAGTTGCTTGAAGAGATGCAGTGTCAGGCATTTATTACCAGCGTCGACCCCGCCGCATTACAACCTATGTGGCAATCTAAAACCCTGGTTAGCATGTTTCACGTGAAACATGACCCGCAAGGGCTTGGCCAGTTGGTACAAGATGGGTAGACGATACGGGACAAGACAGACTTCACGACGGAGTGGTCAATGAGCGAACAGGCTTACGATTCATCAAGCATCAAGGTGCTCAAAGGACTGGATGCAGTACGCAAACGTCCTGGTATGTACATCGGTGATACCGACGACGGCACCGGGTTGCACCACATGGTCTTCGAGTTGGTGGATAACTCCATCGATGAGGCTTTGGCGGGCCATTGTAGTGAAATTCGCGTGGTTATTCATGCCGATGAGTCGGTAACCGTTAGCGATAATGGTCGCGGTATTCCTACCGAGCTGCACGAAGAGGAGGGCGTCTCTGCCGCAGAAGTCATCATGACCGTGTTACACGCGGGCGGTAAGTTTGACGATAACTCTTATAAAGTATCTGGCGGTCTTCACGGTGTGGGTGTTTCCGTGGTTAATGCGCTTTCTGAAGAGCTACGCTTAACTATCTGGCGCCAGGGCGAAGTGTTTGAGCAGATTTACCACCATGGCGTGCCTCAGGCACCGCTTAGCGTGGTGGGTAAAACGGAAAAAACCGGATCACGTGTTCATTTCCGCCCTTCCCAGAACACCTTTGCTAATATTGAATTCCATTACGATATTTTGGCCAAACGCCTGCGTGAGCTGTCGTTTCTGAATTCTGGCGTTGCCATTCGGCTAATGGATGATCGCAGCGGTAAGGAAGAGCTGTTTCATTACGAAGGCGGCTTGAAAGCCTTTGTTGATCACCTCAACTCCAATAAAACGGTTCTGAACCCTGTTTTCCACTTTACTGCCTCGCGGGAGGACGGTGTAGAAGTCGAAGTGGCAATGCAGTGGAGCGACGTCTTTACGGAAAGCATCTTCTGTTATACCAATAATATTCCTCAGCGTGATGGCGGCACTCACTTGGCCGGCTTCCGGGCAGCACTGACGCGCACGATGAATAACTACATCGAAGCGGAAGGCCTGCTCAAAAAAGCCAAGGTAAGCACGGCGGGTGATGATGCTCGTGAAGGCTTAACGGCGATTGTTTCTGTCAAAGTGCCTGACCCGAAATTCTCTTCACAAACCAAGGACAAGCTGGTGTCCAGTGAAGTGAAAACAGCCGTTGAGCAGGAAATGGGCCGCCTGTTTTCTGACTACCTGATTGAAAAGCCTAACGAAGCCAAAGCAATCGTTAATAAAATGCTGGATGCGGCGCGTGCGCGTGAAGCGGCACGTAAGGCCCGGGACATGACGCGGCGTAAAGGCGCGCTGGATATTGCAGGCCTGCCGGGCAAACTTGCTGATTGCCAGGAGAAAGACCCCAGTCAGTCAGAGCTTTACCTGGTGGAGGGCGACTCGGCTGGTGGCAGTGCCAAGCAGGGGCGTGACCGCCGCACGCAGGCCATTTTGCCGCTTAAAGGTAAAATCCTGAACGTCGAAAAAGCACGTTTTGACAAAATGCTTTCGTCAGCTGAAGTGGGTACGCTCATCACCGCGCTGGGCTGTGGTATCGGCCGCGAAGAGTTTAACCCCGATAAACTCCGTTATCACTCCATCATCATCATGACCGATGCGGATGTCGACGGTTCGCATATTCGTACCTTGCTACTGACCTTCTTCTTCCGCCAAATGCCGGAGCTGATTGAGCGCGGCCATATTTTTATTGCCCAGCCGCCGCTCTATAAAATCAAGCGAGGCAAGCAAGAGCTCTATCTTAAAGATGAGCAGGCCATGGTCGATTACTTGACCACGACAGCGCTGGATGGCGCAGGCCTATACGTAAATGCGGACGCGCCGGGTATCTCCGGTTCGCAGCTGGAAGCCCTGGTAAACCAGTATCGTAACGTGATGAAGCGTATCGATCGCCTGGCGCGCGTTTACCCGATTGAAGTATTGAAGCAGATCATCCATGTCACAGGATTGCAGGGCGAGGCGAGTCTTAAAGATCGTGTCACCATGGAAAACTGGATTGCTGAACTGCAAAAAGTCATGGATGACATGGTGGCCTATGAAGGCGGGCCGCGTTACACCTTCTATCTGAAAGAAGATGAAGAGCGTGGCTTGTTACTGCCTACCGTGTCGCTTATTGCGCATGGCGTGACTACCGAGTACGACTGGGGCCTGGACTTCTTTGAAAGCGCGGATTATCGGGCTATTTCAGCGCTGGGTGATACCCTTAATGGGCTGCTTGAAGAGGGCGCCTTTATTTCCCGTGGCGAGCGTCAGAAGCCTGTGGGTCACTTCTCCGAGGTGTTGCAGTGGCTAATGCAGGAAGGTCAGCGAGGCCTTTCGGTACAGCGCTATAAAGGGCTGGGCGAAATGAACCCAGACCAGCTTTGGGAAACCACCATGGACCCGGATAGCCGCCGTATGCTGCGTGTTACGGTTGAAGACGCCGTCGCCGCCGATATGATGTTTAACACCTTGATGGGTGATGATGTAGAGCCACGGCGTAACTTTATCGAAAGCAATGCCTTGGTCGCTAATCTGGACGTATAAGGCACCGAGCGAAAGCTTGCATAACATGTTTCACGTGAAACATTGTTTGAAATGAAAAATGCCGCTGGCTTAAAGCCAGCGGCATTTTTTTGAGCTATAACATTTAGCCGGATGAACGGGATAACAGCCAATCGACAAACTCGGCTAAATCTGTATAAACGAGGGCATTTTCCAGGCCAACGCCCTTGGCCAGTGTTTTCTCGCCTTTGCCAGTTTTTACTAATACCGACTGACAGCCACATGCTTCGCCCGCTTGCAGGTCGCGCAGGCTATCACCCACCATCCAACTGCCGGATAAGCTCGATAAACTTAGCGCACGCTGAATATCATGCAGCAAGCCCGGTAAGGGTTTGCGGCACTCGCAATCATCGGCGGGTCCATGCGGGCAATAAGCGATATGCGCAATGGTTCCTCCTGCGGCATTGACCAACGCATTTAGACGGTCATGCATTTGACCGAGAACGCCTGCATCGTAATAACCGCGGCCAATGCCCGACTGATTCGTGGCTATCGCAACGGTGTAACCGGCTTGGGATAATTTAGCGATAGCATGGATGGAAGAAGGGTAGGGCAGCCACTCTTCGAGTGACTTTATATAGGCGTCAGAATCCTGATTAATGACGCCGTCACGATCAAGAATAACTAGCTGCTCGGGGGAGATAGGCATTGCGCGTTCCATTAAAGACGCTGATTAAGCATCGCCAACGCCTGCAACGTGACGCTAATTTTGCGGCCATCACTACCCAGGTATTTAAATGGGATTTTTTGCAAGCGGAGTAGTTTGGGCAGCGTTTTTTTAAACTGCTCTCGAACTTCCTGCCGGGCGCTGTGCAATCCATCAATCAGCGCAGGGGTTAAACGTTCGATTTGCATCGGTGATTTAGAGAGTTTGCCATAGAGTGAAAAGATAAAGCAGTACCAATCGCGCACCATGCAGTTGATTGGGGTATGTACTTTACCTGGATCCGTTTCAAAATCGATAAAGACAGTTTGGTCTTGGGTGATAAGGATATTGCGTGCGAACGCTTCACTCAGGTAGCAATTGCGCTCATGAACCGCGTTGAGTGCCTGGATGCTTTGGCTAAGCGCTTTATCTACTTCCTCAACACTGCTCGCCTTTTTGAGCTTTTCCAGCAGTGTCTCCGCGGGTTGTTCAGGCGACCCTGCATCCGCCAAAAGAAGGGCTTGAGGATTTTCGGCCAGGATGACGGGCACTGAGATACCTGCTTCACTTAAGGCTCTAATCCGTTGGGCCTCGGTGAAAATACTTTGCTCGCCGCCCAGGTTGGGGACCGGCTTTAACGCTTCAATATTAAACCATGCAGCCAATAACTTGAGCGGCGCATAGGCAAGCTGAGAGTTCCGTTTGGCGGCACGTTTTAACCACACCTTTTGGCCATTCAGCGTATGGGAAGCCATGCTAGCCTGTTGCTGGGGAAATGAGTCCAGTAGAAAGAGATCGTACACAGGGCAACTCCAGAGTGCTTATGCACCCAAGCAATAACACGCATTACGTCTATAAAGGGGAATTAATGCATCAGGAAAACTTTATTTTAGTAAAAATCGATTATTTTTTCACGGTGTTTCACGTGAAACAAACCAGCGGCGCGTGAAGAGACTTTCAAAGAGGAGTGTCACGATGATACGTCACAGCCAGAAATGAGCGCGCTAAAAGGCAGGTAGGGGAGGGAGTGATAAGCGTGCTGCCGGTGGCATAAAAGCCACCGGCAGACGGTCGAGAGAGCGTTATTGGGGGAGCAGCGAAATATCAGCAACTTCCAGGAACAGTGCCTGAAGGCTCGCCAAAAGAGCAAGACGATTATTGCGCACGGCTTCATCATCCGCCATGACCATCACCTGATCAAAAAAGGCATCGACGGGTTCACGAAGCGTCGCCAGCACATCCAGCGCTTGCTGATAATCACCGGTACCAAACAGCGGGGCTACCTGCTCCTGGCGGCTGGTGACTGCCTTGAATAGTACCTGCTCGGCTTCCTCTTGCAGCAGGCTCGGGTCAACCTGAAGGTTGCCGTTGTGATCCTGCTTGCTCAGAATATTGGTCACGCGCTTGTTAGCGGCGGCTAACGCAGCTGCCTCTTCACGTTGAGCAAAGGCTTTCACCGCGCGCAGTCGACGAGCGAAATCGAGCGGGTTGGTGACCGGGCGTGCACGCACCGCCAGGTACATCTCGGCGCTAATGCCTTCTTCCTGGCCCCAAGCGCGGAAACGATCCAGCATATAGGTCAGCACGTCCTCTACCAGACCCTCAGCCTTGGGTAGCCCTTGGTGCTGCTGAGCGGCGGCAGCTAAAAGCTCGCGCAGATCAAGATTCAGCTCGCCCTTGATCAGGATATTCAGCACGCCAATTGAGGCGCGGCGCAGGGCGAAGGGATCTTTTGCGCCGGTTGGACGCTGACCAATACCAAAGATACCTACCAGGGTGTCCAGGCGATCCGCCAAGGCCAGCGTTTGCCCGGTCAGGCTTTGCGGAATAGCATCGCTGGCAAAGCGTGGCAGGTACTGCTCTTCAATCGCTTGAGCAACATCCGCAGGCTCGCCGTCCTGCTCGGCGTAGTAGCGACCCATAATGCCCTGTAACTCAGGGAACTCGAGCACCATTTCGGTGACCAGGTCACACTTGGCAAGTGCCACAGCACGCTGTGCATTGGCAACGTCACCGTTGATCTTCTCAGCAATGAAAGTGGCAATAGCGGTGGTACGACGTGCTTTGTCGGCCAGTGTTCCCAGCTGCTGCTGAAACACCACGCTTTCAAGCTGCGGAATGCGCGAAGCCAGGCTCTGCTTACGGTCGGTATCGTAGAAGAAGGCGGCATCCGCCAGGCGCGGACGAATGACTTTTTCGTTACCCGAAATTACTTGTTGTGGATCAGCGCTATCGATATTGGAGATAGTGATAAACAGCGGTTTGAGCTTGCCCTGGTCATCCAGCAGGTGGAAGTACTTTTGATTGGCCTTCATGGAGGAGATCAAACACTCCGCCGGGACCTCCAAAAAGCGCTCATCGAAACTGCCGGTAAGTGCGACTGGCCACTCCACCAAACCACTGACCTCAACGAGCAGGGTTTCGTCGATAACGGCATTGGCGTCCTGTACTTCCGCTTCGGCTAATACTTGCTCGCGAATGCGCTCGCGACGCAGCTCACGGTCCGCCAATACGTAAGCGTTTTCGAGCGTGGCCAGATAATCATCGGCGTGCTCAAGCTGAATCGCATTGGGGGCGTGGAAGCGGTGGCCATAGGTGGTGCGGCTAGCCTGTAATCCCAGCACTTCTGCGGCAATGACATCGCTGCCGTAAAGTGCGACCAACCAGTGCACCGGGCGGGAGAACTCAATACGTGATGCCCCCCAGCGCATATTTTTAGGTACAGGCAGGCCCTGAATGGCTTTACGCAGAATCTCGGGCAGAAGTGCTTGAAGGCTCTCACCCTGCTGCTGTTCGCGGTAGCCAAGCCAGGTGCCTTTGTCTGTTTCCAGGTGAATTAGCTCATCGACGCTAACACCACAGGAACGAGCGAAGCCTTCGGCTGCTTTGCTTGCAACACCGTCTTTAAAGGCGGCGGCCAGCGCCGGCCCACGACGCTCTACTTCGCGGTCAGGCTGTTTATCGGCAAGCTCGCTGACCTTGACGGCTAAACGGCGAGGTGTGGCGTAAGCGGTCACGTGCTGGAAAGGAATCTCGGCCTCTTGCAGGCCTTTTTCAACCCCTGCGGCAAACGCGTCAGAGAGTGCATCCAGCGCCGCGGGTGGCAGCTCTTCGGCGCCCAGTTCTAATAAAAGCGTATCAACAGCCATTATGCATCTCCCTGATCGGCAAGTAGTTCGCGGCGAAGCGCTTCTGGAGCCATGGGGAAACCTGCTGCTTTACGCGACTCAAAGTAGGTATGGGCAACATCCCGCGCCATGGTGCGCACGCGCAGAATAAAGCGCTGACGCTCGGTTACCGAAATAGCGTGACGGGCATCCAGAAGGTTAAAGGTGTGTGATGCCTTGAGTACCTGCTCATAAGCAGGTAAGGGCAGGTTGGCGGTCAGTAGCTTGGCGCACTCACGCTCCTGGTGATCGAAGGAGGCAAACAGCTGGTCGACGTCGGCATGCTCGAAGTTATACGTCGATTGCTCACGCTCGTTCTGCAGATACACATCGCCATAGGTGACTTGGCTACCATCCGGGGCAATCGCCCACACCAGGTCGTAAACGCTGTCAACGTTTTGCAGATACATGGCAATCCGCTCAAGACCATAGGTCAGCTCACCGGTAACGGGGTAGCACTCAATACCGCCCGCTTGCTGGAAATAGGTGAACTGGGTAACTTCCATCCCATTGAGCCATACTTCCCAACCCAGGCCCCAAGCGCCCAGCGTTGGCGATTCCCAGTTATCCTCAACAAAGCGCACATCGTGGATCAGTGGGTCCAGGCCTAAACGCTTTAGTGAGCCAAGATAAAGGTCCTGCAGATTACTTGGCGATGGCTTCATGACGACCTGAAACTGGTAGTAGTGCTGCAGGCGATTGGGGTTTTCGCCATAGCGGCCATCGGTTGGGCGGCGAGAAGGCTGAACGTAGGCCGCGTTCCAGCTTTCTGGGCCGATTGAGCGCAGGAAAGTAGCGGGATGAAAGGTGCCCGCGCCAACTTCCATATCAAGAGGTTGGAGAATGACGCAGCCCTGTTCTGCCCAGTACTGTTGCAGAGCAAGGATCAAGCCTTGGAAGGTCGACACATCAGGTGTCGATTGGTTTGTCGAGACACTCATCGCAGAAAGCACCGTTGGCCATGAATTCATAAGCCGTCAAGTATACAATCCTAGGCAGATGGGTTATAGGCACATAAGCCAACAGAACCGCTTTTGGTTAAGGAGAGCAAAATGATCGTTGTAACAGGCGGTGCCGGTTTTATTGGCGCAAACATCGTGAAAGCACTGAATGCGCGCGGCCGTAATGATGTCATGGTGGTGGATGACCTGCGCGACGGCACTAAATTTGTCAATTTAGCCGACTGTACGCTGGCCGATTACCTGGATAAAGATGACTTTCTTGCCAAGGTAGAGGCCGCTTTGCGCGGTGAGATCACCGACTTGCCAAACATCGAGGCGATTTTTCATGAAGGGGCGTGTTCCGATACCACGGAGTGGGACGGCCAGTACATGATGAAAAATAACTTCGAGTACTCGAAGGTACTGCTGAATTATTGTGAGAAATTCGGCATCCCTTTCCTCTACGCATCATCCGCCGCGACCTATGGCGGCAGTGACGTCTTTAAAGAGGCGCCCGAGTACGAAAAACCGCTTAATGTCTACGGTTACTCCAAGCTGCTGTTTGATCAACATGTGCGCTCACGCTGGGAGTCGCTAACTACCCAGATCGTTGGTTTCCGTTATTTCAACGTTTACGGCCCTCGTGAACAGCATAAAGGCAAGATGGCAAGTGTCGCCTACCATAACCATCTTCAAATCCGTAACGGCGAAACCCTGAAACTGTTTGGCGCCTATGGTGGTTATGAGGCTGGCATGCAGAGCCGGGATTTTGTGTACGTGGGCGATGTCGTCGACGTCAATCTATGGTTTTTGGATAACCCTCAAGCGTCTGGCATTTTTAACCTAGGAACTGGCCGAGCAGAGCCCTTTAAAGCGATTGGCGAAGCAGTCATCGACTTCTATGGCAAAGGCGAGATCAATTACATCGATTTTCCTGAAGAGTTGAAAGGCCGTTATCAAAGCTACACGCGTGCCGACATCAGTCATTTGCGTGAAGCCGGCTGCGATGTTGAGTTCAAAACCGTGGCCCAAGGGGTTAGCGCTTACCTGGAGTGGCTAAATGGCTAATTCCGCCAAGCGTCTGCTGGTGGTTGGCCCGTCATGGGTGGGCGATATGGTCATGGCGCAAAGCCTCTTTATGACGCTTAAAGCGCGTCAGCCTGATGCGACCATTGGGGTGGTTGCGCCCGCGTGGTCACAGCCCATTTTAGAGCGTATGCCGGAGGTAGACGAAGTGCTCCCCTTGGCTGTTGGTCACGGCGAGTTTGGTTTGGCTAATCGCCGTGAACTCGCCAGCCAGCTAAAAGGGCGCTTTGACCGTGCCATTGTGCTGCCACGCTCCTGGAAAGCCGCCCTCGTTCCCTTCATGGCCCGCATTCCCGAGCGGGTAGGCTTTTTGGGCGAGCATCGCTATGGGCTTTTAAAAGAGCGCCGCAAGCTAGATAAGCAGGTTCTGGACCAGACCGTAAAGCGGTTTGTATCGCTGGGTTTGCCTCGTGATGAAGCGCTCAACGGGGATTTTCCGATCCCCAGGCCGCGTTTAATGATCGACCGGGATAACCTGGTTAATTTGCGCCTGGCTCATGCGCTGTCATCGCGGCCCGCCATTGGCATGATGCCCGGCGCAGAATATGGGCCTGCCAAGCAGTGGCCACTGGCCTATTTTCACAACCTGGCCGCGCAACTTATCAGCGACGGTTTTGAAATTCGGGTACTGGGTGGGCCAAAAGATCATTCGGCAGGCGACAGCATCGTGAAAGGGTTGCCCCATGCGCATAATTTATGCGGCAAAACGCAGCTAGCCGATGCGGTAGACCTGTTGGCCGACTGCCGGCAAGTGGTAACCAACGACTCAGGTCTCATGCATGTGGCCGCTGCCGTCGGCGTGCGCATTCATGCGCTTTACGGCTCTTCGTCACCGGCCTATACGCCGCCCTTGACCAACAACGCTGTCGCTCATTATTTGGGGCTCTACTGCTCGCCCTGCTTTAAGCGTGTTTGCCCGTTGGGGCATACCAACTGCCTTAATCAGTTAGCGGTAGAGCAGGTCTATCAGGCGATGCAAGCCGACCCGCAGCGTGCCAGCGGCTTGATCATTAATGGGTGATGTTTACTTCGTCGGCCTGATCCGCTGGCGTTTCTGTCACTTGATCTGTCGAGGTATCTTCTGCTTCACGGCGTTGGGGCGTTAGTCCTTCCCATAAGCGGTGCTGCAGGGCGGTTTCCTCACGCAAGCGCTCGTTGAGTGTTTCGATACCATGCACCTCAACCAGCGTGGGTTTTTCACTGAGTAGTGAAGCACCCAGCCCTGCTCGGTGATCGTTCAAGGTAAAGCCGAGCGCTTCTAATATCGTTGGAAACACATCCAGCATCGTAGCATCGCGGCGAATACGCTGGGGCTCAATATAGTCGCCGAGCATAATCAGCGTATTATCGCGGTCCAGAGCTGTCAGTTGGTCCCATACGGAGACTCGCATGGTGAGGTGATCGCTGAGTACAACTACCAACGTATTATCCAAAAGCCCTTCGCGCTGTAACTGCTCAATAAATACCCGTGCTTCATGAGCCGAGCACTCCACAGAATACAGAATATCCTGGCCATCAAATGTGCCCTGGCGGTCCTGGCAGGTTTGGGACGGAAACCCGCTCGGCGCATGGCCTGCCAGGTTAAGATTCACCACTGCCCAGGGGCCGCTATCCTCTTCATTTAACCGGCGTATTTCATCAGCGGTAAAATCATAAAGCGTGTCGTCATGGAGTCCCCAGCTATTTAAATACTCTGGATCTTCCATGTCGGGTAAAAACTCTTCTTTACCCTTTACGCTATTAAACTGATGACCGCGATAGAAAAGGCCTTTACCCGCGAACTGTGTACTAGCGCCCCCCAGGTAGCTTAATTGATACCCTTGAGCCGCTAAAATATCACCTAGGCAGTCAACGCCAGGCACCACCTTTTTCAATGGCTCAAACTGTGTATCGTGTAAAAGCCCGGCAGGCATTAGCGGAACACCACACTGACTGGCGATCATTCCCGCCATGGTCCAGCCGGTGTTTTCCATTTGTCGGATGCCTTCGAAAACCAGACCCTGCTCGCCCAGCGTGTTCAAGTCGGCATAAGCGTCATCAAAAACCTCGTTGCTATAGGTCCGCTCAAGGCTCTCCAGGTACATGATTAGCAGATTAGGGGTATGTGACTGCTCGCCGGTCATGGGCGGCATATAACGTCGATTTAACCACTCTCTATCATCAGCCACGACGGCAACGCTGCGTTGCCCCAAGCCATAAAGTAACGGGTTGGTCGCCAGCAAAATAATCGCAAAATAGCGCTCGGCTAGTCGCCAGCGCTGGTCATGGCGCGAAAGCCACGTAATGGAGCATAAAATGCCCAGCATAGTCAGCGTATAAAGTACCGCGACCACCATTTTGCTGGCGCCGCCGTGCTCCGCGATACCGGCCTGTAAATGAAAAAACACAGCGCCTAAATCGACATTGCCGAAGCTGTCAGCTAAATAAACGTACACGCCCATCAAGCTTAGCGGTACTAATGACCAGGGCCATACTTTGCGGTAGCGAGCATTTGCTGGGCGACCCCAGCTCAGCTTCAACCCCGTGCCGATCCAACCAGCGGCGATGAGAAAGAGCGCCCACCAGGGCAGGCGAGTTAACACGGTAGCGGCATAGCCCAGGCTAAGGCCAATGGTCGCTAGTGGCAGCCAGGGAGTAAGTTTCAGTATCCTTGAAGAGGGCATGCCATATCCTAATGCTATTGCAATTTTGGTAAAATAACGTTGTTGGTGC